>QIKY01000035.1 GCA_003233175.1 Planctomycetaceae bacterium | reverse complement strand
TCTTTTCAAACACGATCTTCAAGCGGTTGCCAATCAGACGAACATGACGATTCGCGTGGCTCACTATCCGAGCTATTGTTCCAAGTACAATCTGATCGAGCGTCGCTTTTTTCCGCACTTGAGCCGAGCCTGCACGGGCATGCTGTTTGACACCCTGGAGCATGTCGTCGAGCTGATGCGAAAAGCGAGCACGCGAACAGGCCTTCGCACAACCGTGAACGTTATCCGACGCGTCTACGAAACCGGACGCAAAGCGACCGACGTGATGAAGGAAGTAATTCGAGCAACCGTGCAGTTCGCCGAGTTGCTTCCAAAATGGAACTACATCATCACACCACAAATCTTGCAGTAATTTCACGAGCGATGCTAACGCATGAACTCCAACGGTGGACGACCCAACAGTTGGCGGTGAAGCGTTCTCGCATCTCAGCGCGGCTCAGATCAGTTCGCGAATCGGCCGGGCGCCGGCTTCCACCAAGTTGTGCGGCCGGCTACGCAGATCGAACGCGCGGGTGCCTTCGAGATCGAGCCCCATGTTGCGATAGAGCGTGGCGAACACATCGGGGAAGGTGATCGGCCGGTCCTTGGCGTACTCGCCCAAACGATTCGTGGCGCCGATCACTTGGCCGGTGCGCATGCCGCCGCCGGCCAATAATGCACAAGAGACGCGCGGCCAATGGTCGCGTCCGGCGGCCTTATTGACTTTGGGCGTGCGGCCGAACTCGCCCCACACAACGACCGACACGTCTTGATCGAGCCCACGGTCATGCAGGTCTTCGACGAGCGAAGCCACGCCCCGGTCGAGCATCGGCATGTCTTGTCGGGCGCGGGCGAAGTTGCCGCCGTGCCAATCCCAGCGGCTGAAGTTCAAGGTGACCGCCCGCGCGCCGGCTTCCACCAACCGACGTGCGATCAGGAAGTTCTCCGTCATTTTCGGCGCCCCGTCGGCGCGGAAGGTGGGGTCGCCCTTGCCGTAACGTTCGATCGTTTCCGGCGACTCTTTCGAGATATCCAACGCAGCCGCCAAGTTGGAGGAGGTTAGAATGCCGAGGGCCTGTCGGGTGAAGGAGTCGAGGCCGTCCATCGAACCGGAGGCGTCGGCCTCGCGGCGGAACGTGTCGAACGATTGCAACAGCCGTCCTCGATCTTGCAGACGCTCCAGCGTGACGCCCTGCAACACCATGTTGTCGGCCGAAGCAGAGCCCTTGCCGCCGACCAAATTGAACGGCGAATGCGCAATGCCCAAAAAGCCGCCCTCGCCAGGATATCCCCAAGGCGCGTGGCTCGTTTTGTAGCAGAGGCTCAGATGCGGCGGGATCGATTCATTCACCGGGCCCTTCAACTTCGAGAGCCAGGAACCCATTGCGGGCCAGCCGCCAGCCGGTTGGACGCGTTTGGAACGGCCCGTGAGGCACTGGAAGGAATCGTGGCCGCCGGTGGAGCCAACAATGGTGCGAATTGGCGCGAAATGCTCCATCGTGGCGGCAATGCGCGGGAATAACTCGCAAATTTCGATTCCCGGCACGCTGGTTTTGATCGGCTGTAGCTCGCCGCGAATCTCGCTGGGAGCATCGACCTTGATATCCCACATGTCTTGGTGGGGCGGGCCGCCGGGCAGGAACACGTTGATGATCGCCTTGTGCGATCGCGTTATGCCGGCCTTCGCTTCCGCCTCCAGCAGTTGCGGGAGTGACAAACCGCCCATCACCATGCCGCCGATTTTCAGGAAGTTGCGACGGTCGACTTTGTCGCAAAATCCGCTGTCACGATACTTTCGTCCGAGAATGGTTAGCATGACAACTCACTTTTTTCAGGCGTGCTGCAAGGGATTTGCAGTGGGGGAGGGTGAGCGAAGGTATTGATACGCATCGGCTGGAATCATATCAAATTTGACTGATTTATGCAAGCAAATTAGGATGAACGAAATCACCCCCTCGGGGGTGCTGAGATTCGCGTGGCGTCTTGGAGACAGTCTCGAAATGAGATCCCGATTGTGGCTCGGAAAAGCCCGGCATTTTCAAAATGCCGGACTTTTAGCCGAGCGGCGGAAAATGCCTTACCCGCACGCAGCGGGAGTCCGTGAGTTTTTTTGGGTTCCGGCCTGCGTGGGAAGGACCGTTTGCTGATTCACTCGCTTGCGCTTCGTGCTGGTATTAGGTGAATTTTTTCTGCCGCTCGCCTAAAATCACTGAATATCCTTGACGGGTAAAAACTGCACGGCGTCGGCGATCACGTAGCCATTCGCGCCGGCGTTGGAAATGATGACCACGGCCGGCCGTTCGGCCGAAAAAGTAAACTCGCCGAGCCCGATCCAAATTTTTTCCAGCGGCGGCTGAAGACGCTGGTTGATGCGTTTTTCCGTGCGGCCGCCGGCGTGTTCGATAATCACCAGGGCGTTGGTGGCTCGATTGCCATGCGGCGCGTACGACACCCGCACCTCATACGCGCCGGCGCGGGGCAGCTTCTTGGCGAACACGAACTTCGATTCGCCTTGATTCACATTGCCATCGTGCCAATACGAAGGCCCCACGAATACCGACGACGACTGGCTGCGAATCCAGTTGCCGATACGCGTGGCGTCGCCGTCTTCGAGAACCACGCCGGGCAGTTTTTCAGGATCGAGCATGGTGCGAGGTTGAGGACGCGGCCCGGTCCAGACCAATACTTGTTTGTCGGCCCGCAGGCGTTTTTCGAGTTGGGCGTATTCAATATCTTGCACGGCGGCGCGGCTGTCGATCGAAATGCAAGCGGCGGTCGCGGCGGATTGCCCCAGCACCATGAACACCGGCTCCATGCGAATCGAACCGAAAGCAATATGGGAGGCCGAAAGGCACAGCGGCGCCAACAGATTCTCGCATTCCGAGCGGCGCGGAACGATCGAGAGGTACGAAATCGGATACGGCGCGAAGCCGTGAACTTGCACGTCGCCTTCGTTGCGGGCGTAGCCGTTTTGGTCGACATAGCGCTGCACGTTGTGTGAATCCATTCCGTAGGCGCCGAGCGCGACGGAATCTTCGGCGACCGCGCGGCCCTGGCAATTGTGCTGCGTCATGACGTATTCGGAAACCATGCGGCGGCCTTCTCGAACATAAAGCTGGTGCGACCAACCGCCGTTGTCGACGAACTCATCCTGGGCGAGCCCCCAACGGCTGACCGTTTCGCGAATGTTCCGGGGAACGCGAGGATGGTTGGCGAGCGTCCACATCAAACCTTGTTGGTACAGCAGGTGTTCTTGGTAGATTTTTTCGCGAGTGGCGTAATCACCTTCGGCCCAGGCGTAGTTCATATTGATGTTGTCGGTGGAGAAGCCGAAATTGTTATTGGTGTCGGTCTTGCGGTTGGGCATCAACGTGGGCGACCAAGGTATGCGCGTTTCGCCGGCCTCAAAATTCCGCAGCAGCAGTTCGTAACGCAGCGGGTCGTAGCCTTGGGGCTTGGCGAAGGGAATTTGATTTTCCTGGGCGTCGGTCACGCACATGCGAAAACAGTACGCCTGCACGCGGCGGTCGCCCGAACCTTCCTCGCCAGGACCGCCCGCATGCACGCCGGGCAGCAAGCCGCTTTTTGGTTCGCCGGGTTTCAGGTAAGGATCGACTTTGTCCATCATTTGGTGATGGATGGCGTTGCGAGTTTGCACGCCGTTGAGCGTTTCGCCGTAAACCGAATTCGCCTCGCGTCCCACATGGTAAGACACCCCGGCGGCGGCCAACAAATCTCCTTCATAGGTGGCGTCGATGAAGCAAACGGCGCGGAACGCGCGGCCGCTCTCCATATGAAGCGCCGTGATTTTAGCGTCGCGTTTCCGCACGCCTTGCTCCCGTTGCAGTCGCTCGCCAAAAACGATTGCAACGCCGGCCTCTTGGAGCATTTCACGGAGGATCTTTTCGGCCACGCGCGGTTCGAAGGTCCACATTGCGTCGGTTATTTTGTCGGTCCGCCGACCGCTGCGGTAGTCTTGGCGGCGTTCTTGTCGCCAGGCGTCGTCGTGGGCGTAATATGTTTTGAGACGCTGGTAAAATTCTCGCGAGATCCCGCCGATGGCGGCTTTATTTCCGATGTCGGTGGCGCCGAGGCCTCCGGAGGTTAAGCCGCCGATGTGCTTGCCGGGCTCAATCAGCACGACCGACTTTCCCATCCGACTGACTTGAATCGCGGCTGCGGCGCCGCCCGCCGTGCCGCCATAAATAACGACATCATACACACGCTCTTTCGCCGCCGCAGGCGTAGAAAAATTTGCCGCATTCCAGCTCATGGCGAGCGCAACGAGAAAAAGAATTCGCAACATTGTGGAGAAACCTCGGGAGGACGGGAATCGAATGCGTGTTGATTATTGTACTTGCCCATTATAGAGAAGAAATGACGAAAGGAATAAAAAACAAATCTCGGCGCGGGGCGAGAAAGAATCGCATGCGAAGCCGCGAAGGAGAATGTGGTCGGACGCCTATCCTCTGCGTCTTTCGCGGAGGAAAAGCGATACTCATTGTGCTAACGGCGATTATCACTCGAAGAGTTGAAACGGATGGAAAAACTGAGAACGAGTGGGAACCACGAATACACACGAATTTTAAAACCGGTATTATTCGTGTTTATTCGCGTCCATTCGTGGTTCCATAAAATCGTCGCCTTTCGCGCAGGCGGGAAGGACGGTGCGCTGGTCCCAACGGCACATACAACGGCGCGGAACAAGGTGCGTGGTTTCTTGTGGACGGCGGGCTCTGGCTATGGTGTAATGAGCGCACTTGGTGGCGCCGCGCCATTTAGCGGGTAAGAAACACCTTTGCCAGGAGCGAGATCATGTCGCGCGTTACTCGTCGTCGATTTATCAAAACAACCGCCGCCGCCAGCACGGCGTTTGGACTGTTTACGGTTGCGGGCACGAAGGCGTCGGGCAAGGTGATCGGCGCCAACGATACGATTCGTCTTGGCGTGGCTGGTATTCATGGTCGGGGCGGCAGTCATATTGACGGCTTCGCGCCGCAGGAAAAAGTGGACGTTACGTATTTGATCGATCCCGATTCGTCGCTGTTTGAATCGCGAAAAAAGCATGTGCATGCCAAGGGCGGCAATACGCCCAAATGCGTGCAAGATATTCGCCAGGCGCTGGACGACAAAAACCTCGACGCCGTTTCTGTGGCCACTTGCAACCATTGGCATTCGCTGATTACGGTTTGGGCGTGTCAGGCTGGTAAAGATGTTTATGTGGAGAAGCCGATCAGCCACAATGTTTTTGAAGGCCGCAAGTGCGTGGAGGCGGCGGCCAAGTACAACCGCGTGGTGCAGCACGGCACGCAGCAACGGTCGAGCGGCGAGCGGGCCAGCCAAATCGCCACGATTCAGTCGGGCAAGTACGGCAAGCTGTTGGTGTCGAAGGGCTATTGTTGCAAGCCGCGTTGGAGCATCGGTTTCAAGAAGATCGAAAAGGCGCCTTCGTCGCTCGATTTCAACCTCTGGCTGGGCCCCGCTCCCAAGCAAGGTTTTCATCGGAACCTGGTCCATTACAATTGGCATTGGTTCTGGGATACCGGCAACGGCGACACCGGCAACCAGGGCGTGCATGAAATGGACGTGGCCCTCTGGGCGATTAAAGGCGGCACGATGCCGAAATCGGTTTGGAGTTTGGGCGGGCGTTTTCTTCCCGGTGAGAAAGACCAAGGCCAAACGCCCAACATGCAGCTTTCCGTTTACGACTACGGCGAGACGCTGCTGGTATTTGAAACGCGCGGCCTAGTGGGCAAAAAAGGTTCGCCGCCGCGAAATGTCAGCAATGAATTTTATACCAGCGAAGGCGTGATTCGCGGCTGGAAGTTTTATCCTCACGGCTCCGACAAGGGAGAGCCTGTGCAAGGAGTTGAAGCGTCGGTCACGCCCGGCGGTCCGTTTGGCAGCTTTATCGCGGCGGTTCGCAGTCGTAATCCGTCAGACATCAACTGCAATGCGGAAGTGGCGCACTATTCGGCGGCGTTGTGCCATTTGGGCAACATTTCGTATCGCTTGGGCGAACAGACGCCGTTCCACAAAAAGGCGCGTTCGTTGGGCGATAACAAAGTGGTGGTGGGCGCCTTTGAGAACGTGCGAGAGAACCTTCAGGCGGTCGATATCAAACTGGCCGAACACACCTACCAGTTGGGCCGCACGTTGGAGTTCAACCCCAAAACAGAAACCTTCGCCAACGACAGCCAAGCCAACGCTTTGTTGACGCGGCCTTATCGCCAGCCGTTTGTCGTGCCGGAATCGGTCTAATAAACATGGCGTCTGATCTCGATAACGGCACGCGCCAATGGGACGAACTGGCGAAGCACTTGGAGGCTTTCGTCGAAAGTTGGGAGCAGGGCGACGCGCCGCCCATGCTGCAAGATCATCTTCCGGATGAGCCGCCTCTGTTGCGGTGTCTGACTTTGGTGGAGTTGATCAAAGTCGATATGGAATATCGGGGCAAGGGCGATGCGTTCCGCAACGTCGAATCGTATGTCGAACAGTTCGCCGATTTTTTTTTCGAGGAGGGACCGCCGCCCGATCTGATCTACGAAGAATATCACGTTTTGAAATCTGCGGGGCGAGAGGTCTCGGCGGCGGAATATATTTCGCGTTTTCCCGCGCAGGCGGAATCCCTGCGGCGGCTGTTGGAATTGGAAGAGCCGGCCGCCACGACGGTTATCACCGAACAGGTTCGCTTGGTGGATGTCGAGCCGGGACAAACCATCGACGACTTCTTTCTGCAAACCCGGCTGGGCAAGGGCGCTTTCGGCAGCGTCTATTTGGCCCGGCAGGAGTCGATGCAACGCATGGTGGCGTTGAAAATCACCGCCAACCGAGGGATTGAAGGCCAAACGCTCGCACAATTGGAGCATCCTTATATTGTGCGCGTGTACGACCAGCGTATTGTTCCCGAGCAGAATGCGCGGCTGCTGTACATGCAGTATGTTTCCGGCGGCACGCTGCAGGAAGTCATCAAATACTCGCGAGGCATTCCCTTTATTGAACGCGACGGCGCGGCTTACCTGCGAGCCATTGATGAATGCCTTACGGCGCGCGGCGAGACGCCGCCCACCGATTCTTGGAACCGCCGCCAACTGATGCGGGAAGACTGGTCGAACGTTGTTTGCCGGGTCGGCTCGCAGTTGGCCCAAGCACTCGACTACGCCCACCAGCGCGGCATACTGCACCGCGATATCAAACCCGCCAATGTTCTGGTTGCGGCCGATGGAACGCCGAAGCTGGCCGATTTCAACATCAGTTTTTCCTCGAAGCTCGATGGCGCCGCGCCGGCGGCGTATTTCGGCGGCAGCATGGCTTATATGTCGCCCGAACAGTTGGAAGCCTGTAGCGCCAACCATTCACGAGAACCGGAAGATCTTGATAACCGTAGCGACATCTATTCCCTCGGCGTTCTGCTCTGGGAGATTTTGCACGGCCAGCGCGCCTATGTCGACGAATCGTTCACCGGCGGCTGGGCGGCCACCTTGGACCAAATGGCGAAACGCCGCCGAGAAGAGCCGCCGGTTCCGCCAGGGCATGTCGGCCGGCCAAAAAATTTAGACGGCGTGCAACGCGTGCTCGACAAATGTTTGGCGTCCGACCCCGAAGAACGCTACTCGTGCGGCAACGATTTGTCTCGCGAACTGGCGTTGTGCATGCAACCACACGCCAGGAAATTGCTCTCCACCACCGCCCACGACTGGCGTTGGCTGGTCAAACGATTGCCGTTCTTGGCGTTTCTTTTCGTCACCGTGACGCCGCATGTGTTCGCCGCAATCATTAACGAGAAATACAATAAAGAAGTCTTGGGCGACCAGCCGCAAGAGATACTAGACCGATTTTATCAAGCCGTGTTTGTGGTCAACGCCATCGCCTTCCCGCTGGGAATCGGCATTGTTTATTATCTTTTTCGTCCTGTGGGCAAAGCCTTGCGAAGTATTCGACGGGGCGCGACGCCCGACCTCAACCAACTCATACCGGCCCGCCGCTCGGCCTTGCGGCAAGGCTTCTACGCCGGTGTGTTGGGCATGACGGAATGGCTGCTGGCCGGCCTCGTTTATCCTTTGTATGTGCGGCTTGATATGCGGGAAAGCCTGCACATTGGTTTATCGCTGGTGGTTTGCGGACTGATTGCCGGAGCGTATCCTTTTTTCTGTGTGATGCTGTTGAGCATGCGTGTTTACTACCCGTTGATTTTGTCGGCTTCGTCACGCGATCCTGAAGATGAAACGCAACTGAATCAGGTTGTGTTGTGGGCGGAAAAAATGTTTCTGGTGGCCTGCGGCGTTCCGGCCATCGGGCTGTTGCTCATCGTCACGCAAGGCGGCAATCAGGCAGGAGCATTCATGGGGCGCATGGCGGTGTATGTGCTGGCGGCGGCCAGTGTTGTCGGATTGTGGCTCTGCTTCCGGATGTTGCGCGCCATTCGTCGCGATGCGCGGGTGTTTGTCGCGGCCGCCAAGCCGATTGATGTCAGTCTGAGCAACGCCGGCGACACCGTCGACACGTTTTGAATTCGAGCACGGTTACCGCGAATCGAGCCAAGCCTTGATACGCTGTTTCAGTTCGTCGTATTCCAGCGAGACCGAGGGAATCAGGAGTTCCAAGTCGTCGGCGATATTTCCGCCGGCGGAAATCAAGAGCACCCGTTCAACTTCGTCGTCCAGCGCCGTTAGCCACACCGGCGTGTCGAGACCCACGCCCGAAGGCTCCTTGGCGAGGTCGTCCATTTCTTGTTCCAGCATGGTGAACGCCGGCCGCAGACCGATGCGCTCCGCTTCTCCCATGGCTGGCGCCACCAGAGCACATACGCGGTCGATATCCATGGGGCGAACAAACCGTTCGGCAATTCGATCAGCAACGGTTGGCAGTTGCATGGCGTATTTATTTTGCAGATCAGCGAGTTGGGCGAGAAACTGTTCGGCCTGATCGTTGGTTTCGTTGGTGAGTTCTCGGCGCCAAATCTTGGCGGCTTCGTACTGTCGTTTTCGGGCGAGAATCTCGTGGGCCATGATCAGCGGCTTCAGGTTCCAGGCCACTCGATCATAGGCGGAGCGCAGGCGGAGAAAATCGATCAAGGTGTAGAGCATGTCGCCATGATCTGATTGCGTGGTGGTGCTGTTGTAATCGAGGTATTCGCCGTAATTCTCCACAACCGCCTCCAATACCAGCGAAAGCCTGTGGGCGGCAATCCGCACCGACTGCCCTTCTCGCAGAGCTTCCACCAGATGAAATTGCCCTTCCCAGCGCGGGTCTTCCAGGAGTTGGTTCAGCCAATGTTCGGCGCCGTGCTGCAAGATCGCGCGCAGGTTGCCGAAGCTGAGAAACTTTTGGGTGAAGAGGTCGGCGCCGTTCGACTTGATGAAACCCACCAGCGCCCGCCAAACGCGGGCGTCTTGCACTTGCTCCAGAACAGAAAGGCGGACCGACCGGCTATGGGCCATCCAGCATTCCATTAAGCCGTGTGTCAGTTCTTCGATACAGGAAACGAGGGCCACGCCATCATCTTGATTCGCGGCGTCGTTCTTTTGGTCGAGTTTCCACTGCTGGGCGTTTTTGACGAGATACTCGATCAGCGCCTTGTAGCCGATTTTAAAGAGTTCATCGAAGTCGGTGACGGCGTCGTTGCCAACAGGATTGTTAATTTCAATTTCCCTGGCGGCTTCGATCAGCTGGCAGGTTTCCATGATCAGCCCGAACCGCGGCAGCCAGTGCAAGAGGTCTTGAATGGTGCGGCGGCGTGCGCGGGCGTTGACAATTTTTACAGCATCGCCGCCTTTGGAAATGGGAACAAAAAGCAGCGGCTCCGAATTGAGCGATTCCAATAACGCGGGCCATAACCGGGGTACGTCGTCGAGCCGCCCTCGCAACATGGCGCCGAATACGGCGGCGGCCAACGATTCGGTGGTGGCTTCGGGCGGAGCGAGCGACTCGGTCGTGGGGCCATCGAGCGCGGCATGCAGGAAACGCGCGGCGTCGGCCAGTTCGACCGCCGCGTTGATCGCGCACTCCAAAAGCGCGTCTTTGTAGGTGCCTCGACGATCGAATTCGAGCATCGACTCATGATCGCCGGTGGGTTCCGGGAAAGAAAATCGCTGCACCGCCACCAGCAACATGCCGAGTTGTTTTCTTGTGTTTTCGGCGGTTTCGATCCACCTGCGTAGCGTTTCATCTCGGTCTTGGAGGAAGTGGGCGTCTTCTTCCGAGCCGGCGAAAGGCCTGGCGCAAAGCGCGGCCCAACGCCAAAGCCTGGCGTTGCACTCCAGAAACGCCAGGCGTTCGGTGAGGCGTTTCGATTCCTGCTCGAAGGAGTCGTTGGCGTCGCCTTGGCCTCCCTGGAGGTTGCTTTCAACGCCGTCGTCGGTGCTATCGCGAAAAACAACGTCCTCATAGGCCGCGTGGAACAGGTCATCTTCCTCCGCTGGCTCGTCTTCGGGCGGGGGCCAATCGTCGCCCTGTTGTGGCGCCGCGCCGTTTTCTTCCGATTGGAACGTGGGAACGCTTCCGTATTCACCGGCGTTGGCATCGAGGAAATCGAGGAATTTTCGAGCCAGCTTCCAGGCCTCGACCGCCGACATCTGGTCTTCTTGAGCGGAACCCCGTTCGGCGTGGATTCTCAAACATTTCGCTCGCAGGCCTCGCAGCCAACGTTCCGACAACGCATAGAACGTGTTTTCGCCTTGGTGCAGGGGGATATGATCGGCGCGGCCCAGCCAGTGAATCAGCAGCGCCATCGAAGCGATGAAGTCTTCGCGCTCCAAGAGCGCCTCGATCACGAGCGCGTAAGCTTTAGGGGAGCCGAACATTTCCACATGGGGCGACCAAAACCGCACGTCGCCAGCGGCAGCGCCGCCTTCGTGCCAAAGACGCAACGCATTCGCGACGTGTTCCGCCGCATCGTAAGCTTCAAGCCCGTCTACTTTTTTCACGCCGCTCACTTCATGCGCCGCGAACTGCCGCCACCACTGCGCCGTTTGCTCAAACTCGACGGCCACTTGTTGGCAAAGGGCGTCGGTGTCGCTGGCAACGGCATCACTCCACACGCGTGCATAGAGGCCGAACAGGTGCTCCATGATGTCGATCAAATCATGCACCCGATGATCTCGGATACTATTCTCGAGCGCCGGAAACAAACTGAAATTTCCATCGAAGCCCAAAATGTTCCAAGGATCAACAACAGCGCCGCATTCGATCGCGGTATGCAGCAGACCAACGATTTCCGGCAGGAGGGCCGCAGCTTCCTCGAGCCGGCCGTTGTTTAATGCTTGCCGAGCCGCGGTGAAGCGGCACTCGATCTGACACAACATGCGGGCCGACGCCACCGGCACCACTTCCACCTGTCGGGCCGCCGCTTCAGGATAGGCCATGTGCGAATACAGCTGCGCCATGTGAACATGCACCAACTGCGAAGCGCGCCGACGCGCCAGTTGGCCATTTAAGTGCCGGCGAGCGGCGCCGAATGGCTGGCGAAACTCCTCCGCTTCGCGACGCAGCCGCTCCGCGCGCGGACCATCCATTCGCTCGATCAGACTCGTGTAGAAGGAATCACGTGTTGAGGTCACGGTCGGCAGGAGCGAGGAAAGGGTGGCGTTGGAATCGTGGGTGTCGGGCCCGGAGCCGCTCACGCCCGACGCCATCAGCATCGCGCCCGCCAAGACCGCCGCCGCTTCAAAAACCTTTTCCTCGAGCGGCAGGTCGAGTGGGTCGTCGACGCGACACATCAAGGCGTCGAGCGTCACCTGCTGGATAACAAACCGCCGGTAACGCCCCTGCCGGTCAATCAGGTGAGGATCCCACTGGCCGAATTGATAGTTCACGCGCCGATTCACGGGGTGGTCGAAATCGTAGGCTCGCGGATCGATCGCCAATTCGTCCAGCAAATCAGGGGCAAAATGCGCTTGGCGGAGAAGAGCGGCGTCGGTTTGATGCAACAATTCGACCGCCTTCGCCACAACCTCTTGATGCTTTCCCCACGAAGCGCCCGCTCCACGAACATACAGTGGGATGGGCCGACTCCATTCGTGAGCATAGGGCTCGATTTCATGACCTTCCAACGTCGCCACGGGACGATGGCCGACAAAATCGTTGAGTTGGGCAATGCCATCGCCCACGATTCGCGCCGCTTCGCGCCACGGCCCGCCTTGGGAAAGAACCGCCTCGAAAATTCGCCCCAAAAAAAAGGGCCGAACCACATCGTTCGGGTTCTGGTGAAAGAGAAGATCTTGGTGGAAATCGAAATAGGCCGGAATGAATTTCTCAAAGGCGAGTCGCAAGACCGCCTCGACTTGCCCCGCGTCTTGAAAAGCTCCGGCGTCTTGAGGTGTCGCCTCCCGACCCGAAACCTCGGAAAGTTTATCGCGGAGCCACTGGTGAATCTGTCTCCACGATTCACCCGAAGCCTCTTCACCCGGAGGTTCGGCAAGTTGGTAAAGGTAGTTAAGATTTTCCAGCAAATGGGGATCAGCAGCGCCCGAGGAATAGTTGAGAAATCCCAACACTTGCATCAGCGCGTCGTGGCCCATTTTACCTAAGGGAGCGTCTGTCATGGAAAACAAGCGGAGTCGGAGTGCGGATCTCGAAAGGTTCGTTCATGGTAAAGCCCGCACCCGAAATGGTCTATGGGCGGCTCCACTCTCCAGAGGTAGGGCGGGTGCTCTGGAGCGACGAAAATGCTAATTTGGGTGGAAAGTATGAGGCAATGCGTTCACACATAGAAAATCGTTCGATAGAACTCCAGAAAGAGGTTTCGCGTGGCAATCGATCCTATTTGCGGCATGGAAGTTGACGAAGCGACCGCTTTGAGCGCCGAACGCGAGGGCAACCTTTATTATTTCTGCTGCGAGCAATGCAAAACCAAGTTCCTTCGAGGCGATGCTCCCCAACCGCATGGGGCCCAACCACAGGGGGAATTGGTTCAATTGGGAGCGGCGCCGGCAATGTCGGCAATGTCGATGTCGGCAATGTCTCCAGCGGGCGAGAAGCCGGCGGCGGCCTATTTTTGCCCGATGTGTCCCGGCGTGGAAAGCGATGTTCCGGGAATCTGTCCGAAATGCGGCATGGCGCTCGAACCTACGCAAATCGCCTTGCCCAGCGCGCCGGTTTACTCGTGCCCCATGCATCCTGAGGTCCAGAGCGATACGCCCGGAACGTGCCCGAAGTGCGGTATGGCGTTGGAGTTGCAAGCCGCAGCCGCCGATTCCGCTGAAGACGATTCCGAACTCCGCGACATGACGCGGCGTTTCATCGTGGCTTGCGTGTTTGGGCTGCCGGTGCTTTTGTTGGCCATGGCCCCCATGTTGGGCCTACCTCTGGAACGCTGGCTCTCCCTGGGTTCACAACGTTGGTTGCAATTCGTGCTCAGCACGCCGGTGGTCTGTTGGGCGGGATGGCCATTCTTTCAACGCGGCTGGATGTCGGTCCGAACGGGCCGATTGAACATGTTTACGCTCATTGCGTTGGGCTCCGGCGCGGCTTACGGATACAGCGCCGTGGCGATTCTGTTTCCGTCAATCATTCCAGACGCCTTTCGAGCGAACGGCGAAACGTCGGTCTATTTCGAGGCGGCGGCGATGATCACGGCGTTGGTTTTGTTGGGCCAGGTTTTGGAACTGCGGGCGCGGCGGCGAACCGGCGACGCTCTTCGCGAGTTGCTAGCGTTTGCTCCGCAAATGGCTCGTATTGTTCGCGACGGAAAAGATGTTGAATCGCCGATCGGGAGCGTGCAAGTTGGCGATATATTGCGAGTGCGTCCTGGCGATAAAACGCCGGTCGACGGCGTGGTGATCGAAGGCTCTGGTTCGCTCGATCAGTCGATGTTCACGGGCGAACCGATTCCCGTCACGAAGAACGTCGGCGATGACGTGATCGGCGGCTCGATCAACCAGATCGGCGCCTTTCTGATGCGCGCCGAACACATCGGCGGCGACACCATGCTCTCGCGGGTGGTGTCGATGGTCTCTCAAGCGCAGCGGTCGCGGGCGCCGATCCAACAAGCGGCCGATGTCGCCTCCGCGTACCTGACTCCCATCGTGATCGGCGTGGCGATTACCTCCTTTGTTGTTTGGGCGTGGTTCGCGCCGCGCGAGCCGGCGTTGGGGTACGCGCTGGTGAACGCGGTTTCAGTTTTGATCATCGCCTGCCCTTGTGCGCTGGGGCTGGCCACGCCGATGTCGATCATGGTCGGCGTGGGACGCGGCGCCCAACTCGGCGTGCTGCTCAAAAACGGAGAGGTGATCCAGCAGTTGAGCAAGATCGATACCTTGACGTTCGACAAAACTGGAACGCTCACCGAAGGCCGGCCGCGTTTGATCGAAAGCATTGTGGCCGATCCTCAATCGCAAAGCTCCGAGCAGTTACTGCAACTCGCCGCCGCGGTGGAGCAAAACAGCGAGCACCCGGTGGCGGCCGCGATTGTGTCTGCGGCCCACGAGCAACAACTCAGCCTTCCCGCCGCCGAACAATTTACCTCGCACACCGGCAAGGGCGTGGAGGCGATGGTTGCGCCGTCGCAGCCCAACTCGCAAAATGATAGCTCGCAAAACGCCAACTCGCCACAAATACGCGTCTTGGTGGGAAGTCAGTCCTTTTTGGAAGAAGCCGGAATAACGCTTCCCGCGGCGCTGGCCGAGAAGGCCGACGAACTACGCAAGCAAGGGCACACGGTGGTTTTCGTGGGCCAGGAAGATACGGCCGTGGGGCTGTTGTCGGTGGCTGATCCGGTCAAGGAAACAACGCCCGCCGCCTTGGCGGAAATACGCGCCATGGGGCTGCGCGTCGTGATGCTGACCGGCGATAACGAAGTCACGGCGGCGGCGGTCGCGGCGCAATTCCAAATCGACGAAGTGCATGCCGGAATGACGCCGCAAGATAAACACGATTTCGTGCTCAAACTGCGCGAGTCGGGAAAAATCGTGGCCATGGCCGGCGATGGCGTCAACGACGCTCCGGCGCTGGCGGCGGCTGATGTCGGCATCGCGATGGACGCCGGCTCCGACGTAGCGATTGAGGCGGCCGGCGTAACACTCATCGGCGGCGACCTGCGGGGAATCGTCAAGGCTTTGCGGCTGGGGCGGAGCGTCATGCGAAATATCCACCAGAACCTGTTCTTCGCTTTTGTTTACAATCTGGTCGGCGTGCTGATTGCCGCGGGAGTGCTCTACCCGCTGAACGAAAATTTGTTGCTCAACCCGATGGTTGCCGCCGCCGCAATGAGTTTGAGTTCGTTTTCCGTGGTGGGCAACGCGCTGCGGCTCAAACACGCTTCGCTCGAATAGACCAAAACAGGTTTTCAGGCGATGATCTCCTTGATCGGTGCGCCGAAATCGACGTCTAGCCGTTTCTGGCCGGCGACTTCCAAACGGCGCGGGTCGAGACCAAGTTGGTGCAGAATCGTGGCGTGAATATCGGTGACGTAATGCCGATGCTCAACAGCGTGGAAGCCGACTTCATCTGTCGCGCCGTGAACCACGCCGCCCTTGATGCCGCCGCCAGCCATCCAAACCGAGAAGCCGTACGGGTGGTGGTCGCGTCCGTCGGATCGTTCGGCGCCAGGCGTGCGGCCGAATTCGGAGGCCCACACCACCAGTGTTTCATCGAGCATGCCGCGTTGTTTGAGATCTTCGAGCAAGGCGGCAATCGGCTGGTCGACCGCCTTGGTCATGCGGCCATGGTTCGATTTCAGTTTACTGTGGGCGTCCCACGAGCCGCCGCCTCCGCCGCCGTGGTAGAGTTGCACGAAACGAACCCCGCGTTCGACGAGTCGGCGAGCGGCCAAACACTGCTCACCGAACGTTTTCGTGGTCGCGTCTTCCAGACCGTACATGTCGCGTGTGGCTGGCGTTTCCGCCGAGAAGCCCATCGCTTCCGGAATGGCGGACTGCATACGATACGCCAACTCATACGATTTGATGCGGGCGCGCATGATTGGATCGTGCGGGTATTCGGCGCCGGCCAAACTGTTTAACTCACGCAGATATTCAAGTTGCTGGCGGCGCTCTTCATGCCGCACCTCTTTGCCGGGCGTGCCGAACGACAGCGGATTATTGGGGTCGATCCTGAGTTTGACGCCCGCATGCTCCGGCCCCAAATACGCAGCCCCATGCGCGCCGACGCCACCGCAGCAATCGCCGGGCGGCGGCCCAATCGCGATATATTGCGGAAGATTCTCATTCAGTGAGCCGAGGCCGTAATGGACCCAAGAACCGAGCGCCGGGTAGAGCCCGTCGAAGATGTGTCTTCCGGTATGGAATTGCAATTGTGCGGCGTGGTCGTTGTCGGTGGTCCAGATGGAGCGCACGATGGCGAGGTCGTCGATGCGTTTTGCCAAGTGGGGCCACCAATCGCTGATCTCGATTCCCGATTGGCCGTGTTTTTTGTAGCCGACTTGCAGCGGATACAACGTGCCCATGAGTTTACGCGGCCCGCCGGCGAAGTCGCGCACGTTTTTTCGATAGAAGGGCGAGTTGAGAACGGCGTCGCGGAAGGGCGAGTCGTCGAAACTCATGCCCGCGTATTTGTTGAGCATCGGCTTGGGGTCGAAACTCTCCATATGGCTGACGCCGCCCATCATGAACAGCCAAATCACGCTCTTTGCTTTGGGGGCAAAATGCGGACGTCCATCGGGCGGGGCGTGCGCCGATTTTGGTTTCGCCCCGCTTTTGGTATTGGTTGCGGCAAGGCCTTCTTGCGCGAGCATGGCGTTGAGGGCCAAACCGGTAAACCCCATGCCGCAGTCAGCCAAAAACGTGCGGCGGTTCGGCTGGCGATAGAGTTGATTCGAAGGCGAAGGAGTTGGAGAGGTCATGGGAATTCTCTCAGCGAGATTCGATCAGCGAATGGTGACAAAATCGTTATGATTAAAAAGCACGTGAATCAGATTTTCCCGCGCTCGCAGGGCCGGGTCCGACGAAGGAGGCAGCTTGCCGGAGCCATCGTCGGGAAACGCGGATAGTTTTCCAGGCGTTTGCAAGAGCGACACATTCTTCTGGAGGAATCGCAGCGAAGCCGCCATTTCTTTTGCAGTCGGCCGACGCGAAAGAACGTGTTCAAAAGCAGCCGTGATAAAAGGTTCGGCGGCGGCCGATTTACTGTTCGCCACGATTCGCCGCGCGAGCAGTCGGGCTTGCACCAAGGCCACTTCGCTATTCATGAGAGCCAACGCCTGCTGCGGCACGACGCTTTCCTTGCGACGATAACATTCGTTGGGGTTGGCCAGATCGAACAGTTCCAGCATGGGCATTTTATTATCGGGCGTGGTGCGAAAATAGATGCTGCGGCGGCGCGACTTTTGCCCCGTGTTGTCGGCCAGCTCCGGTCCGCCCATTTGCAAGTTGAGTTGGCCGGCGCAGGCAAGTAGGCTGTCTCGCACGACTTCCCCCTCCATGCGTCGGGAATTCATCCGCCACAGAAACCGATTGGCCGCGTCTTGTTCCATGTTCGCACTTCCCTCGGCGCCGCTCGAAGACTGCATGCGATACGTGTTCGAGGTTACCAGCAACCGATGGATGTGTTTCATGCTCCACCGGCTTTCGAGCAACTCGACAGCCAGCCAATCGAGCAACTCTGGGTGCGAAGGCGCATCGCTGCGGATACCGAAGTCGGCGACGGAATCGACCAGCGGGCGGCCGAAATGCCGCAGCCAAATATGATTGACCGCCACGCGCGCCGTTCTCGGATTGGCGGCGTCGGTCATCCAACGGGCCAGCGCCAAGCGACGTCCGGTGCTGGTGCGAGGATATTCCGGGCCCAGGTGCGTGAACTTCGGAGAGTCTTTTTTCAGAGCCGCTTTTGCCGCATCTCGCTTCTTCAGCGCGGCGGCGCGTTTCTTTTTTGCTGCGGCCAACGATTTGGCGTCTGCCTGTTTGGCGGCGCGCTGCAAGAGTTTCAGTTCGTGTTCGGCTTTGGAAAGCGCTGCTTCTTCGGCGGCGGCTTGATAGACACGTTCGGCGCGCCCGGCTGCGAGCGCCGTTGGTTCGACGTTGTCCGCTTTGAAAATCCTGGCCCGGTCGGCGGCAATGCGAGCAAGAATCGATAGCCGCTTGGTTTGGGCGGTGGTGTGTTGTTTTTGGGCGGCAGCAACGGCGAACACGGCCGCCGACTGCTGTTGTTCGAGGTCATCCCGCCGGAGTGGCGCGAAAGGAGAGCGGCCGCCTTCGCCGGCGGTGGCGGCGAGTGTGAACGATTTATCTAACGGTTCGATGCGAACTTCCTGGAACGACGCCGAACCACGATGCACCCACAGAGCGAACTTGCCGGTTTGCCGAGCCAGCGGCATGGTGTAGGCCAATTTGAGTTCGCCATCGACCCAGACATTCAACAACGGGCCGCGTACGGCAAAGTCGAGCGTGATCTCTTGGTTCAGCTTGATGGGGTGCGAAATAATGGCCTTGGCGGGATAGGTATCTCGGCCGTTCTCCCGGTAACAGGCGTGTACGGCGGAGGCGCCACCACTGACGTGCGTGTAGATCGCCTGCCAATTTTTCAGCCGACCGACGACATCCCAACTGAAGCCGACCGACCGCGTGTCGCCTTGGTCGTTGGTGCGATAGCGAATGCGGGCCTGAAAATCTTGCGGATGGTTTTTCTTGGTGGTCATGGCGAGAAAACTACCGACGGTCGTTTCCGTGACCTTGCCGTCGGCAAACACCCAGTTTCCGCTCAGCGGCCGCCAAACATCATCTTGCCGGGTGGAAAATTCGTCAGCCAGAAACGGCGCGGCGTCGCTCGGTGTGGCGGAGTCGTCCAGCGATTGCATTTTGTCGGCAAACTGCGTGATGCGTTGGTCGGCCATCGCCAAACGGCCGCGTGCTTTTTCCAGAGAGTTTTCAGCACCGCTGACTTCCGTTTCCACACCGGCAATCAGACGCGCAACCACGTCCTTGGCCAAGGCTGGGTAGTATTCCTCCAGAGGCAGATCGATGGCGGCTATTTTTAGTTCGCCGCCGCCCAAAACTGCGGGCGTGGCGGCGGCCAGCGGATGCTCTTTATCGGGGTTGCGGTCGTCGCCGCGAATAAATAGATAAGTGGGCGCCTCCGGTTTGGCGTCGTAAACGCGGGCCACGCCCGCGCCGCCGTCGAAAGCGTCGTCTCCAAATCCGTCTGCGTTGGAATCGTCGACGCGCACATCGTGCGGCTCAAAAAAGGCCCGCAGTTGGTAGTACTCGTGTTGCGAGATCGGGTCAAATTTGTGGTCGTGGCAGCGAGCACATTTCATCGTCACCGCCAAAAAACCGACGCTCGTTTTTTCAATCGTTTCCGCCAGCCAGACGTTGCGGTCGAACTTGTACCAGTTGCGGCCCAGAAAACCGGTGGCGCGTAATACCTCAGGATTGCCGGGCGCCAGTTCATCGCCCGCCAACATTTCGACCAACATGCGGTCGTAGCCTTTATCGGCGTTCAACGAGGCAACGATCCAATCGCGCCAACGCCAAATGTGTTTCTGGCTATAACGAATTTCGCCGCTGCCGCGGTTGCCGTACCAATCGCTATAACGCCAGATATCCATCCAGTGGCGGCCCCAGCGTTCGCCGTATTGAGGACTTGCCAACAGCCGGTCGACAACGCGCTCGTAGGCGTCGGGCGAAGTATCGTGAGCAAACGACGCCAGTTGCCCGGGTGTGGGCGGCAAGCCGATGAGGTCTAGATAAACACGCCGCAGCAGCGTGCTTTTTTCCGCCGCCGGACGCGGCCTTAAACCCAACTCCCGGTGCTGGGCGGCAATGAACGCATCGACCGGATTCCGCACCCATTTTGCGTTGGCCGCCACCGGCAACGCGGGCCGCCGGGGCGTTTGATACGACCAATGCGAACGCGGGTCTTGCGGCGGTTGTTCGTTTGCAGGCGCCGGAGCACCTTGTGCGACCCACGCCGTAAGCAGCGAGATTTCCTTGGCCGTGAGCGGTTTTCCTTCCGGCGGCATTCGCGCCGATTCGTCTTCTTCCGTAATGCGTTCGATGAGCGGACTCTCGTCGGGCGAACCGGGAATAATGGCCGGGCCGCTTTCGCCCCCTTCACGTGCGGCGGCGGCCGTGTCGAGACGCAGGTCTGATTCTTGCGCCAACGCGCCATGACAGGCGTAACAGCGGTGAGTCAAAATCGGTTTTACATCGCGAGCATAATCGACCGGCTCTTCAGCGGCAGCGCCCCGAGGCGATAACAGCAACAGGAGGCTCGTGAGGACGAAAAATCGAATCATGAGGATGATCCATTATTCAAATCGAAGGCGGGCTGTCGGGGAGCGACTCTCCTCGCTACGACGAACAACGGCGTCGTCATCTGAACGCGAGGGGCCTTTATTCTAACAAATTGCCATGCGAGTTTGAAATAAAAAGGCTCGTCCGAAGAATCCGTGGGTGATTTTTCGATCGAATTACGGATTCGCTCTGTTTTCCGGCCGTTTTCTCTGTTGTGTCGGTGCTCACGGTGGTCGAGAGGTTGTTTTGGTTGCGCTATCGGCAGTGTTAGGTCTTCATTTCCTGGCTAGATTGCTGTCGCATTTCCACATGCCGTGAACGGGCACCAAAAAACCAACTCGCTATCAGCGAAAGAGTCTGGTGATGATGCCAGCCCTTCCAGTTGCGGACTTGGTAGTCGGCCAAGCCCGCCTCGCTCTTGCCGCGTTGGATGCATTCCTCGATCCGATGCTCGGCTTTTGCCACGCGAGCAAACTCCGCCAACTCCGTTTCGGCGGCTGCGTTCGATAAGTAATAATCATCCTGCATAATATCGCTTTTGTGGTGATTACGAAAGCGGATCACGACCAAGACTTCGTCATGACCTTCTTGCCGCTTGTCGGTTCGCGCCGTCACGCAACACTTAATGACCTCGACGACCAGCGGTCCTTTCGCTCCATCACGCACATCGATTGATGACGCGTGCGAAAGCGAACTTCCTTCGGCACGCCCGCCTTCTGGCAACGCTTTTTGTCGGCCGTCCACTCTTGGGGAAGTTCAGGACGTGAACGCGCAATCGGCAGGGTGGCAGGTTCTTGAACCCAGGCGGGCGGAGCCTGCAAGAGGCGCCCTATCGCGGCCAACCCACCGTTCCCAACGACCCGTCCGTCCCGCGCAGACGGGAATCCAGCGATGCATGCAAGCTGTCTGGATTCCCGCCTGCGCGGAAAGGACGGTGCGCTGGCAGCCCTTCGGAATGCATCGCGTTCGCCGCGCGAGCCTACCGGTGGTGCTCGCTGCGCTCGACCACCGGCTAATGGCTGGCAAGCTTGCGGCTTGGCGGGGATTTCCGCACACCATTGCACGAAACGGTTCTTGGAGAAGTGCTAGGCGAACGCTTCGCGGAGGCGGTCGACGATTGCCGGGCAGGCTTGGCGAGGATCTTTGTTTTCCTCGTACTCCAACACGATGTAGCCACGGTAATTGGCTTCGCGAAGGATCTTGGCCAAGAGCGGGAAATCGGCCGGCTGTTTTTTGCCGTCGGGTCCGTCGAGAACCACTTTCACTTGAACGTTGATGGCGTAAGGCGCCACGCGGGCGATTTCGGCGTAGACATCGCGGCTGCGGAAGTTGCCGGTGTCGAGGTTGACGCCAAACCAAGGGCTCTTCACGTCATGCACCAAGGCCAGGAGTTCGTCGGCGGTGCGGGTCGGACCGCCATGATTTTCCAAGGCCAGATGCACGCCGTGCTGGCCGGCGTATTGGCAGCATTCCTCCATGCCTTGCACCATCCAAGTGTGCGCCTGTTCGGGCGGGGTGTCTTTCTGGACATGCCCTGCAAAGATTCGGATGACCGGCGCGCCGAGAATTTCGGCGTTATCGACCCATTGCTTCACATGCGCGATTTGTGCTTTGCGCTTGGCGGCGTCGGGATGCCCGAAATCGTTGCCGACCGCCGTTCCAGAAACGTCAAGCCCAAGGCGGAAGCACTGTTGTTTTAATTGGCGCAAGTATTCAGGCGTGGCGGGCGTGGGGAAATAGTAGGAAGTGAGTTCCGTTCCTTCCAGGCCCATAGCGGCGCAGT
>QIKY01000410.1 GCA_003233175.1 Planctomycetaceae bacterium | reverse complement strand
CAATCGTTCGCGTTTTCGGCGAGTTTGCATTTGCGTGAGTCCGACCAGCGGTTCCATGCTCCGAATCAACACGGCGCTGGCCTGGCCGCGATGTTCCGTCACGGCGTTGAAGCAATACTTGGCGTGGATCGCATAAACATACGCTCTGCCGGGCGGACCGAACATGGCGCGGTTGCGGCGGCTTGGCCCGCGAAAGGCATGGCTGGCGGAGTCGCGATCGGCGCGATAGGCCTCTGTTTCCACGATTCGCCCGCCAGCGAATCCTGCTCGGGTTTTGCGCAAGAGAATTTTCCCGAGCAACTCTTGGGCGACGCGCGCCGGGTCGCGTTGGTAGAACTCCTGCGCAAGGGGCGGGGCGTCGGAAAGATCAAACACAAACATAGCATATTCCCAATGTTCTTGACGTCCGCCGAAAGTTGCGAGATACTTCGAGGCGGCGGCTGTTCGCTTTTTTCGTCACCGAATTCGTCTCTTCAGGAGCGCAAGAACATGGCAAGTGCTGATTCAGGTCGCGGCAAGAACAAGATTGTAGCGGGCGTTCTGGCGATTCTACTCGGGAGTCTTGGTATCCATCACTTTTACCTGGGCTCGACCACCGCAGGCATCGTCCTGCTCCTAGCCACGGTGTTGACGTGTGGGTTTGGCGGGATTCTCACGTGGATAGTGGCCTTGATTGAAGGGATTATGCTCTTGATCATGAACGACGAAGAGTTCGACGCCAAGTACAACCAGCGAACGCCGGAAGGCATGGAATTTGTCTTCCAGAAGAAATAGTTGAGAGTGCGTTGCCGCCCGGCGATGGCCCGGTGTGGCGATGGATGATGGAGCAATGCGGCGGCAAATGGAGGTGCGAGTATGCCGATTTTCGTGTTTGAAGACGAGTTCGTCGAGCAGCTTTCGCCGATTTCCTTGGCGCGACCGGCGTATGCGATCTCTTGTGCGAGCTTTCGCCTGATCGATTGGCTGCACCTGCTGAGTGATTCCGTCACGCCGATTTCGCGGCCCTATCTAGGTGAACTGGAAAAGCTCGATTACCCACCGCCGCCGCATCCGGCGGCGGGCAAGGGCGTGTTGTTGGTGAACGCGCGCGCGGCGCCGACCGTGGCGGCTTATCGAACATTGCGGCGTTTGCAGCGCGAGGGGCGGCCGGGCGTGCTGCTCGACCAAGGCCAAGTTGCCGCCGCGCTGTTGCCGCCCGAAGCGGCGGCGCCGCAAGCCGGGCTGACATCGGCAGACTGGCCGCAATTCGCCGTGGGACAACTTGAGGGCCTCCCACTGCTCGAAGGCGAGTTGCCGCTGTTTCATTTTCCGCACGATGTGGTGCGACATAATCTGTCGGCCTTTAACGAGAGCCTGGAGTATCGGCTGGAAAAAGGCGACTACCTGGAAGTGGCCGATGGCGTGTTCGCCGCCGCCGGCGCCAAACTGGGCGAGTATGTCGTGACCCAGACCTCCGACGGCCCGATCCTACTCGAAGCAGACGCGTCGATCGGTCCTTATTGTTTTTTGAGCGGCCCGGTTTTCTTTGGGCGCGGCGCTCGCGTGCTGGAACACGCCGCAATCAAGGACGCGGTCTCGATTGGCCACACGACCAAAATCGGCGGCGAGGTGGAGGCTTCGGTGATCGAGCCGTACACCAACAAACAACACCACGGTTTTCTCGGGCACAGCTACCTGGGAAGTTGGATCAACCTCGGCGCGGGCACCTGCAACAGCGACCTGAAAAACACCTACGGCGAAGTCAACATGACCTATGACGGCGAAAAAACGTCCACGGGAATGCAGTTTCTGGGCTGCATCATCGGCGACTACTCGAAGTCGGCCATCAACACGGGAATTTTTACCGGCAAGACAATCGGCGTTTGCAGCATGCTGTACGGATTCATAACCACCAACGTGCCGAGCTACGTGAACTATGCCCGCCTGTTCGGCCAAGTGACCGAACTTCCGCCGGAGGTGATGGTCGCCACGCAGCGGCGTATGTTTTCCCGCCGCAACGTAACACAACGGCCCTGCGATATTCAGTTGATTCAAGACATGTACGACCTGACCTCCGAAAGCCGGCAATTGGCCGGCGACCCGTTCTCGCTTTAGCGCGCCATCAGCCATGGAATCGCGGGTTGGCCGATTGTATGCCTTTCGCAAGGGCGGCGGCAAAACGGTTTACATCCGCTGCGCAACCAGTATACTCGGAAGCTCTTTTTGGTCCCCCGCGATGCAAACGCACACCCACCCTGGAGTTATGTTTCCCGGCCGGGCGAATTCGCCTCCGGCCGAATGTGCTGAAGCGTCATGAACTGCACTCTGCTAACTGAACTTTGTCAAACAATCACCGACTCACACCAATGGCTGTGCCAGCCAGGAGAAACCGTCCATGAGCGACGCGAGCACCACTGCTCCGGCGAACGAACATTCCGCCAACGAGAAAATTCTTTTTTGGGGCTGTTTTATCGCCCTCATTACGACGGCGTTTGCTTTCACCGGCCGCATGTTTCTTCTCGGCACCTGGGCCGAGGAATTTGGTTTGGATCCGGCCCAGGAAGGGCGGTTGGCCGGCATCGGCATTTGGCCTTTTGCGGTGAGCATTATTCTGTTCAGCCTGCTGATTGACCGAATAGGCTACAAGACGGCTATGCTATTTGCCTTTGCCGGCCACATCATCTGGACCGTGATGGCCGTGGCGGCGTATTTTGTCGACGACAAGCAGTTGGGATTCAATTTGCTTTATTGGGGAAGCTTCATTTGCGCCTTGGCCAATGGTTCGGTGGAAGCGTTTATCAACCCTGTGGTGGCCACGCTGTTTAGCCGCGAAAAGACCAAATGGTTGAACATTTTGCATGCCGGCTGGCCGGGCGGTTTGGTGATCACGGGCCTGTTGTTGATCGGCCTCGACTCGTTCGCCGCGGATAGCCCCTGGGCGATCAAAGTCGGGCTGATTGGAATTCCGGCCGTCATTTATTTTCTCATGTTGGTGGGACTCAAGTTTCCCGAGAGTGAACGGGTTTCGGCGGGCGTGAGTTACCGCGAAATGCTCCAGGAGTTCGGCATCGCCGGCGGGCTGATCGTGGCCGTATTGCTGGTGCTGCAACTGCTAGACTTCTTTTCCAACGGCGGCGCAACCCCTCTTTCCATGGGCGCCAAGGCCGGGTTTATCGGCTTGGGCGCGGCGATGGTGGCGGCCTTTGGCGTTTACACCAAGAGTTTCGGCCGACCGATTCTGTTCTTTTTGATCTTGATCATGATGCCTTTGGCCACCACGGAAATCGGCACCGATGGTTGGATCACCGGAATCATGGAAGGCACGATGAGGGAGGCGAATCTCAACCCCGGTTGGATTCTGGTGTACACTTCGGCGATCATGCTCGTCTTGCGTTTCTTTGCCGGGCCGATCGTTCACACGCTTTCACCGCTGGGTTTGCTGGCGGGCAGCGCCGTACTAGCGATTACTGGTCTGGTCTATCTGAGCACGGCGCAGGGCATGGCGATTTTTATCGCCGCCACGCTCTACGGTTTCGGCAAAACGTTTTTCTGGCCGACCATGTTAGGCGTCGTTTCGGAGCAATGCCCCAAGGGCGGGGCCTTGACGCTCAACGCCATTAGCGGCATCGGCATGTTGGCCGTCGGCACGTTGGGGTTTCCGTTCCTTGGCACGCTGCAAACGGCGTCGGAGCAACGCGCGATCGTCGAAGATCAAGCCTTGGCCGCCAAGCTTCCCGGCTTGGTGGTGGGCGGCCAATTGCAACCGCTCGAAGACAAAAAGATCTACGAAGTGATTCCCTACAAAACCATCGACGACAAAGCAGTCGCGACATTGGTCGAGCAACTGCCGGAGTCGGAACGAGCCGCCGTGGCGGACGAAATCGAAAAGGTGCGAGGCCGAGGCAATCAACTCGCACTAGCATCGATCGCCTATTTCCCGGCGTTCATGCTGGCCTGCTACCTGATTCTGATTGTCTACTTCCGCTCCAAGGGCGGCTATGAAGCGGAAGTGCTCACCGGCCATGAAGCCAAGGACGATGAGTACACCGGCGGCGTGGCGGGCGCCGTGGAATAGCGGCCAAATAGTGGAATAGCGGCCAAATTAAAAGCCCGGCATTTTCAAAATGCCGGGCTTTTTTACATCCGTTGGAGTTCACGCTTTAGCGTGCGTCTGAAAGAAAACACGCTGAAGCGTGAACTCCAACGCTAGGGAACGTGAACTCCAACCCTACGATGGGCGGCGTGCTTTTATTCGATTACTCTTCCTTCGAGGGGCCGGGGTAGTCCACGCCGCCCGGCCGTTCTTCGCCGGTGACCAATGGCCCGGCAATTTCGGCGGCGATGCGCCGTCCGGCCGCCTCCGGTTTTTTCTCAAAGGCCGCCGTGGCGTCGGCTTCCGCGGCGTGCTCTTCTTGAAACATGTGCAGCGTGCGCGTGGGAAACGCGAACGAAACGCCGACGCGGTCCGCCACGCGCATGATATCCAAAAACAACCGGTGCCGTTCGCGGAGTTCAATCGACCAATCGGGGCATTCCAAAAAGCAGTACAGCAAAATATTCAGCGAGCTATCGCCGAACGAATTGAAGTACACGTGGTAATAATCCTTACGCGTGTAAGGATGCCGGCGGAGCAACTCCCGCACGGCTTCACAAAAGGCGTCGATCTGCTCCGGAGTGGAATCGTATTGCAAGCCGAGCGTCGTTTTAATACGGCGGTAGCGGCGCTGCCCCATGTTGTCGACCACCGCCGTGGTGAGCGTGCTGTTGGGAATCGTGACCAGCGAATTGTAAAACGTTCTCACCCGCGTGCTCCGCAGACCGACCGTCTCGACCGATCCTTCCACGCCATCGGCGATGATCCAATCGCCGATTTCGAAAGGGCGGTCGGTCAGCACCGTGATCGAGCCAAAGATATTGCCCAGTGCGTCCTTGGAGGCGAAGGCGATTGCAGCGCCGCCGATTCCCAAGCCGCCCAGCAGGCCGGTCCATTCCAGGTTGAACATGTCGGCGAAGAAGACGAGTCCCACACAAACGGCGATGCCCTTGAGCGATTTCTGCACCAGCGGAATGAGTAGGTCGTCGAACTTGGTGGTGGTGAGCGAAGCTTTCCCTTGCAAGAAGCTGGCCAGCAAATCGATGAACCGAAAGACGGTCCAGACGGCGGCCACCACGGTGAAGAATTTCAAACTGATCAGGAGCACCATCAGCACTTGGTTGGGCAGCCCGATCAACGACGTGGCCCAATACCAAACGAAGGCTTGTGCTAGCAACCCGACCGGCTTCCAAAGGCCGCGTTGCACGGTGCGGTCGACATCGGCGTGAACGTAACGAAACCAAACCTTGGTGAGCGCCGCGAGCGTTAGCCGGGTGAGTAAATCGATCAAAAAACCCAAGAACACGATGGCCGCCAAACAGATCCACTGGTAGCCGGGCAGCAGAAAGTGAACCGAGCGCAACGACTTGGGAAACCGCCGCTCCAGCCAGATTTCAAACGGCGCTTCGGCGAGGTCGAGCGAGGTGTCGCTCGTGAGGGCGGCGCGGCCTTCCCAGCGGTTCCAGAGGCCGTCGATATCGGCCACGGTCGAGGAGCTAAAACGCCAGAGTTTGTCTTTCCCACGCGTGAAAATAATTTTTTGGGCGTCGCTTCGTTCGTCGTCGCCCCAAGGCCAGGCCACGTTTTCGGAGTCTGACACTTCGGTCAGCGAAGCCAACGAATAGTCTTCCGGCCAGTCGGGCTGGTCAATCACCTGCTCCCATTCGACATAAACCATGCGATCAATCACGGCTTTGAGCCGGTAAGCCAGCAGCGACGCCTTGGCGCCGGCGGTGGCCTGATCGAGTTCTGAAAGGTCGAGCGATTGCGAGGCAATTTCCCATTCGTTCTTATTGACGTGTTGGATCAAAAACCGCAACGTCGAGCGAGGGCTCTCCAACGCCTCCGCCAACGCCGGGTCGACTTTGGCCTCCTTCTCGGCGGGCGGCGTTTCGGCCTTTTCTTCTTGGGCGGCCGCCGGCAAGCTCAAAAGCAAAACAGCGAAGAACGTCAGTAACAAGCAGGCCAAGCGGCGGCGAACCATCATTGTGTAGTCACTCCAAATTGCAGTCCGGAAACAGAGGACGACATAACCGTTCACGGGTTTTGAACGGTCGGACAAATTGCTATCGCATTTCCACGCGCCGTGCGGCGGAACCTCCGACCTTTCTCGGCGGTTTCCGGGGCAACATTTCAACGCAGAGAACGCAAAGGCGCGGAGGGCCGCAGAGTGGCGGGCGCCGATCATCTCGGCCCAAGTCGACAATACGATTCGATTGCACTGCCGATGACCATCGCCGAAATTTCGTTTTTATCCTTTTGTCATTTCTTCGTCTCTGCGGCCCTCTGCCCCTTTGCGACCTCTGCGTTTCCCTTCTTCTTCGTAACTGATTATCGGTTATTCGCTGTCGGATAGATTGTCGTCGCATTTCCACGCGCCGCCGTAAACGGTCACCCATTCCTCCAGCGCTGCAAGTGTCGCAAAGATGGGCGGCTAGGGAAAGCCGCATTTGCTGATGAAATCGACGAAATGGAGAGCCATCTACAACATTTGCAGCGGGTCGACGTCGACGACCCATTGCACGTCGTCGGGCGGTTCAATATTGGCGGTCGCCTGCAGCACGACGGCGCGGAGCCCTTGTGGGTCGGTCGACTGCAAGAGCATATGGTAGCGATGTTTTCCCCGCAGTTTTGCCAACGGGGCCGGCGCGGGGCCCAAAAGGCGCAATCGTACGCCGGTTGCATCGGCGGCCTGTTGCAGGTGCTTGGCGATGGCGTCGATGACCATTTCCGTGGCCTCCACCGACGCGCCGCGCACCACGATGCGAATCATGTGTCCGAAAGGAGGGTAGCCGAATTCCCGCCGCACGGGCAGTTCTTGGGCGGCGAACCGCTCGAAATCGTGTCGCACGGCCGCTTGAATGGCGGCGTGGTCGGGGTCGAAGGTTTGCACCAGCACATGCCCGCCCTTTTTGCTGCGCCCGCTGCGCCCGGCAACTTGGGTGACGAGTTGGAAGGTGCGTTCGGAGGCGCGGAAATCGGGTAGGTGGAGGGCGGTGTCGGCATTGATGACGCCCACCAACGTGACGTTGGGAAAGTCGAGCCCCTTGGCGATCATTTGCGTACCGAGAAGAATTTTGATTTCGCCCGAGCGAAAACGAGCCAGCGCCTCTTCGTGGCTTCCGTGGCGCTTCATGGAATCGGAATCCATCCTCAGGCAGGGCGTGTGCGGGAACCGCGCCCGAACCTCCGCTTCGAGCCGTTGGGTGCCCAGCCCGCCGTATCGAATTCCGGTCGACTGGCATTGCGGACACCTCTGCGGCGCGGGAATTTGATGATCGCAATAGTGGCAAATGGCGATATCTTTTTCACGATGATGTGTCATCGCGACATCGCAGTCGGGGCACTTCAGCACGTCGCCGCACGACGGGCATTGAATATGCGTGGAGAAACCTCGCCGGTTGAGCAACAAAATAATCTGCCCTTCTTCGTCGAGCGCGTGCGTCATCGCCCGCCGCAATTGGCGGCTGATGGCGCCCCGCGAATGGCCGCTGGAAAACTCGTTCCGCAAGTCGATCGTGGCGACATGCGGCAGCGGCAAATTCGAAACTCGGTTTGGCATGGTCACGAGTTGGTATTCGCCGTCTTGAGCGCGTTTCCAACTTTCCAGGGAAGGCGTCGCGGAGCCGAGCACCAAGGGAATGTTTTCCTGTTGGGCGCGGCGCTGCGCAACATCGCGGACATGATACCGCGGCGCGATATCTTGCTTGAAGGAACTTTCGTGTTCTTCGTCGATCACGATCAAACCCAGATGCGGCGCCGGCGCGAAAATCGCGCTGCGGGCGCCGACAATCACCTGAATTTCACCCGAGGCAATCCTTCGCCAATGCCGGTGGCGTTCGACATCGCTCAAATGGCTGTGCAACACCGCCACGCGATCGAACCGAGCGCGAAATCGGGAGCGCGTCTGCGGTGTGAGACTGATTTCGGGAACGAGCACAATCGCCTGGCGGCCGAAGCTGATCGTCTGTTGGATGGCCTGAATATACACTTCCGTTTTTCCGCTGCCCGTGACGCCGTGTATCAGAATGGTCTCATGTTTTCCGGCATCGAGCGTTTTGGCGATGGCCGCCAGCGTTTTTTGCTGGTCGGCGTTGAGTGTGATATTCTCTTCGCGCGGGGCCGCCGTTTCTTCTGCTTCGGCTTTCTGCACGCGGCGCGTTTCGTCGTCGAACAGGCCTTTCTTGCGCAGGGCGAGAATAGGACCTGTCGAACAGCCGACCGCCGCCGCCAACTGGCGAACCGTCAGCGGACGCGGCGACGCAGCCAAATGTTCAAACGCCTGGGCCTGTATCGGCGAGAGTTTTCGTTGGCCGAGTTTTTCAGCGGCTTGCGGCGAAACGCGAAAAAACGTTTCCAGTTTGGTTCCCACGTTCCCCCGCACGCCGAGAGGCAGAATCGCGGTCAGCACGGTTCCCAAATGGCAGAGGTAGTGCTCCGCCATCCACTCGGCAACCGACAACATGCTGGCCGGAATCAGCGGCTGTTGGTCGATGATGGCGGCAATCGGTTTGAGCCGCTTGCTGGTTTCGGCCTTTTGCGCCACGGCTATGCAATACGCCTCCAGCAAATGCCTGCGATTGCCCAGCGGAACTTTCACGCGTTTGCCCGGCAGGATATCGCCCCGCATCGGATCCGGAACCGAATATTCAAACGGCCCCCACGGCGCCTCCGCAAAGACAACTTTCGCCGCCATTTCATCGGCGGCGTCGTCGACCTCCCAAGGCGGCGGTTCAATGTCGAACAGGTTTTGTTGTTGGTCGTTCATGGGCAAGGAAGGAACTAACAATAGTTATTTTTCATTTGTCATTGGCCATCTGTTTTCCTCACATCATCGTTTCTCGTTCTCCAATGACAAATGACTTTGCCCAATCCCCGGAATGACACTAAATTCCCGAGCGGCGCCAAGGCATTGTCCGTAAATAAGTTACCGGTTGTAGTTCAGGAAATCCCGGCATTTTGAAAATGCCGGGATTTTAATTCGGCATGTAATTCCCGAGCGGAGCCAAGCGGCGGCCTCATCCCTATCGACAATGCACGTTGCTGAAAGTTACCATATCGGACGCGGGCGGCCAGCTCGACGGCGGCCGTGTTTTCAGGAGCGACACCACCATGCGTTTGGGTATTTTCGGCGGCGCCTTCGACCCCATTCACTATGGCCACTTATTGTTGGCCGAATCGTGTCGAGAACAATGCGGCCTTGACCAAGTGTGGTTTCTGCCGGCCGATTCCCCCCCACACAAGCAGCATTTGCAACTGACGCCTGCCAAATTTCGGGTGGAAATGCTGGAACTCGCGCTGGCGGGTAATCCTAGTTTAGCGGTCAGCCAGATCGAGATCGACCGCGGCGGCGTCAGTTATACGGTACAGACACTGGAGCAGATTCACGCCGATCGCCCAGACGATCAGCTTTTTTTTCTCATGGGCGCCGATTCGCTACAAGATCTGACCCACTGGCGGCAACCGGCGCGTATTTGCGAGTTGGCTATACCGGTCGCCGTGCGGCGGCCCGGTGCGCCGACGCCAGACGTACAGGTTCTGGCCGACGTGGCGTCGCCCCAGCGGTTGGAGGAAATTGCTCGGCGGCAGGTTGTTTCGCCGTTGATCGGCCTCAGCAGTAGCGAACTGCGGCAACGCGTCGCCTCGAACCGCAGCATCCGATATTGGACGCCCCGCGCCGTCGAGAAGTACATCGAAACACACGGCCTCTATCAAAACGCCGGCGATCCACCAAAAAACCAAGAAACGTTCGAGAAATAATGGCCTGATTTGCATAGGCCCGGAACGAATTTATCAATAGTTATTTTTCATTGGTCATTGGAGGAAGAAAAGCAAAGATACGAGGCGAACAAATGGCCAATGACAAATGACCATTAACTATTGACAAATGACTTTGCCCAATCTCTACGGTCCCAAGCAAGGTTTGCTGAAGATCTGCATGAAACCCGTCGCCGAATTAAAAGCCCGGCATTTTGAAAATGCCGGGCTTTTAAGCGACGCCTGAGTCGGGCCCGAAAACGATGACACTCCCTCACTGAAAACCAGCGAAACCCGCGCCCGATGAAACGCTTACTCGTCCTCTTGATTCCCTTTGCCGCCATCTTGCTTCTTCAAGCAACCTGGTTCCGGCAGACGAAGAGCATCACGTTCGACGAAACCTATTTCCTCAGTTGTGCTCTGCAAACGGTGCATGACGGCAAACTCGACACCCGAATTTGCTCCCAGGGAATCGCGCCGCTGCCAATCTTGCTCGACTACCTGCTTCCATTGCGAGGCGCTGGCGAGAACCGGCCCATGCCGTGGGCAGGGCAGCCGCAAGACGCCCGGCTCATTGTCGGACCGCGGCTGATGAATTCGATTCTGGTCGGCCTACCGCTGCTATTGCTTGTATCCGGCTGGCTGTTTCTACGACAAGGAACGCCGGCGGCGCTGGCGGGCGCGGGGTTGCTGGTATTTTCGCCCAGTATCGTGGCCCATGTTTCACTCGCCACGACAGACGCCTGCTTTGCCCTCTTCGCCCTGGCGGCGCTGGCCGCCATCGCCTGGTATTTTCGGCAGCCGTCTGGCGGGCGATTCATTCTCATGGCCCTGGCCATCGCGGCCGCCATGGCCGCCAAATATTCAGGAGTGTTTCTCTTGCCGCTGGCCGCCGCCATGTTTTTGCTCCGAGACGTCAACCCGCCAGCCGAGGAAAGCCAGCCCTCTTGGAAACAAAGACTGAAGCGAAGGCTGCGTTTGGAATTGTGGCGAGGCTTCGGCCTGGGCGCGATGATTCTGGTTTTCTGGTGGGGGCTGCATCTGTTCAGTTTTACCGGCCCGCTGAAGAACGTTTCCCTGGCCGACACGCCCGACACCTCGCCTTGGGTCGAAATTTTCGGGCGCGGTCCTTGGGTCGACCAAATAATGCACGCGGCGCACGAACACCTTTGGCGCCCGGCGCCGATCGATGGCGTGCTGTTTCAGTATTTGCACAACCGGGCCGGCCATACGGCATTCTTCATGGGCCGGCATTCCAATTTCGGTTGGAAGGCCTACTTCCCCACCGCCTTTCTGATGAAAAGTACGCCGGTCGAACTGCTGCTCAGCGCAGGCCTGATCGTGCTCTTTCTGACCACGCTTCGGGCGCCGTGGCGGGCGCTGAAAAAGTTGGATGTCGACCTCCAGGTTCTTGGCGCCGCCGCCCTGATTTTTAGCGTGTTGGTGATCAACGCCAAAATCAATATCGGCCACCGATACATTTTGGTCCTCTACCCGATTTTGATCATCGCCGGCCTCGACCGACTCTGGCGCCATTTTTCCCATCGCCCCAAAATCGCCGCTTGGTGCGGCGCGATTCTGGTCGCCGCGCAGGCGGTCAGTTGCCTGAGCACGGCGCCAAACTACCTCGCCTATTTCAACCGCTTCGCGGGCGGACCAGAACGCGGCTGGCATTATTTGGTCGATTCCAACATCGACTGGGGGCAAGATCTGCCGGCTTTGCACGATGAACTAAAACGCTTGGGCGGCGGACGCGTGGCGATGCGCTACTTCGGCACCGCCAACCCGCAAGCGTATGGCGTTCAAGCCGACGCCATTCCCTATTTGAAGCGTCCGCCCCAGGATTACGACCTGTTGGCCGTTTCGGTATCTCCCTTGCAAGGCGCGTACGCCCAAGCAGACGACCCGTTTCGGGAGCTTCGCGAGTTACAACCCGTTGCCCGCGCCGGGTTCTCGATTCTGATCTACGATCTTGCCGACCCGGAAGTACAACACGCTTTTCAAAAGGCCCTGGCGAGTTACGCCGACAAAGCGGCCGACAAAGCCGCTGGCTCTTGAAATTCGGTGGGAAAATGGTGCGTCAGCGGTGACATCTTTGTAGCCACTTGCAATAGCCCGCCGAATTCGGTTCGACTGGTTCAAATGATTGATGCACATTCCCTCCAAGAGTTGATCGACGCCCATGGCGCTGCGCTCGCGTTGTATGCACGGCAGTGGTGTCGGGCGCCGGAAGACGCCGTGCAAGAAGCAATGATGGAACTACTCCGGCAAGATCCTGCTCCCCGGCAACCGGTCGCTTGGCTTTATACGGCGGTCCGACGCCGCGCGATGAACGTGGCCCGTGCGGACGCACGCCGCGCGAAGCACCAACAGCAAGCCGGCTGGCAGCGAGAGGCGTGGTTCCTGCCCACGGAAAACGACTCCGATGCGCCGGTGGATTGCGAAGCCTATCTCGCTCGCTTGCCGCAACTTGAACGCGAAATTGTTGTCGCTCGCATTTGGGGCGAGCGTTCGTTCGCGGAAATCGCGGCACTGGTCGGGCATCCTTTGAGCACTGTTCATCGTCGTTACCAACGGGCGTTGTCTGCCTTGGAACGCATGATTGGCGAACTTGAACCGTCGAGGAAAACTGATGAATAAACACCACCCCTCGCCCGAAGATTCCGCTTCCGTTGGGAAAACGCCGATCGAACAACATCTGAAACGGTTGCAGCCGCCGCCGGTCGGTTTCAACGCCCAGACGATTCTCAAAGCGTTACACGAATCGGAGCAGCAGGCGGCGCCGCCAGACCTCAATGCAAACAACAGAGGCGGCCAAGCCGCGCGTTGGCTGGAGTTATCGGCGGCTTGCGCCGGCGGGATCGTGATCGGCATGCTGCTCACCTCTCTCGTCTGGATGCGCAGCGATTTTCCGGCACACTCCACGGGAGAAACTTTATCACAGCCCGCACCGCGCAGCGTTGTTGCGGTAGAGCCCGCCGCAGCCGCCATTGGTGAGACGAACACTTCGCACGATGACGATAACGCAAATCAAGATGGAACAGTCCGTCAGCGCGGCGGCGCTTTGCCGCGATGGTCTCGCGCCGAACGGTTGCTTTTGGCCGACCTAACGGAATTACGTCGTTCGGGTTTATTGGATGAGCGTCCTCTGGTTGCGGGGTGCTTCGTGCGGTTCCAGTCGATATCGACGGCGCCACTTCCTGATTCGCCAGCAGTTGACGACCTGGAACCGCCGTCCGAATTGCTCGAAGACTACGCGCCGGCGCCCAGAAGCATCATGACTCCGAACTCCAAACAGTTGCTCGATGAATTGCTTGGTTTCGGTTTCGGTCGCGGCATCGGCTCGGGACTTTGAATCGCATTCGTTTCAATGGTCGCTTATTTCACATCACCGCTTAGGAGATATTCTCATGATGGCGCCACTTCGACCGGCATCGCGTCTTTCGTTTCTGTTTGTCATTCTGGTGTTCAGTTCTCGATGCGAAGCCCAAAAGTCAGTGGTCAAAACGGAGTCGCTTGACGACGGCTGGCGGCAACAACGAGACGAGCAAACGGGAGCTTATTTGAAGACGAAAGAGCTAACGCTTTATCCCCGGGGCGAACCCAAGCCGGCGTTGAAATACCGCCTAGTCCCTGATCCATTCCAGGCGGTGGAAGGAAACGCGGCCATCTTTTATCTCAAGGCGTCCGGTTTTCTTGGACAAGACCCGGCCCGAGAAAGGATCATGCAAATCCGCAGAGAGGCGCGGGCGCGGGCGCAAAAGGAGGGCGAGTTTTTCGATCAAACGGGGCCGGATGCCTGGCTGAGCACGCCGCCCGACCAACTTCCCGTTGAGGAAGTGAAGAAATATTTGGCGCTGACGGCGTTCCAGCCGCCATTGTTGCGCGAGGCGGCGTCTCGCACGCGGTTTGATATGAGCCGAAACCTTCGGGACATAGACAACCTAGCCGCGTATTTGCTGCCCGAAATTCAAAATCTTCGTGAGCTTTTTCGCACGCAAAGCCTACGCTGCCGACTCGCCATCGCTGAAGGGCGAATCGACGACGCAATCGAAATCACCGGCCAACAGTTTGCCTTGGCTCGGCATCTCGGCCAAGACGACTTTCTCATTTCCAATCTGGTTGGAATCAGCGCCGTATCGGTCGCCTGGAACGACGCGCTCTATCTCGTGCAACAGGCCGATACGCCCAATCTTTATTGGGCGCTGGCCTCAATGCCAAGCCCGTTGGTCGACATGCGGCGCGCGATGGCTGTCGAACGCCAATTCCTTTATCTGCAGATGAAAGCGCTCCGAGAGGTGAACGAAACGCCTCGCCCCGCCGGCTATTGGCAGGACTTTGTCACGCGGTTGGTTCCGCAGATTGGTTTCTTCTCGCTCGACTTGCACCTGCCCTCGCCCGACCAAGATCCCCAGTCGGTGCGAGCCGCCGTTGTTGGCTATATCGTGGCGGCGTATCCCGGCGCCAAGGAGTACTTGATCAACGAACAGCAATTGCCTCGGGAGATGGTCGAAGCCTACCCCACGGCGCAGGTCGTCTTTCTGGCGATGGTCCGTTTCTTCGACCAGTGGCGAGATGAGCAATTCAAGTGGATGCACCTCCCCTACTGGCAAATGCGATCCAAGGCGCCTTGGGGCGAACTCGACCAAACGATGCAAGCAGAGGCAAAACGGTATGGCTGGTCGATGCTGCCCACCATGTTGTTATTGCCAGCCGCCTTCGCGGCGCAAACCGCGGAGGCTCGCAGCACGCAACTCATCGCGCTCCTGAAAACAGTGGAGGCGACCCGCATGTACGCGGCGAATAACGATGGGAAGCTGCCGCCTTCGCTCGACGCCCTCAGCGTGCCGGCGCCGATTGAGCCGGTTACCGGGAAGCCGATCGACTACCAACTGCTGGGTGATCGGGCCGTGCTCAACGGACGCCAGATCGGTTTCATGCGTTATCGGCTCATTTTGCGAATTGCCGACTGACCGCCGCCGCCCCGCGCAATCCAACTTCACTCTTCCCAAATTCGGAGTGCCGCCATGACACGTATCCCTTTCTCAGCGCGAACGCGCGCCTGCTCAAACCTTTCCCTGCCTCTGGTATTTTTGATGATCGGCGGGGCCGCCTTTGCCGACGACTCACCTGCGGCGCCAACTTCCCACGATGGCGAGTTGGTTGCGCCGTTTGTCGACCAAACAACGTTTCTGATCATCAAGCTTGATCCCACTCGGCTTCACCCACCCAGCGAGATGGCGGCGCCAGGCGGGCCGACGCCCAATGCGAAACCCGCCTTCGTCGATCAAATACGAACTCTGGAACACGCCGTCAAGCAGTTGCGAATACTGGCCGATGGCCAGCCTCTGTTCGCTACCGTTGGCATTCCTGAATCGTCCGCACGAACGTCGGTTTTCTTCTTCCGCCGAAAGACCTCCGACCAGGACGTTGACAAACTTTTGGCGTTTGTCAAAAGACAACCCAACGCCGAAGCGTATTTTCACGGCGATTATGTCGTCGTTCGGCCGGGCGAAGGAAGAAAGGCTGCTTCGTCGCCGGCGCCCAACGAAACCCGGCGAGCGATTTCCGCCGCCTTCGAAGCCGTCGCCGATTACCCCGTGCAGTTGCTCATCGTGCCGCCCCAGCATGCCTGGCGCACGGTGAGAGAGCTATTGCCCGAACTGCCGCGCCAACTCGGCGGCGGACCAAGCAGCGTGCTCACCGAAGGGGTGCAGTGGATCGCGATCGGGTTTGATCTTGAGCGGTTCACGACGAACATCGTGATTCAGTCGTCTGGCAACCAAGCCGCTCGCGATTTCGCCGCGCACTTGCCGACGATGTTGCACTCGGCCTATCAAGCAGCGACGCCGATCCAATCGCGAATTCCGGCCAAAATGGCTAAGCAACTGATCGATCAGCTGGAGCCGCGGATTGAAGGCAGTCAGGTGATAATTCAACTCGCGGGCGTCGACACACCCGGTGCGAAATCGGCGTTGATGGTTGGCATCGCTCGGTTCATCGAAGAGAAAATGCGCCGGGGCGAAAATCGCGAGAAGTTTCGCCGTATTCTGATCGGCATGCACAACTACCACGACGTGCATGGTGTATTTCCGCCCGTCAATAAATACAAAGGCCGCTTGAGTTGGCGCGTTCACCTTTTGCCCTTCGTGGGAGAACAGGCGCTGTTCGAGCAATTTCATCTCGATGAATCGTGGGATAGTGCGCACAACAAAACGCTACTCGCGAAAATGCCAGACATCTATGACAGACATGCATTTTATCGATTGCAGATCAATCGTAGCCCCGGTTATACGACGTTCCTGGCCCCAGTGGGTAAGAAGACCATCTTCGGAGGCGCTCAAGCAACCAAGATTTCGCAGATCACCGATGGCACGAGCAACACGATTGCGTTGTTGGAAGTCGGGCCGGATCGCGCCGCGCATTGGACCGCTCCCGCCGATTTCTCCTTCGACGTGAAAAACCCCTTGGCGGGCGTCGCGCTTGACAAAGACGGCAAATGGTTATGCGCCTTTGCCGACGGCAGCGTTCATCAGCTGCGTGGCGACATTTCTCCCCAAACGGTGCTGCACCTGTTTCAGATGAACGACGGAGAATTGGTGTCCGGCAGCGAACTCCGTTAAGCCTCATGCGAGAAATAAGCAGCGTTCTTTCGCGGCGTGAAAGACGACATACCATTTCCGAACGGTCCTAACTCATTTATGGGCAGCCCTGGGAACGTGTTTTGAAACGAAAACACGACGGCCTTGGGGCAGGCCGTCGTGGGAGTGGGTCGCATTTCAAAACACGTTCTAACCTCGCAAAACATAAACGCCAAACACCGATCATGGTGGTTGCAGGCGACCGCCCCACACGGCTGGCAACCACCCGCCGATTGCACCGGACTACTCGCCGGTCACGCAGCCTTCGGACGCCGATTTCACATTCTTGATGTCTTTGTAGAGCGTGCCGCGGGCCTTGAGAGGCGGGGCCGACCATTTCTCCCGTCGCTCGGCGAGTTGTTCGTCGGTCAAGGCAACATCGACCCGATTTTTTTCGCGTCGAGCGTGATGGCGTCGCCGTTTTCGACCAACGCAATGGGGCCGCCGTCTTGGGTTTCGAGCTCGCGCAGGCCGCCTAAAATGAAAAAAGCCGAGCTAAGGAATAGTCCTGAATTTACATGCCGAATTAAAAGCCCGGCATTTTGAAAATGCGGATCTTTTCTGAACCATAACCGGTAACTTATTTCAGGACAATTCCTTAGCGCACCGATTCGGTTTCCACCGTGACGCTCGAATCGTCGGCGTTTGGAATGGCCTGGAATACGAACTCACCGCCGCGCGAATCGATGACCAATCGCCCGGCATTGGCGCCCTTGAGGATTTCCGTGGCGATCGGGTTTTCAATTTTTTGTTGGATCGTGCGCTTGAGCGGTCGGGCGCCGTAGGCGGGGTCGTAGCCCTCGTCGGCGATGGCGTCTCGTGCGGCGTCGGTCACTTCCAAAGTGAGGTTCTGCTTGGCGAGCCGCGATTCCAATCGTTTTAACTGTAGGTCGACAATCCAACGAATTTGTTGCCGCGACAGCGGTTTGAAGAGAATGGTTTCGTCAATGCGGTTGAGAAACTCCGGTAAGAATTCCTGACGCAGAATTTCTTGCACCGCGGCGTTCATCTCTTCCGTATCGCCGCCCTCTTCGCCGATCCGACGAATCACCTGGCTGCCGATGTTGCTGGTCATCACGACGATGGTGTTGGTGAAGTCGACGGTATGGCCGTGGTTGTCGGTCAGGCGGCCATCGTCGAGAAGTTGCAACAAGACATTGAAAACATCGCGGTGGGCCTTCTCGATTTCATCCAGCAGCACCACGGAATAGGGGCGGCGGCGAACGGCTTCGGTCAGCGCGCCGCCTTCTTCGTAACCCACATAGCCGGGAGGCGCGCCGATCAATCGACTGACCGTATGACGCTCCATGAATTCGCTCATGTCGAGCCGGACCATGGCGTGTTCGTCGTCGAACATGATTTCCGCCAACGCCTTGCAAAGTTCGGTTTTCCCGACTCCCGTGGGGCCCAAAAACAGAAACGATCCAATCGGCCGGTTCGGATCCTGCAAGCCGCTGCGGCTGCGCCGCACGGCATTCGAGACCGCCGCCACGGCTTCGTCCTGGCCGGCCAGCCGTTCATGAATGCGCTCTTCCATCACGAGCAATTTGGCACGTTCGGTTTCCATCATGCGGGTCACGGGGATGCCGGTCCAGACGCTGACCACTTCGGCAATTTCGTCGGCGGAAACGGCTTGGCGCAAGAGCCGGCGTTGGCTGGCCGGCTGCTGCGGCGTTTCTTCTTCTTCGGCGTCGATGCGTTCCCGGAGCAAACGGCGGCGCTGGTCCAACTCATAGAGTTGTTGATAATCTTCCTCGCCAACGGGTTCGCCGAGCGATTGTTTTTCCTTCACGGCGGCGTCGATGCGTTCAAATTCGTGGTCGGCTTGGGCCAGCTCACGCCGCGTTTGTTGGACATCGCCTAGGCCTAGTTTTTCCGCTTCCCATTGTTCGCGCAAGCTGGCGAGTTTATGTTTCAACTCCTCTGATTCCGCTTCGATATCGGCTAGGTGATCTTGGGCGGTGTCTTCGGTTTCCTCGGCCAGTTGGCGGGCCGCCATTTCGAGTTGACGGAGCCGACGTTGCACTTCATCGATTTCCGTGGGCACGCTCTCCAACTCCATTGCCAAGCGGCTGGCGGCTTCGTCGAGCAGATCGATGGCCTTGTCGGGCAGGAAGCGGTCGGTGATATAGCGGGCCGAAAGTTCTGCCGCCGCCACCAAGGCGGAGTCTTTTACCTTCACGCCATGATGTTCTTCATAACGTTCTTTCAAGCCGCGTAAAATCGCGATCGTGTCTTCGATCGAGGGCTCGCCCACGAACACCGGCTGGAAACGACGCTCGAGCGCGGCGTCTTTCTCGATATACTTACGGAATTCGTCCAGCGTGGTGGCGCCAATGCAGCGCAGTTCGCCGCGGGCCAAGGCGGGCTTGAGCAAATTCGCTGCATCATTGCCGCCCTCCGCGGCGCCGGCGCCCACCACGGTGTGCAATTCGTCGATGAATAGAATGACGCCGCCTTGTGCGTCTTCCACTTCGCGGAGCACCGCCTTGAGCCGCTCTTCAAAATCGCCCCGGAACTTGGCGCCTGCAATTAGGGCGCCCATATCGAGCGCCACAACGCGTTTGTTTTTCAGACTTTGCGGGACATCGCCCTGCACGATTCTAGCGGCCAAACCTTCGGCAATGGCCGTTTTGCCCACGCCAGGGTCGCCAATCAAGACCGGGTTATTTTTTCTTCGCCGCGATAAAACCTGCACCAGCCGGCGGATTTCGTTGTCGCGGCCGATCACTGGGTCGAGCTTGCCTTGCTTGGCTTTCTCAACCAGATCGATCCCATATTTCTCTAGGGCTTGGAATTTTTCTTCGGGGTTTTGATCCGTCACTCGGGTGCTGCCGCGCAGAGTTTGCAAGGCGTCGAGCACGTCGGTTTCACGCAGACCGTTCAATTCAAGCAGACGCTTGCCGGGCGATTCGACGGCGGTGATCGCCAGCAGCAGATGTTCGGTGGACACGTAATCATCGTGCATTTCGGCGGCTCGCGTTTGCGCGGCCTCCAGCACCGCACCCAACGCCGAACCGACTTGAGGCTGCCTCCCGCCAGAGACCTTGGGCAGCCGGCCCAACTCCGAAGCCAGCATTTCAGCCAATTGCCCACGATTCACCCCGACCTTATCCAACACCGGTCGCACGATGCCTTCGGTTTCGTCGAGCAACGCACTGAGCAGATGCAACACGTCGATTTCCGGCGCGCCTTGGTCCTGCGCTAATCGCTGGGCGCGCTCGACGGCCTCTTGGGCTTTAAGGGTGAACTTCTCGAATCGGAAAGTCATGGCGAAGGCGCCTCCCTGATTTGCGATAAACGACTCAATCTCCGTAAACTTCGTTTTTACTCGGTTCCTGTTTTCGTTGCCGCAGACTCAAAAGCCCGGCGTGGAAAACCGCCGGGCTTTCCGCCTCGACGATCAAGAATCCTTGACTTCAAATTCGGCGTCAATGGCGTCGTCGTCGCCACTTTCCTCTCCGCCGGAAGAGCCGCCGGAAGAGGCGTCGGCCGCTTCGGTGGTGTTCTGCGTTTTCTCATAGAGCATCTTGCTGAAAGCCTGTTGTGCTTGCTCCAGTTCGGAAACCGCCGTTTTGATTGCCGATGCGTCTTCGCCCTTCGCGACTTCGCGCGTTTTGTCGATGGCTTGTTGCAACGGCTCCTTATCGGCGTCGGCGAGTTTGTCGCCTTGCTCGCCCATCAACTTCTCCAACTGGAAGCACAGTTGCTCGGCTTCGTTGCGACTCGACGCCAACTCCAACTTCCGTTTGTCTTCCTCGGAATGTTGCTCGGCGTCTTTGCGAATGCGTTCGATTTCGGCGTCGTCCAAACCGGCCGATTCGTCGATCTTCACCGTCGATTCCTTGCCGCTGTCTTTGTCCTTGGCCGAGACGTTCAAGATGCCGTTTTGGTCAATGTCGAACACGACCTCAATCTGCGGCATGCCGCGAGGTTTGGGTTCGATGCCTTCCAGGTTGAAATCGCCGAGCAGGCGGTTGTCGGCCGCCATGGGGCGTTCGCCCTGAAATACTCGCACCGTGACGGCCGATTGGCCATCTTCGGCGGTGCTGAAAATTTGCTTTTTCTCAACTGGCACCGTCGTGTTGCGTTCCACCAATTTGGTCATCACGCCGCCCATGGTTTCGATACCGAGCGACAACGGCGTGACATCGAGCAACAGCACGTCTTTACGTTCGCCGGAAAGAACGCTGCCCTGAATTGCGGCGCCTATCGCCACGACTTCGTCAGGATTGACGCCCTGATGCGGCTCCTTGCCGAAAATGTCGACCACGCATTGCCGCACGATGGGCACGCGGGTTGAACCGCCCACCAACACCACTTCATCGATATCGGCGGGTTTGAGTTTGGCGTCTTCCAGAGCTTGCAACACCGGCTTCTTGACCCGCGCCACCAAAGGATCGATCAACTTCTCGAACTTCGCTCGCGTAATGCTCACTTGCAAATGTTTGGGGCCGGAAGCGTCGGCGGTAATGAACGGCAGGTTGATATCGGTCTGCGGCGTGGAGCTTAACTCCCGCTTGGCTTTTTCACAGGCTTCCTGCAACCGTTGCAGCGCCATGGTGTCTTGCCGGAGATCGATTCCCTGTTCTTTTTTGAATTCGTCGGCCACGTAGTTGACCAGAACCTGATCGAAATCGTCGCCGCCGAGGTGGGTGTCTCCGCTGGTGCTAATGACCTGAAACACCTTGCTGCCATCGCCATCGTCGCTGGAGGTGTCGGCAACTTCCAAGATGGAAACATCGAACGTGCCGCCGCCGAGATCGAACACGATAATGCGTTCGTCTTTTTCTTTATCAAGGCCGTAAGCCAGCGCCGCGGCAGTTGGTTCGTTGATAATACGCGCCACCTCCAAGCCCGCGATTTGGCCGGCGTCCTTGGTGGCTTGCCGCTGCGAATCGTTGAAGTACGCCGGAACCGTGATCACCGCCTTGTTGACTTTGTGCCCCAGGTACGATTCCGCCGCCTCCTTGAGCTTGCGCAGCGTTTTAGCCGACACCTCTTGCGGCGTCAGTACTTGATCGCCGACCTTCACCTTCACGTATTCATTGCCTTCGCCTTGCACTTCGTAAGGAACGATTTTTTCTTCGTCTTTGACTTCGTCATGCCGACGGCCCATGAATCGCTTCACGGAATAAATCGTGCGTTTCGGGTTGGTCACCGCCTGCCGACGCGCCGGCTCGCCGACCAACGTTTCGCCTTTATCGGTGAAAGCAACAACGCTCGGCGTGAGCCGATTCCCTTCAGGATTCGGAATCACCTTGGCTTCGCTACCCTCCATGACCGCCACCACCGAATTCGTGGTTCCAAGATCAATACCGATGATTTTTTCGCCTTGAGCCATGATTTTTCTCCCGATTTGTATTTGAATTGGCAGGTGTTTGCGTTTGGAGCAATGTAACCTCTTGCCGGGGTCGATTTGAAGCAACGCACGACAAACCTTAGCAAAGCAAAGTGCGCGCCAATCAGCCGGCCAAGGCATTTTTTTATCCGTAAAACGTTTGAAAACGTTACGAGTTCCATCTCGGCGCCGGAGATTATCACCCGTGGTTTCGGAGATGACCGATCTGTCATTTTGGCAGCTCACCAAACGCTCGAAATCGGCGACAGGCATAGGCCGGCGCGACCGAAAACAGACCAACGGCCTTCTCCCCGGACGTGTCGCGATTGATAAGCCGAGTGGCGAGAGGGCGTTTTCCCACGGGCCAAGAAGGTGGAGAACAACGAGATTCCGAAAAGGCGATCGAGAAGCCCGACTTCTTCCAAAAGTCGGGCTTCTGAATGGGGAATGCGTTATTTCACACTTCCTTACCGACACGTCCTAGGGGGCGGTTGCTTCGTAGAGCGGAAGATGCCGGTAATGCACTTCCAACGACAGCAAGTTCATGGCGGTCACGTAAAGCCGGCCGCCA
>QIKY01000128.1 GCA_003233175.1 Planctomycetaceae bacterium | reverse complement strand
CGATGCCAGATGCAGCGGGCGCGGGAAACGCCTCGAAACAACGCCATCATTTGTGTCGCCCACCGTTGGAGTTCGCGCTTCAGCGTGCTTTTGGAATCACGCGAACCGCCAAAAATGAACCACGCTGAAGAGTACACTCCAGCGGCCGCTGGCATCCCCCGGGATGCGGAATATCGCGAGACCTCCATCCTCCGGTGGTGTTCGCTGCGCTCGACCACCGGCTAATGGCTTTTATCCTTCCAGGATGTGAAAACAAGGACGCCTGCCCTCTTCGGCCTTGCCGGCATCTAAAAAATACGGAATAGTTTTTGGACAGGTACTAATACCTTCTAACACAACTTGGTGTGTCAGCATCAAGTTCCGTGTTTGAAACGCCAAACAGGGGTTATGTTAGGAGCTCTAAGGCAAGCCGCGACCGACGTGTTTTGCGGCAATCGATTCGGGCAAGATGGAAAAAACACCGTCGCCTTCGGTTGAAAATTGGCGAAAGCGGCCTGAAGACTGAACTCCAACGGCCAGCGCTGTTGGAGTTCCAAACCAATGCCGCCGATTGCAATCGGCTCGGCTGTCATTTAGGCTTGAAGGCTTGTCTGTGGCGTTGTCATTGAACAGCTTTGCCTTGCATCAAGATTTCCCCTGGGTTGCGTTCTCATGAAACTTTCCGCACGAATCTTCCGTTCGTTCGCCGTGGCCTTTTATTCCGTGGTGTTCGCCTGCTCCGCGCACGCGGCGCCGCCGGCAGCGCCCGCTGAACTTGCGATCCAAACCGAACGAGCTTTTCCCAATCTGCGAATTCGCCGGCCGATTGTCATAACCAACGCCGCCGATGGATCCGACCGCGTTTTCGTGGCCGAACAACAAGGCGTGGTCCGCTTTTTCGCCAACGACCAGAACGTCAAAAATACGACGGTCTTTCTCGATATCGAATCTCGCGTGATGTACAAAGATAAAGAGAATGAAGAAGGCTTGCTCGGCCTGGCGTTCCATCCTGATTACAAAAAGAACGGCGAACTTTTCATCTATTACACCACCACCGACGCGCCCCAAACTTCGGTAATCTCGCGGTTTCGCGTCTCGAAAGACGACCCCAACAAGGCAGACCCGGCATCGGAAGAAGAGCTGCTCAGAATCAAGCAACCGTTCTGGAACCATAACGGCGGCACGATCGTGTTCGGACCCGACGGTTATCTTTACATCGCCTTGGGCGATGGCGGCAAGGCGAATGATCCGTTTGATAATGCACAGAACCTGGGCACGTTGTTGGGCTCCGTGCTCCGCATTGATGTCAACCACAAGAGCGACGGCAAGAATTACGCCATTCCCAAAGACAATCCCTTCGTGAGCCGCAAAGGCGCGCGGCCCGAAATTTGGGCCTACGGCCTGCGAAACATCTGGCGGATGTCGTTCGATCGCGAAACTGGCGAATTGTGGGCTGGCGATGTCGGGCAGAACTTGTGGGAAGAGATCGACATTCTCGTCGCGGGCGGCAACTATGGTTGGAACATTCGCGAAGGCAAGAATCCGTTCGGGCCGAAAGGCGCCGGTCCTCATAAAAATCTGATCGAACCGATTTGGGAATTCCACCACGCCGTCGATGGCAAGTCGATAACCGGCGGCGGCGTTTATCGTGGTAAAAAACTTCCGGAACTTCAGGGCGCCTATTTGTATGCCGACTACGTTTCCGGTCGGGTGTGGGCTTTACAGTACGACCGCCAGGAAAAAGTCGTGCTGGGTAATCACTTGCTCAAGCCAGGCGCTTCGGTGAGCGTGAAAAACATGCCGGTCATCACGTTCGGCGAAGATGAAGCCGGCGAAGTGTATTTCACCGACGCCTTCGGCATGATCTATCGATTCAACCGGGCGAAATAGGATGGCCGACCTCTGGTCTTCACTGAGCGACGAATACCGGCAAATCGTTTCGGCGGTGGTCGAAAAACTCGGCTCGTTGGAAGATGATCGCGTGCTGGCTCAAATATTGGGCGAACGTTATTCCCGCTGGGTCGATATGCGAGAAGCGTTTGAGAAGGCCGGTTATCCGCCCACGGAGACCATCGTCGAACTAACCTTCGCCTCCAACCTCTTGGCGTGGGTGGCGGGCGCCGGAGCCTGCGATGGCGAAGTGACCCACGAAGAACTCGACCGCGCTTGGTCGGTGACGAGCGTAATGGGCGCGCGATTGGGGCTTTCGGTGGTGCGGTACCGGCGGTTCGACCACCATAACGCCAACAGCCACCATGAGTGCATCACGACGTTCGTGACCGACGAATCCTGGTTCGGCGGCGCGGAAACCGGCGCACTTTCGTCGGCGCTGCGACTCTGTGGAGGTATTGATCGACACTGGCCCGAGTGTTCTTTATTGGAGCGCTTTGCGAACATGGTGCGAATGGCGTTGGACGACGTGCTGGAAGTCGGCGGCGTGTCGGCCGAGGAGCATCATTACCGCAGCCTGTTCGATGGCGTTGTGATCGATGTGGCTTCCGCCTTTTCAAACAAAAACAAGCGGAAGAAAAGTCAAACGCCGTTCGCCCAAGAAGGCGTTCAACACGCAGCTCGCGCCGCCGCCACATTCGACCCCGCCGACGCCCCGCCCGACGAAGTCTTGGCCGAAGCGCTTCAGGAGTTGGGAAGTTTGATCGGTTTGAGCGCCGTGAAGGCGGAGGTGAATCGGCTCACGGCGTATTTGAAGGTCCAGAAGGCGCGGCGCGAGCATGGCTTGCGGGAATCGAACCGCACGCTGCATTTTGTCTTTACGGGGAATCCTGGAACGGGCAAGACGACCGTCGCGCGTATTATCAGCAAGGTTCTTTACGGTTTCGGTTTGCTGGAGCGGGTCAATCTGGTGGAGTGCGACCGCTCGGAGTTGGTCGGCGCGTATGTGGGGCAGACGGCCATCAAAACCGACGAAGTCATTGAGTCGGCGCTCGATGGCGTGTTGTTTATCGACGAAGCCTACACCTTGGCGCCCGCCGATAACGCCGGCGATTACGGCAGCGAAGCGATTCAAACCTTGCTCAAACGCATGGAAGACGACCGCCGGCGGTTGGTCGTGATCGTGGCTGGGTATCCGCAACTCATGCACGACTTCATTTACGCCAATCCTGGTTTGAAAAGCCGGTTCACGCGTTACATTACCTTCGACGATTTCTCGCCCGAACACATGTGCCGCATTCTGGAAAAATTCTGCGCCGACGAAGAATATCAGTTGAGTCCCGCAGCGCGGGCGCGGGCTTCGCTGCTCTTTCATCTGGCGCACCATTTCCGCGACGAACACTTCGGCAACGCGAGGTTTGTGCGCAACGTGTTTGAAGAGGCGCTCGGCCATCAATCGCATCGCATCGCCGCCTTGCCGGAAGACTTGCTTGATAAACAAACGCTCCTCACACTCGAAGGCGACGACATTTCCCTCCAGCGCATTTCTCAGATCGACCCCAACCGGCTCAACCTCTCGCAAGCCAAATGGACCACCCGTTGCCCCGGTTGCGACAAGACGGGCAGTGTCAGCCAGCGATTTCTAGGACGCCGCGTGACCTGCAAATGCGAAACCGCGTTCGTCGTGCCTTGGTGGAATTTGCTGCCCGAAACCGTTGGCGGCATGCCCGCCGGAATGGGTTGAGCGCACCTCGTGGTTTGTGTGTTCAGGCGTACACAGCGCCGCGGGCGCGGCGAAATCGGCTGGGCTTGGTCTGGTAAAAACGTCTGCTGGCGGCGGGCTTTGTTGCGAGACTGTCTTGGTGATAACCGCGTGGCCCTTTATCCCGACGCTCTTCAGTTCGAGGATCACGCGATGGGAGAGATCGTCGAATTCCATACTTCGTGCTCTTCGCGTCCTTCGTGGTGAACCTATCTGGAAAAACGATTCTCCGTGCCGCCGAACGATCAAGTTCACCACGAAGGACGCGAAGAGCACGAAGGGGAAGAGGCGGGAGTCGCGGAACAAAACATTTGACGCCAGCCTTCAATTTGGCGTTGTTGAAGTTGATGAGCAAGCCAATCCTCTAATCCCCGACGGGATTCAAGCCATGAGCCGGCGGTTGCCGAAGACGCGCCGCCGGTATCGGCTCGCAACAACTCTAGCATCCTGAAGACATGCTCTACCGCGCACGGCTAGCATTGGCTCGTTTAACGGCAAGCCAATTGCAAACCGCAAGGTGCGCTCGAATGGGCGCCGACGACTAAGCCGCCATTTTTACATCGGCCGGCAAGTGCTATAACCAGAGGCCGTTGGCGTCTCCGCAGGCGGCGACCAACGCCTTCACGCAAGTTTGTTTTGAGTGGATACGGTTTAATGATTACGCAACCTGAGGAAACGACCGCGGCTTATCAGACGGTCGTGGGGCTGGAAGTTCACGTTCAACTTTTGACCCAGTCGAAACTGTTTTGTCGCTGCTCCACGAAATTCGGGGCGCCGCCCAACACGCAAACCTGTCCGGTTTGCACCGGCATGCCCGGCGCGCTGCCGGTGATGAACCGTGAGGCGTTCCGGCTTTCCTTGAAAACCGCCATCGCGCTCGACCTGCACATTCCGCAGTTCACCAAGTGGGATCGGAAAAACTATTTCTATCCCGATTCTCCACGGGGCTATCAAATCAGCCAGTTCGATTTGCCACTGTCGGAACACGGCTTCCTGCACATCAGCGACCCCCAAGGCGCCTTCCCGCCCAAGAAAATTCGCATTCTTCGCGCCCATTTGGAAGACGACGCCGGCAAGAGCCTGCACGACGAAGCCGCCGGCAAGGCGGATAGCCGCATCGACCTCAACCGCGCCGGAACGCCGCTGTTGGAAATCGTCAGTGAGCCCGATATGCGCTCCGCCCAAGAGGCGCGGGCCTACCTCACCGAATTGAAGCTGTTGCTCACATACCTCGGCGTGTCGGACTGCAACATGCAAGAAGGCAGTTTGCGCGTCGATGCGAATGTCAACATTCATATGCAGGTGGACGGCGAAAAAATCGCCACGCCGATTGTCGAGATCAAAAACCTGAACAGTTTTCGCGCCGTCGAACGCGCGGTGGTCTACGAAGCACAGCGCCAATACGAGCTTTGGCGGGAAACGGGCAAAAAACTAGGCGACGCCCCCAAACAAACCCGTGGCTGGGACGACCAAGCCCAACTCACACGCGCCCAACGCCACAAGGAGGAATCGAGCGATTACCGCTACTTTCCCGACCCTGATCTGGCCCCCGTGCTGACCAGCGCCGAAGAGGTCGAAAAACTCAAAGCCGCCATGATCCAGCGGCCCGCCGAATTGCGCAGCCGCTTGCAAACCGACTACGCGCTCGACGCGCATGACGCCGATGTGATTGTGAATCAGGGGCGGCTGTTCGTCGACTACTTCATCGCCGTAGCGGAAAAAAGCGGCTCGGGAAAACTGGCCGGCAATTGGATCCAACAGAGCGTGTTGCGTTATTTGAACGAACAGGAAATCGGCATTGGGGAGTTCGACATTTCGGCGGCCGCACTGGCTGAAATGATCGACCTCATTCAGAGCGGCGAACTTGCCTCGTCGCGCGCCAAGGATGTGTTCGCCGAAATGCTCAATGCAAAAACGACGGCCCCCGAAGCAATGAAAACGCTGGGGATTGAAGCCGTCGACGATTCCACTCTGGTAACGCTCTGCCAATCGTTGTTGGACGACAATCCGCGCATCGTGGCGGATGTTCAGGGCGGCAAGCAACAAGCCGTGGGCGCTTTGATCGGTCAAGCCAAAAAGAAAAACCCCAACGCCAACCCCAGCGAAGTGCGAAAAATTTGCCTACGATTGATCGACGCCATGTAGGCGGGTGAGGCGCCAAGCATCGTTGGCGTTCAAGGGTTGGAGTTCATGCTTCAGGATGTTTTGAAATGCGTAGAAGAAAAACACACACTAAAGTGTGAACTCCAACGGTGGGTGGCTGTAATTTCATGCGTCTGTACGGAGTCGTGGAGCACTCAGGAGCATCGTCATGCCGGAGTCAGAGACAACGCCGTTTTCGCCAACCGCCCACTCACCGACGGACAACCCGGCGGCGTCTGACCTACTGGTGATCGAACCGCGCCCCTTGCCGCGACTGGGCATCTCCCACTTGTTCTTATGGATGCTCTGTACGTCCCTCTATTTGGCGGCGACGCGGCAATCGCTGGAAGGGCTATCGGCCCAATGGGAAACGCAAGGTGTTGAAATAACCGCCGCTCTTCAAGCCCGTCTGATCCTGAGGTATGTTTGGCTCATTCTTACGGGCTGCACAAGCGGCGCTGCTTGGGCGGGAATCGCCGTTTTGTTAGTTACGCGAATTCGCGGCGGCGCGCCTTTGCTGCGGCAGCCTGGGCATTGGATTTTGCTCGTCGTGGGGATTCAGGCCGGCGTTTTTTTGCTGGTTTACTTTCTTTCATACCAAAGTTTGGGCGGCAATTCCTTCCTGTTTACGACTGGTTTTCGGCTTTTATCATCCATGGCCATGGTTGTTCTCTATACAATAGCGGCTTGGCGAAGCAGGTTCAGACGCTGGACCGCGTTCTTCGCCACGATGGTTATGCAACAAATATTTGACAGTTTGATGGCATGCGTCTCCGTCGCCCTCGCCATTGCGTGGCGTCAAAGTATTCTCTGGTGGATTATGTCATGGCACAGGTGGGTTCAGGTCGGCGCCATCCTGCTGGTCGTCATTGCCGCAGTCGTGCTTGCCATCGCCATCGTCCGGGATATTCGAGATCGCCAAAATCACGATTGGCTGCACTGGCTGGGCGTGACGATATTCGGCGCGTCCGCGATCAGCACAGTGTACATCATCGCACTGGCGCTGTTTACATTGTGAGAGTTTCGGAGCATCGTCATGACGGAATCAGAGACAACGCCGTTTGCGCCGACTACTAACTCGCCGACGGGCAACCCGGCGGCGCCCGACCTACTGGTGATCGAAGCGCGTCGCTTGCCGCGACTGGGCATCTCTCACTTGTTGTTATGGATGCTCTGCACGTCCCTCTATTTGGCGGCAACGCGGCAATCGCTGGAAGGGCTATCGGCCCAATGGGAAACGCAAGATGAAGTAACCGTCGCTATGCGAGCAGGTCTGATCCTGGCGTACGTTCGGCTGGTCTTTTGGGACTGCCAAATTGGCGCTGCTTGGGCCGGAACCGTCGTTTTGTTGTTTACGCGCATTCGCGGCGCCGCGCCTTTGCTGCGGCAGCCGGGGCATTGGATTTTGCTCGTCGTCGGAATGCAGGCCGGCATTTTTATGCTGCTTAACTTCCTTCCGCTCCAAATTCTGGACAACGATTTCATCCTGTCTATACGTTTTTTTCGCACATCGTTATTAATGGCCATGGCTGCTCTCTATGCAATAGCGGCTTGGCGGAGCAGGTCGAGACGCTGGACCGTGTTCTTCGCCGCGTTGGTTATGCAACAAATATTTGACAGTTTGATTCCGTTCGCCTTCTCCGCCGTAGCGTGGTTTCAAGGTAATCCCGGGATAACGATGTCATTTATCAGATGGACTCAGGTCGGCGCCGGCATGCCGGTCGCCATTGCCGCCGTCACACTTGCCGCCGCAATTGTCTTGGATATTCGAGAGCGCCAAAATCGCGATTGGCTGCACTGGCTGGGCGTGGCGATATTCGGCATATCCACGCTCAGCACAGTGGTCGGACTCGCACTGGCGCTGATTACGATCTAGGTGCAGGCAGTTTTTTAGGCGGCCGTGGGTTTTGTTTTGACGCGGTATCCGTGGTTCAATCGTATTTTAGGTCGAGCGGACCCGCCATGTTTCCTTGTATCGTGGCGGTAACCGAGACGATATATACTTCACACGGCCGGCAAGGGCTCGTTTAACGGCAAGCCGGAGGCGGCTGCGTTTTGCGCCAACGCGTACGGCCAAGGAAAAAACGCAGTCGCCTCCGGCTTGCCGTTAAACGAAAAAAGTGTCATTTTCAACCGTGAGCAGTATAATAAGGGCGAACATTTCGGGCCTCCGTGTATTCGATTTTCGCGGTAAACCAGCGGGAAGCACATGATGGAGCAACATCGCGAACAACAACATTGCCAAGGGCCGATCTCGCGGCGGAGCGTGCTCAAAGCCGGCGCTTTGGGCGTGGGCGGATTGGGTTTGAGCCAACTGTTGCAACTGCGGGCGGAGGCCAAGCAGGCGGCGGTTTCGCAGCCGGATACCTCGATCATTTTCATCTGGTTGCCGGGCGGTCCGCCGCATATGGAAACCTACGATATGAAGCCCGACGCACCGGCGGAGTATCGGGGCGACTTCCGGCCAATTCGCACGAATGTTCCGGGAATGGAGGTCTGTGAGCATTTGCCGATGCACGCCAAGATCGCCGACAAGTTCACTCTCATTCGCTCGATCGCGCATGAGTTCGCCGACCACGGCGGCGGGCACAAACGATTTCTCACCGGTCGAAAGCCGGCCACGCCGACCGGTTTCGTGAACGATGCTCCGGCGGTCGGTTCGCTTGTGTCGCGGCTTCGCTCGCAGCGCAACATCGGCTTGCCGAACTATATTTCGGGCACGGCGGCGGGCCGCGCCGGAGTGGATGTTTATAGTTTCGGCGCCGCTTACGCCGGTTCGTCGTTTGTGCCGTTCAACATTCCGGGCGATCCTAGTGAAGAGAATTTCCAGGTCAAAAATCTTTCCGTTTCCAGTGCGGTTTCTGAGCGGCTGGACGACCGCCTGGCATTGCTCGACGGATTCGACACGCTCCGCCGCAATGTCGACCAAAGCGGCGCCATGGACGCCATGCAGCAGTTCAACCAGCAAGCGATGGAACTGCTGTTGAGCGAGAAATCGCGGCGGGCGTTCGATCTTTCGCGGGAGCCCGACGCGCTCCGCGATCGGTATGGACGCCACGCCTGGGGGCAACGCGCATTGTTGGCGCGGAGGTTGGTCGAAGCGGGGTGTAGTTTTGTTACGATGGTGATGGAGAACCCTTATCAATCGGGTGTGACGCGGCTGAAGCAGGGCGTCTACAACTGGGATTCGCACGCCGTCAATTGCCATTTGTACGACGACGCCCTGGCGCGGCTGCCTATTTACGACCGCGCCATCACGGCGTTGGTGGAAGATCTTCACCAGCGCGGCTTGGAGAAAAAAGTCATGCTGGTGGTCACGGGCGAATTTGGCCGCACACCGCGCATCAACACGCAAATCGGCACGCAGACCGGCGTCCGCCAACCGGGGCGCGATCATTGGCCGCGGGCGATGTCGATGCTCGTCAGCGGTGGCGGTATGCAAACCGGGCAGGTGGTTGGCCAAACCAACAGCAAGGGCGAAGAACCGAAAGACCGGGCGCTCACGCCGAACGATCTGTGGGCCAGCGTCTACCGGCACTTGGGCATCGACCACCACCAAGCCATTCTCGACCATTCCGGTCGTCCCATGCCTTTGCTGCCGTTTGGCGAACCTATCTCGGAATTGCTTTAAAAAACGCGGAACCATTCGTTCCCGAAACGGCGATCGAGAAGCCCGGCTTTTTGAAAAAGCCGGGCTTCTGAAATGGGAGGTGGTTTCCCCGTGTGCATTATGGTTTGGGCGTGTGGGCGGCCATGAATTTGGCGATGTGCTTGATCGATTCCCTGGCTTCGGGCAGCAGTGGTTCGTGCGATTGGAACACATGGAACATGCCCGGCCAAACTTCGAGCTTCACCGAGATTCCGTCTAAGCGAGCTTTCTTCGCCACGCGAATGGCGTCGTCGAGCAGCATCTCATGCTCGCCAACTTGAATCAACAACGGCGGGACGCCGCGGTAGTCGCCAAACACGGGCGAAGCCAGCGGGTTGCGCACGGGCCAAGCCAGTCGGCTGCGGGGATTTTCCTTGCCCAGATAATAATCTCTGAACACGGGCATGGTTCGAGCACTGATGATGGGGTCTTTCGCGGTTTTCAGAGATTTGCTGGCCAGCGTCCAATCGGTGGTTGGCGAAAGCGGAATACCTCCCGCCGGGAGCGGCAGTTTGCGGTCGCGGAGCGCTAGCAGCGTGGCCAGAGTCAGATTGCCGCCAGCCGAATCTCCGGCGACAAACGTGACCTTGGCGGGGCTGGGGCCAGATGGTCCGGTCGTGAGCATCCACTGGTGCGCGGCCACGCAATCATTCAGCCCGGCGGGGAACGGATGCTCCGGCGCGAGTCGATAGTCGGGCAGGAGCACGGCGCACTTGGCCGCCGCAGAAATATGCGCTGCCAGCGCGAGATAGAATCCTCCGGAGCCCGAAACAAACCCGCCGCCGTGCAGATACAGCAGCCGCACATCGGGGTCGGCGCCGGGGGCCAGCACCCATTCGGAGGGAATCTCGCCGACCTTCACGCGGATGAGTTGGACGCCCTTTATTGTGGGCGGGCGGCGCGAGCCCATTCCGGCGCGAAGCTGCTCCAGGTCGAAGTCGTTTGTGCCGAAGGGCGTTCCCTTTCGCAATTTTTTCAGGTAGGCGATGCTTTCCGGCGAAACCGCCCGCCGGGAAACGGCGCCGTCGCCCGTGGTGAGAATCGCGGAGTGTTTTTGAACGGGCGTTTTTTGAACAACGTCTTGTTGAACAGGCGTCTTTGGCCGTGGCTGGTTGTCGTCAACGGCGTACGCGCCGACCACGAACGTCAAGAGCAATAGCGCCGCGCCGAAAAAACGTTTCATCGCAAACCTCCAAATATGTGCAAACCAGGGCCACGTAAACGCCTCGGCCAAGTTGGAGTTATCGTAACTTGCGTTTCGGGTGGGAGTCAAATTCCACACACGCAGGTCCTTGACGCGAGCGTGGGCGTTCATGCTCCAGCATGGTTCGCACCGTTGGAGTTCATGCTTTAGCATGGTTTCCTTGATTAAGGACCGGTCCCAGAACTATTCCGTGTTTTTCGGATGCGGGCCAAGCTGAGAGGTCAGGCGTGAATGGCGCTGATATTTCGTTAACGCTGTTTGGCGTCAAGCTTTCGGGCTTGGTTGCGGGGTTGGGTCATGAGTTTGTATTGCTTCGGTTTTCGTTGTCGTGGTTCGAGGCGATGTGGTCGGTTGGCAATTCCAGATTTCGGACGCAGTTCATCAAACGGCTGGTTGAGTTTGCGGATCGTCACGGTCTGGAAATCGTGTTGGTTTACTATCCGCCGCACCATAGCAAGTACAACCCCATCGAACGTTGCTGGGGAATTTTGGAACACCATTGGAATGGAACGCTCTTGAACAACGTGGACGCTGCATTGCAGTGGGCTCGCACGATGCCCTGGAAAGGGATTCATCTAATTGTCGAGCTGCTGGATCAAGCCTATGAGAGCGGAGTCCGAATCACCAAGAAGGCATTTCGGGAATTCGAAGACCGGCTGCAACGCGATGAATCGCTTCCCAAGTACTCTGTCACGATACAACCACAGGGCGCCTGAGCCGGTAGATTATTTTGAGGGAGTTGCCTAACACATGGATCAACTTTTGGGGGGCATTCCACCACAACCTAAAGAACGTCGCCAATGTTTGCCATGCACGATTTGAAGCCCGGCGAGGCTAGTGGCGAGCCGGTTTATTGATCTGGCCGGCAGGCGCCGACGGCGCGTCGATTTGGTCCCGCATTTTGTGGCAATGGGGGCAGGAGTCGAGGTGCAGCGTGAGTTGCGCGAGGACCTCTGGCGCCAGTTTCCGCCGATGGTATTCCGACACCAACGCGACGGCTTCGTTGCACCACAGACCGCCAACATTTACACCCCGCCGCGATGAGCCTGTTGGCGAAAACAGCGAGAAAACACCAACCGCCGCCACGACAAGCACCGTTGCAGATAGCGCCGCGCGGCGCGTGGTTCGATGCACGTCGCGCCGCCGCAGATTGCCGGCCAGTCGACGCAATTCACCTGCGGGGCATTCGCGCCAAACGTCTTGATGGGCGGTGTCGGTGTTCATAGTTTCGCCGAGGATGGGAGAGGCGACGCTCTTGAGGGCGGCCAGAACGATTGCGTTCCCGCTCGATCGCCCATTATCGTTTGTTGGCCAACTGCTTTCTGTGAAAATTCTTACAATGGCTTCGCTTCGCCGAACTTGGACGACGGCGAAGTGTCGGGCGGCGCCGAATCCGACGGTGCGGGGGGGATTTTAGGCGCCGTGCGATTGACCACGCCAGCCAATGCGTCTGGTTTACGAATGATGATTTTACGCCGGCCAACTTCTACAAGCCCGGCTTCTTGCAAGTCGCCCAGAACCACCGTCACTGTTTCACGCGTACTACCGATAATGTTGGCTAAATCTTGGTGCGACAGTTTAATTCGCAACCTCACGCCGCTCCGCCCATCCGGTTCGCCGTATTGCTCCATCAATTCGAGCAGTACGTGCGCCAACCGTTCTCGATTGGAAAGGAACAGCAGATTCTTCAGCCGGCGCTCGATGCGGCGACGGCGAAAGCCAATCAGCTTCGTGACGCCCAGCGAAATTTCGGCGTGCCGCTCCATAAGGCGCCGAATTTCCTCGGCTGGAATCATCATCACCGTGGTCGGGTCGACGGCTTCGGCGTATTCGTCTCGATCGCCTTCGTCGAAAATCGCCAATTCGCCAAAAAGTTCGCCCGGTTCGATAAAAAAAAGAATGGACTGCTTGCCATCGAACGTGAGGTGGCAGATCTTGGCGCGGCCGGAAGTCAGCATGAAGACCGAATTGGCGGCGTCTGCTGGAAGATAAATCGGATTCTTGCGAGGGAACTGCTTGACGCGGCTAAACTTCTCCAGCCGAGCCAATTCATCGTCGTCGAGCGAACGAAAAAGGTCGGAATTTTTCAAATGCCAGAATTTTTCAGACATCCACAATCCGCCTCATTAAGTGTCGGCTGGAAAGAGAGAGACCGGCAGAGAAGAGCCGCCCATCTTCAGGACGCCCATCTTCCAACGGCCGCCAATCTTCCAGCAATCGCTGTGTCCCAATAAGAGCCTCTCGAATCAGGCATTGTTTTCCCATTTTAACAGATTCGGGCGAGGAGAGGCCGGCAATCGGCAACCTCTCCGAAAACACCTTAGGTGTTTTCGGCGGGATACGACTGTTTTTAAGCCGTTTGAGGCGGAAAGACAAATTACCCGGCCAGGACTTGAACCTGGAATAACGGAACCAAAATCCGTAGTGTTGCCAATTACACCACCGGGTACCTGCTCGAAGCGTTGCCTAGATTTTACGTTTCTCGGCCGTTCTGACAACCTAGGCGCCGAGGAACTTGTCAAGATTGGCGTTGATGCTTGGAAAGTGCGGCGCCATTCATTCCAAAGTTTTTTGGCTATTCGTTTGTGTTTCACCTCTTGTGAACGCGCCGGGCGAAGGAAATCAGCATCACATCGGGTGGGTCGGTCTGGCCGAGTTGCCGCAGCATATTGATGAGTTGCGCAGTTGTGTACTGGGCGTGTGTGCAAACGTGGAGCAGGATGTCGCTCCGTTTCGCGCCCAAACGCTTCCCCAGATTTGAAGACGTACTGATTTTGTAAACCGTATCATCCAAGGAATCGGCTCCAAGGTCGGACAAATACTCTTCCCATCGGCGGTCAAGCTCCCGCCATTTCCGGACAAGTTCATCGAGAGAGGCAATCGGTTTTTCGCCGGCTTGGTTTCCCGGCAATTGGCCAGATGCGTCGCCTGGCAACAGCGGTTCCTCATCCCCCAACAATGCCTCCAACCAAACGTATTCCGCGGCCAGCAGGTGTGTCAATGTTCGCCAAACGGAGCCTTGCCCAATCGGTAGTTCGCGGTGCAGTTCCGATCGGGTTAATGGCCGCACCGCGGCGAGCAATCGTTGATTGACCCACATCCTGTGTTGATGAAGACGACGTACTAACAGACACGTGTTCATAAGGCGCCTTTTTGATCGGAAACAAATATCGTCGAGAGAGGAAGATCACTTCCGTTTCGGAGGTGCGCTTTGAAGCGGAGTCATTGCCAGCATCGCTCAAGAAAAAGCCGCCCAGATTTCGCTGAAGCTTCTGCCAATCCAGAGCAGATTCAACCAAATCAGCCAGAGAATCAGTGCCGTATACGCAACCACGACGATCGTCAACGCCACTTTGGACAGCGGGGAGAAGCCTCGCGAAATCCACAACACGGGCAGGCCGAAACCGGCCATGACAAAGAACAACAGCGCTAACACGGCCCAACGATTGTCGGCCATTTGCCGCAATTGCCGCCGGACGGAGTTCGCTTGGTTGGCGTTTGGCAGCGAGAGGCGGCAGTGATCGCAGGTCGATTTTCCGGCGGCCGTATTCTTTCCACAACCAGGACACGCCATCATCGATTCTGTATCGGTTTGCATGATCCCCGCCCTCCTTTTCCGCAACGGAATCGGCCCGCCTCCGCCCATTCAGTGCGTTTGCTCATTCAGTGCGTTTGCTCAAAACGCCGGCGTTTCCGCCGGCAGCCGCCCAAACCGACGAAGCAACTTCCGCAGCCGCCGTCGATACCCAAAGTACTCCACTTCCACCAAGTGCCGCGCAGATGCAACATATCGGATGCCGCCGCTCAGGTCATCATTCCCGCCCGCCTTGAGCCGGCGGAACCAGTCGGCTTGGGAAGATTCACTATGCATCGCCGAGAGGAAACGAGCCACAAGTTGGGCTTGGAGGTCGGCCAAACCCCAGATGCCGCTATTGGGCTGAATCAATCCCACGAGGAACAGGTCGTCCGCCCGTGGATGAAACACATTCAGGAACAAGTCAGGACGCCCTTGCTTCCAATGCAAGAGGTTCGGTTGGATGAAGGGAAAACTGATTTTGTAGCCGGTGGCGCAAATGATCAGATCGATTGTTTCACGCGAGCCATCGGTGAAGACAACCTCTCGGCCTTCGAATCGTTCGACGCCGGGCCGCACTTTCACCAAGCCATGTCCAACAGAATAGAGCAGTTGCGAGTTGACAATCGGGTGCGTTTCAAAGAGTTTGTGGTCGGGTCGCGGGAGGCCGTACCGCTCTGGCGGTCCGAGCGAGATATGCACCATCCAGCTGGAAATCCGGCGTTGCAACCAGAGCGGAAACCGCCAGCGGTGGAGGCGGTCTCCGCAGGAGTCGACCGGCTTGCCCAGCAGGAATTTGGGGAGGAAATGATACCCTCGCCGCAAACTCTGAAAAACCTCTTTCGCACAGCGGCCGGCTTCGACGGCAATGTCGCAGCCTGAATTGCCTCCGCCCAGCACAAGCACCCGTTTTCCGGCCAAGATATCGGGCGTTTTGTAATCGTGGGCGTGAAGCATTTCACCCTCGAACCGACCGGGAATTTCCGGCCACTGGGGGTCCCAATGATGGCCGCTGGCAATCAACACGCCGGCATACGCCCGCGCCGCCGGCTCGCCCGCGACGCGAACCTCCCAGCCGCTCTCCCGTCGTGTAAGGTGTGTGATTTTTTTGCCGTACTCAATAAAGCGAGACAATTGGAATTGCTCGGCGTACGCTCGTAAGTACGAGAGGGCCTGCGCGTGGCTGGGATACGGCGGAAACGAGCGCGGCATCGGGAAATCGGTGTATTCGGTAAGCCGTTTCGATGAAATGAGATGCGTCGACGAATAGACACTGCTGTGCGGGCTTCCATACAGCCAATTTCCCCCCAAATCTTCCTCCGCCTCCAAGCAGTCGAACGAAATCCCTTGTTCGGCCAAGTTCTTGGCGGCAGTCAATCCACAGGGGCCGGCGCCGACAATGCAGTACCTTTGAGGGGGGGCTGGTGCGTTCATTCGAGTTGCAAACTACCCTTGCTCAGCAAGTTTTCTCAAAAAGTCGTGGTATTTCTTGCCGGAAAGTGCAAAACGAAACCCGTTCCCTAATATTCGGGTAACGGTAAAGGGGTGTCGTCGGTTTATTAACGTTCTGGCAACGCAGCCCTCGTGATTCCCAGCAAATTACAAACCGATTTCGGAAAAACTGCAACGCAGATTCAATAACCGGATGTCGCTGCCGAAAAGAGTGCATGGCGGTGTCATCAACGCATTTCAATGGTTGGAGGTCAAGAGGGGCGGTTCCGTTTTATGTGTTTCAATGTCTTATGTGTTTCAATGTCGAGAGCGGAGGCTGTCCATGAAGGCGCCATTCGGTCGTTCTCAATCATCACCTCACGATTACCACACCGCTCGGACCGCCTCTGAGCAGGTTAAATACACCATGAAGCAGGAAAACATAAGTTCAAACCGTTTCGTTCCCTTGGTTCAAAGGTTCGAAGCCGCATGTACGCAACTGCGCAGCGACCATTGCAACGCCCAGCGCGACCAAAAGCTGGTCCACTGGGTGTTGCCCAAGGATCGCTGTGTACCCAATGCGCTGTTGGGAAAAACGCTGGATGAGCTCGTCTCGACGCCATTCGACCACTTCATCCGCACCCGGGGGTTCGGCGGTCGGAAAATAGAAACACTGGTGCAACTGCTGGAACGGGCGGTGCAACATGACCGTTCGCCTCGCGCTCTTGGCGCTCTTCCGCCGGCTGTTAAGAACGGCGGCGCCCCTGGAAGACCGCTGCCGTTCGACCCCGACCAGGTTTCGGAGGCCGTGTGGAAGCAATGGAAAGCCACCATTCGCGAATATGAATTCGAGGGCGAACCACTGGGCCGCTTCGCCCAAAGCCTACAAGAATTACCCAAAGTCGCCTGGGCGCAATCATTAGGATTTTACCTGAGCCGCTCGCTGGCCGAAATTCGGGATCTGCGAGCGCATGGCGAAAAACGCGTGCATGCGATATTGGGCGTCTTCCACACGCTGCAAGACTGCCTCAAGCGTTTCCCCCACGATTGCCATCTCAACATTCGCCTGGAGCCGCGTTTAATTGGCGCGGTTGAGCATTGGTGTCAGGCGGCGATCCTCAACCCGCTCACGATAGACCATCACGAAATCCTTCGCGGTCTGGCCGCGCCCTTGATGAAGCAACTCGAAATCGACGCCTCGCCCGACGTCCTTTCGCTCGTGTTGGGGCGGCTGGGCATTGAGCAATCGCCAAGAACCGTTCGCGGGCAGGCGCGAGACCTTGGTGTGACGCGCGCACGCGTGTACCAAATGCTTGATGAGGCCTCTCGCATCATGCAGGTTCGCTGGCGCGCTGGCGACAAATTACTGCGTATTTTGCCGACGCATCTCCAGCAGAATGAAGCCAACCAAGAGGCGGTTTCCTTCGCCCTGCGCATGCGAGATTTGTTCTACCCGGAAAAAACGCTGGCGCCCGCCCCGCGGCAAAATATTCAACAGACGTCGCCTTGCGTGCTCTAGCGGCGCGGCTCATGCTATCTTGCTTCTTCTTGGCTGCAACGGATCAGCGATCTTCCCGTACGGCCGGAGCCAACTCACCGCCGTACAGGAATGAACCATGCACAGACTGACTGTTCTTTATGGGCATCCGGAAGACCCCGCGCAGTTCGACCGCTATTATCGCGAGGTGCATATTCCGCTGGCGAAAAAAATGCAAGGTCTCCAGGGTTGGACCATCGGAAAATGCCAAGCCGCCGAATCCGGTGAAAAACCTCCCTACTACATGATTGTGAGCCTGTACGCCGATTCCGCCCCAGCGATGCAAGCCGTTCTCGATAGTCCGGAAGGACAAGCCACCGTTGCAGACGTTCCCAACTTCGCCACCGGCGGAGCGACCTTTCTCACCGACGACCCCGAAGTTCTGATCCCGCCGCGGTTCGAGGCGCCGCCAGATTCCTAAGCGGCGCCTTGGGCATTGTCGTTCAACAAAAAAGGCGACCCTTCAACCGCGAGCGGCCTAGTTGACTACTCCCCAAATGCTTGGCGTGGCGAGTTCCAAACTGTTGCCGGCGGGGTCGCGAAAATAAATCGAACGCCCGCCTTGCGGCCAGGCGAAATCTCGCTCGATCTTGACGCCGCACTCTTTCAAATGCCTGCGCCAGTCGTTCAGTTCGCTCTCCTCCACGGAAAAAGCGACATGCCCCGCGCCTTCCGCGCCGTGCGGGGGTGTTTCGTTTCCCGCCTGGGCGCTGGCGTGAGCGTCAAACAACAAGAGCATGTGTCGGCCGCAGCGAAGAAACACATGCCGCCCCGGTTGACGCGAAACAAACGCCAGCCCCAAAACGTCGGTATAAAAAGCTTTCGCCGCCGAGAGGTCGTCGACATACAAACTCGTTTCCAAAATGCCGCGAACTTTCATGGCGAGCCTTTTTTTGGGTGGCGGTTGCGGTTGCCGTGAAGCGAGTATGTTATGCTCGCTTTCCAAGCGATCTCTCTAACAGCAATCCAACGGAGTATTTCATGACAACACGCGCACAAACGGAATATCGATACGAAAAACTCACTTGGCCGGAAATCAACGACGCGGTCGATCTGGGCAAGGTCTGCATTGTACCCTGCGGAGCGGTGGAACAGCACGGTCCGCACCTGCCGCTGGATGTCGACCTCATCTGCCCCAACGGCATCGCACATGGCGCCGGAAAGGCCGCGCCGGAAAAAATCTCTGTGTTGCCGATCGTGAGCTACGGCTACACCGGCCATGTGATGGATTTTCCCGGCACGATCAACTGCCATTACGAACACTTCATAAACATGGTGCTCGATCTAACAAAATCACTGGCGTATCATGGCTTCAAGAAAATCATCTTGCTCAACGGGCATGGCTCCAACATGCCCAACCTCGACCTAGTGGCGCGTCGGACAAACCTCGAAACCGACGCCGAATGCGTGCTCACCGGCTGGTGGCAACTGCTCTCGGTCGACCCGGAGTTTTTCCCCAATTGGCGGCAGAGCAAGTTTCCCGGCGGCTGCGCCCACGCGGGCGAATTGGAAACGTCGCTCTATTTGTATCTCGACGAAGATGGCGTGCGGAAAGACAAAATCAAGAACGGCGAGATCAGCTTCAACCAAGACAACAGTCCTTTCAACTACGTCGACCTCATGGGCCAAGGGCCGGCAACCGTCGTTTCCTGGACCAGCAGCTACAGCGACACTGGCGTGCTGGGCGAAGCGGAATTAGCCACAGTGGAGAAAGGGAAACAGGTCTACGACGAAGCGATCAAGCAGTTGCTGGCGTTCGTCGACTACTTCCAGGACCGTCCCCGCGACCAACGCCAAGACCGCCATCGCAAGCCGCCCACGTTTCCAATTCCCTGGGGCCAAACACCGCTCGATTCTTGATCGCGGCCTGGCCGTCGGATTTCCCTGTAAGGCGAGCGCCAGGATAGTTTTTTGGGCGGCAATTTCAAAAACACCGTTTTCCGCCGCTGCGAACAAGGGTATTATAGAGCCGCTGAATGTGTGCCTGTGAACGCCGAAGTTCCTCCCGTCTGCTTCCGCCGTACAACCCCACAACCTCTCGGAGCCCGCTTCCATGACGATTCAACGAATGTTCGCCTGCCTGTTTCTCGCCATGGGCCTTTTTTTCCCGCCGCCGCTGCAAGCCGATGAGGTTGCTCAAAGCGAACTCAAACCAGTGGAACTGTTTACCGTGCCGAACTATTGCGAAGGCGTCGTGTTCGATCATCAAGGGCGAGGATACGTATCCCACAAACGCGATGTCACGCAGTTCACACTCGATGGCAAGCACCGTGTTTGGGCCACGACCGGCGCTCCCAACGGCCACAAAATTCTGGCCGATGGAACCCATCTGGTGTGCGACGCCAGCCAGCACGCCGTGCTGCATCTTTCGGCCACGGGAGAAATGTTGAAGCCGGCGTCAGCCTCTTGCGGGGGCGTCGCGTTGAGAGGTCCTAACGATCTTTCGCTCGATACGGAGCAAGGCGGTTTTTACTTCACCGACCCTGGCGGCAGCAGCGACAAAAACCCGATCGGCACGGTGCATTATGTCGACCGCGCGGGAAACACGTCGCTCATCGACAAGGAGTTGGCGTTTCCCAACGGAATCGTGCTGTTGCCCGGCGGCAAGAAACTGTTGGTGGCCGAGAGTAAAAAGAATCGCATTCTGGCGTATGAAGTGTTGGCGCCCGGCAAGGTTGGCGAGCGAACAGTGTTTGCTAACTTGCCCGTAAAAAATGAAGCCGCCGGCCAGGTCGACAACCAACCCGATGGCATTTGCCTCGACGCACAAGGCAACCTGTACGTGGCGCACTACGGCATGCGGCAGGTGCAGGTGCTCAATCCTCAAGGTAAGCTGATCGCACGCTACGCGGGTGGGAACCTCACGACCAGCAACGTGGCGTTCGGCGGTCCGGAAATGAACCAACTTTTTGTCACCGGCGGCCTGGGGCAAGAGAGCGGCGGCGGCGGCCTTTTCCGGCTCGACGTCAACACCAAAGGGCTGCTGATTCTTCCGGCCAGGAAGTAATTGGACCTCCGGCCAAGATAGAGTTCGTCCAAAGGCGCTCGGCGTCGGTTCGGTATTCGCACATTAGTTACGGCGGCAGCCATGCTCAACCCGCATCGTTTCGGCGACTACCAACTGGGCGAATTGCTCGGCGTGGGCACGGTGGGGAGCATCTATATCGCCACGAACGTCAACACTGGCGAGCGCGTGGCGTTGAAAATTCTGCTGCCGGAGGTTTCGCAAGACAAAAAAATCAGCACCCGGTTTGAACGGGAAATGCTGATCTTGGAAAAGCTGCACCATCCGCATGTCGTGGCGTATTACGGCGGCGGCGAACACGATGGCCGCCTGTATTACACCATGGAGATCGTCGATGGCGGCACGATGAAGCAAATTCTGCAAGACCACGGCCGCTTGCGATGGCGGGAAGTGGTCGAATGCGGTCGGCAAGTGGCCTCGGCGTTGCAGCACGCCCACAACAACGGCATCATTCATCGCGACCTCAAACCGTCGAATCTTTACCTGACCGAAGGCGGCGACATCAAACTCGGCGACTTCGGCATCGCCCGCGACACCGGCGCCGCCGATCTTACCGCCGATGGCATCACGGTGGGCACGTACGCTTATATGTCGCCCGAACAAATTGCCGGCGGCAAAAAAACAACTCCCAAAAGCGACCTCTACTCCCTCGGCTGCGTGCTCTTTGAACTGCTCACCGGCCGCCCGCCTTTTGTGGGAGAAAACTTCGCCCAGATTTTCACCCAGCATTTGCAATCGCCGCCGCCCACATTGGCCTCGCTCGGAATACCGGCGCCGCCGCAACTGGAAGAACTGATTCGCCAACTCCTGGCCAAGGATCCCGAAGACCGTCCGTTCAACGCCCGCTACGTGCAAGGCGTGCTCGACGACATTCTCGAACAGGTTGATCAGGGCGACCTCGCCGCCCCAGCCGCCACCGCCCCAGCCGCCACCGCCGCAGCCGACGATGCCCCGCCGATTATCCAGCGGGCGGATCTCAGTAAGCTGGTCGAGGAAGATCGGTTGAATCAAGTTTCCTGGACCGGCCTCCTCTGGATGTTCGCCATCGCCGGCGCGATTATCGCCGCCGCCTGGGCGTTGCATCGGTAATGGCGAAATCGTTACGTATCGAGAGAGGAAAGCTGCACCGATGCCCGACTTGAAAGATGTGGTCTCGCGAGCCGTTCTGGAAACTTTTATTCAGCGGGCGGAATTGCACGATGAGGTCGGCTCCACCAATGATGTCGCCCTGGATTGCGAGCGGACGTTGGAGCAGTCGGAGGGCGTTGCTCCAACCGACGCCGAATCGACTGCGCTGTTGGTGGTCAGCCGGCGGCAAACTTCAGGCCGCGGCCGCGGCGCGAACGCCTGGTGGTCGAACGATGGCTCGCTGCTGTTTTCACTCTTGCTCGACGCTCCCAGCTTTGGCTTGCAGCCCCAGCATTGGCCACGCGTTTCCTTGGCGGCGGCGTTGGCGGTGGGCGAAGCCGTCGAGAGCATGGTCGAGGGTTTGCGCGTGCGGTTAAAATGGCCCAACGACGTTTTTTTGTCGGGCAAGAAATTGTGCGGCATCTTGGTGGAGTCGCCGCCGCATGCCAGCGGAAAGCTCGTCATCGGCGTGGGGATCAATGTCAACAATTCCTTCCAGGCCGCGCCGCCCGACTTGGCCGGAATTGCCACTTCGCTGCGCGACGCCACCGGCGAAACCCTCCATCGCACCGACCTCCTCTGCCGGATTTTGTCGGCCCTGGATCGGAACCTTTTTTTGCTCTCTCAAAACGAATGGGAGTTGGATAACATCTGGCGCGAGCGGTGCCTGCTTCGCGGCAAGCCTGTTCGCCTTATGGTGGGCGACCGCCGCATTCAGGGGACCTGCCTGGAGGTGAATCGGGAGGGCGCGTTGGTGCTGCAAACCGAAAGCGGCGCGGAGCCCTTTTTTGCCGGCATTGTGGAGAAGTTCGGCTGAGCATTCGCCACCGCTTGCTTACCAATATGCTTAAACCTTAGGCTCTTCGCCAGAATCTGTGGGTGAAAATGGGATGGTCGTTCCGCAAAGCCGATCCGAAAAACCTCCGCTCGGGCTCGACAAAGGGGAGCGCCCCTGTCGCCTTCGCCATCACACCGGCCCTCAAATGCTGGGCGCAGGACCGATGCGACG
>QIKY01000162.1 GCA_003233175.1 Planctomycetaceae bacterium | reverse complement strand
GTGATTGTCAAACACCAACCATCGCGGAGAGCCGCTTTTTTGTTAAGAACAGTTTAATCGCTTAAAGCCTGAGTTCCCCTAAAGTGCAGCTGGTAAGGGCGGGTGGAAAAACGACATCCCCATTCCCAAATTCAGAAGCCCGGCTTTTTGAAAAAGCCGGGCTTCTCTCGCGTCCATGAAGAAACGAGCCCCACAGCCTGCGTTCTCAGGGAGCAATAACGCCCTGGCTCGGCTTCGATTTCAGCCCCACACTGTTGATCGCCACGACTTGAAATTTCCGGCCTGTTTTTGCTTCGGCGGCGGGAATGGTAAATGTCATGGCGGCCAGCGGATTGCGGGGCGTGTCGTGGTACGACATGCCTTGGAACAAAGGCCGGCCAAACGGGTTGACCGGTTTTTCGGGTGCGCGAGCGAATTCGGCGCCGTCGCGTAGGATGACGAAGCCGCGCAATCCACTTTCAAAATCGGCTCGGGCATCCCAGTTCAAAATCAAGCCGCCGCCATCAGTTCGCTTGCCGACCACATGCAGCGGCGCGGGCGGCGGGGTGTCGTCTTCCACGGCGCCGGTTTGCACGTATTCGCTCCAGTATTTGGCCACTTGGGCGTTTGGCAACCAGACCGATTCCTCCACCGCGCCTTTGAATTTCGCCGCCGGAACCGCTTGGCTGGAGAGCAGCGGCGCCAACCAGGCTTGCGATTCGTCGACCATGCGCAAAGCCGCCTGCGGCGCCTCTGGAGAAGGCAGCCGCAAGGCCAGGCAGGCGTCGAAAAAGGGAATGGCCAAGTAACGCGAATCGCCGCATTGGTGGGCGGTAAGAGGATCGGGCGCGAAACCAATCAGCGCCGCCTTCGCACGATAAGCTCGAAACATCGCCATGGCGCCGTCCCAGGCGGTGTGGAACCGTTTGTCGTCTCGCTCTTTCGCGCCGGGGTTGCACATGACCGGAATCTGATAGGCGGACTCTGGTATTTCGAGCGGCGGAATCTCGCCCGACTCCCAACGTTCGAAGGCGGTTCCGCTACGCAGCCAAATCGCGACGATGCGCTTGGGGTGCTTGGCTTGCATGATGCTGGCCCAAAAGGCGCCGCCGGAATGTCCCCACAAACACCAGGGCGCCGTGGCCAACTCCGGGTGTTTCGATTGCGCGGCGAAGTCGTCGAGCGCTCGCAGAAAAGTGTCGTTGGAGCCATTTCTAGGATCGCACCACAGCCGGCAACTCGCGCCTTTCGCCCGATACGAAGACCCCATCAGCGCGCAATCCCACTTGCGCGCCAAAGCTTGCCAGTGCAGATCTTGCGCGGCCGTGACTCCGCCTTGTTCGGCGCCATCGCCGCAACCGTGTTGATGCACAATCACGCCCCGCAACCGCTCGACGCCGGGGGGAATCCAGAGGTAGTAGTTGGCCTCCAGCGAAAGCTCACCTGCTTTATCCGAAGGCGGGTATTGCACGGAGTAGGTTTGGTCGGCGGCTTGGTTTTGGTCGGCGGCTTGGTTTTGGCCGGGCGCGGCAACCAACAGGCAGACGAACAGAAGCAGGGTTCTCATGATGATGCCCTTGATGATGAATGTTTATTCCTCAACCCGCAGGCGGCAGGCTTCGCAAAGTTCGCGCATTTGGTCGACGGTTAGTTGCTCGGAGCGGGAATCGGCGGCGAGCGATTGTTGGGTCATGATTTCATCGACTTCCGGCTTGCCCAATTGGCCCTTGAAGGCCGCCAAAAGATTCGCCCGCAAAAACTTGCGGCGATGGATAAAAATCGAGCGAACAAAGCGATGAAAAAAAGGCAGGTCGGCAAACTGCTGGCGTTTTTCCGCCGATGGCTCTACGCGGATGATGGCCGAATGCACTTTCGGCCGCGGCCAAAAGACGCCCGGCGACATCACGCGAATGGTTTCCACGTGGCAGACGCTTTGCATCCAGACGCTGAGCGAGGAGTAGTCCTTGGTGTTTGGCCGGGCGGTGATGCGGTCGGCCAATTCTTTTTGAATCGTGACCACCATCAGCGTCGGCGTGATGTGGGTCAGGAGCAGGTTGGAAATAATCGGCGTGGCGACATTATACGGCAGGTTCGCCACCAGCTTGAATCGCGAGACGCCTGTGTTCTCCATCGCCTGCTCGACCGCTTCGAGCACCGCCGGGCTGAGGTTGTTTTTGTTGCGTAAAACGTCTTGGCGGAGCATCGTGACGTTATCAAAACCTTCCAGTTCTTCTTGTGCGAGTTGATGCAGGAAAGGATCGATTTCCACTGTCACGACCGCCGCGGCGCGTTGCGCCAGCATCGACGTAACCGACGCCAACCCGGTGCCGACTTCCAGAACCACGTCGTTTTGAGTGACTTCGCCGGCGTCGACCAGAACATCGAGCAGATTCAAATCGATCAAAAAATTCTGGCCGTACTTCGTGACCGGCCGCAAGCCGGCTTCGCGAAAACGCTGCGTGATATAAGTCGCGGTGGGGCGGTGGGACATAAACCGGCATTCTGGGCGGGAAGCGAGAAAAGCAAGGAAACAACCCTGAGAATACGCCAACGGGGCTCTGTTGTCACGGGGCGCCGCCGGTTGGGCGGTGGGTGCAACCGGTATCCCGCTCGTTCATTGAGAGGACTTAAACTCATTTATCAATAGTTATTTGTCAATTGTCATTTGGCGGCGATCCACGAATAATTCGTTGATGACGCCCTTGTCTTTACCTAACGAACAACGCCTGCATTACTTTCGGCGCGCTGGCTTCCGCATATTTCGGCGGCCGCGATGCGCCGAAACGCAGCAGGCGCCATCGCTCCCTCCAATGACAATTGACGATTTCTGGAACAATCCGCCAAACCATTCTCTATTTCCTTGGCGGTTTTCCAGTTACATCTTTTGGCGGTTCGGTTGGGCGTCTGCGAACTACAAACTGCTGGCTCCGCCGGCGTCCAGCCGTTGACAAATCACCGTGGCGCCAAGAACCTACTAACAGGGCGCGGCTGGCGGAACCGGCCCCGGCTCGGTTACCATGCAGTTTAGGCAAGCGGCCGGAGATAACTTACCCACACGCAGCGGGAGTCCGTGAGTTTTTTTTGGGTTCCCACCTACGCGGGAATGACCGTTTGCTGATTCACTCGCTTGCGCTTCGTGCTTGTATTAGGTAAATTCTCATCTGCCGCTCGCCTTAGAAGCTTGCTTTGTTGAAGACTCTGGCTTCTCGTAGGAATAAGAAAAACGTCTTATGAATTGGTCATTAAAGATCGCGCGCGTCGCGGGAATCGGCATTTATTTGCATTGGACATTCCTGCTGCTGCTCGGTTGGTTATATTTTTCCGCCGACACGCGGGCCGCCGGCCTGATGATTGTCGGCTTGGTCGTGGCGGTGTTCGCTTGCGTGGCCCTGCACGAATTAGGACACGCGCTCACCGCGCGAGCGTACGGCGTGCGAACGTTGCATATCACGCTCTTGCCGATTGGAGGCATTGCCCGCCTGGAGCGCATCCCGCAAAAACCTTGGCAGGAATTTTGGGTGGCCGTGGCCGGGCCGGCGGTGAATGTCGTGATTGCGGCGGTCTTGTTGGCCGTGATCGTGGTCTTGTTGATCGCCTACGGCATCCACGATTTTGCAGGCGTGAGGCACGTCGGCGGAGTGCTCCGTTTTTTGGGCAACCTACTCTTCACCAACATCGCGCTGGTGGTGTTCAACATGTTGCCGGCCTTCCCCATGGACGGCGGCCGCGTATTGCGGTCGTTGCTCGCGACGCGTTTGTCTCGCTTGCAGGCAACGCGAATCGCGGCGAATGTCGGCCAAGTGATGGCTGCCTTGTTTATTTTCGTGGGCCTCTGGACCGGTCAGTGGATGCTGGTGTTTATCGCGATGTTTGTTTTCATGGCCGGCAAAGCTGAGTTACAAGCGGTCGAAGTGCTGGCGGTTTTCCAAGACAAACACGTCCGCGACGCGATGACATCGGGTGTATTGCCGGTCGAGGCTGACGCTCCTCTTGAGCAGATCGGGGAGGCGGTGGCGGCGGGCTACCAACACGATTTTCCCGTCGTCAAGGAAGGCCGCTTTATTGGCATGCTGCACCACGCGGCAATTGCCGAAGCCCAACAACAGCACGATTTCACCCGCAGCGCGGAATCCTTGGCCTGCCGGCATTGCCCGATTTTGCACCCCAACGACCCGCTCGCAACGGCGGTGCAACAGCTGCAAGCTTCGCCTTGCACCACGCTGCCGGTGTTGTTCGAAGGCCAGGTGGTTGGTCTGCTGACGAGTCGAAACATCGTCGCTTGGGCGGCAGTCGAACGAGCCCGCCATGAGCAGAAAAAAGGCGGGACGCGCGTGCTAGAGGCGCCCCAACCGAACGACGCTCGTTAAGGAACAGTCCAAGATCTATTCCGTGCAATGGTCTTAGGGAGTTCTCATCAAGCCAGAGGCTTGGCAGCCATTAGCCGGTGGCTGAGCGGAACGACGCCACCGGTTGCCAGCGCAGCAATCGTGATGCATCCCAGCGGGATGCCAGAGCAGCGGGCGCGGGAAACGCCTCAAAACTACGTCGTCAATCGCGCCGCCCACCGTTGGAGTTCATGCTTTAGCATGTTTTTGTTTCGGACGCACGCTGAAGCATGAACTCCAACGGCCGCTGGCATCCCGCCGGGATGCGGTATTTTGGCGCCTCCATCCTCCGGTGGTGTTCGCTGCGCTCGACCACCGGCTAATGGCTTTTATCCTTCCAGGATATGAAATCAAGGACGCCTAACCTCTTCGCCTGGCGCGCGTCCGAAAAACACGGAATAGTATTTGGACCGGTAAAGCGAGGCCTCTCGGCTATTTTTCTTCGCGCGTCTTTTTCTGGCGCGCGTGAAAGTGATAGTCGGGATTGTCGCGGCGAAAATCGAGGTCGGCCAGCCCGGGGTTCAACTCCAGATCGGCGTACGTGTATTCTTCGAGCAGCCGAGGAGGCTCGCCTTCGGCTTGGGGCCAGTCGTAGGAGGCGTAGCGAACGGGAATTTGTAGTTTTTCGTCGATAAAGATTTGCGCCTTGTGGAAGCGAATACCCGAACGTTGCGCGGGGAATGTGACTTCAATAAACCGGCATGGCCGGTCATCGATCGTGGCGCCGGTTTTGTCGACCACCACGCATTCGCGCAACACATCGGCTTGCATGTGCTTGACGCCATCTTCGATCAAACGGCGGGTCAGGTTGAGCACGCCAATCTGATTGACAGGATACAGGCTGTCGCGCAGGGCTTGGTCGCTTTCCAACGCCGTGCTGATCGTGAAATGTTTCAACGCGCCATGACCGCCCTTGGTGGCCAACAACTCACCGTTGTTTTCTCCCTCGACATACAGAACCTCCCGGCCCTTGATGCGCGAGGGCGCCAGAAAACGCAAATACACATCAATGTTTGGAGTTTGACTGCCATCGGCGGCGGGCTGATGGCGAACTTTCACCGCCATAAATTGGTGCGATTGCAGGCGACCGGCGATGCGTTCGCGCTTGACCAAGCGGCAACGATAGTCTTGCAATTCCGTCGACATCGATTGGTAGCGACTGAAGGCGTAGCGAATGATCGGCAGCAAAGGATGCGCATCTTTTTCTTGCGCCGCGGTTCGTTCGGCCTCGTACACCGCCTGCATGAAAACTTGAGAATCGAGGCCCGCCAAGGCGTTGGCCGGTTTCAATTCAATCCGGCATTGCCCTTGCGCCCGCGCGGAGAGCCCCAGCACGAGAACAAGCAAGGAAGCCAGCGTGACGCTCCGACGGCAGCGGTTCAATACAGGCACAGTTTTTCTCCGTGGGCGCAAACGATGAGCGGAAAGAAGAACCCTTCCCGAAACGCCAGGGTAACGAATTGCCAAGTCGAACGACCCGGCGCAGCGATAAGATCTACGCGAAAAAACGCCGCCGGTTCAGTGAATCGTCGGAAAAAGCGGCACAAGCGATAAGAGAGGACAGCCACCGGACGCCGATCAAGAACAACACGCAAGAGAAGATAACTCGACCAGCGTTGCCCGGCTTATGTAACCTAGCATTTTTTTGCCCGGGCGGCCGTTCTTAACCTAGGAAATCCCCCAGTTTCACACCCACGTTCATCGTTTTACCGTCAGATACGCCAGCAGGTCGACGATTTCCTGGTCGGTCAAATTCGCCAACAATCCGGTGGGCATAATGGAAGTGGAAAGGGAATCGGTGGTTTCGATGTCTTGATTCAACAGCGTAAACGTTTGCCCCTGGTCGTCGATGTAGGTCTGATCTTCCTGGGTTTGTTGGACCAGGAACCCGGTGTGAATGCGGCCTTCGGCGGTCAGGATTCGCCAGGCAACGTAATGCGGCGCGACATTCTTATTCGGCTGCAAAATCGATTCAAGAATCACCGCGCGTTCACTTTGACGGCCAATCGCGGTGAGGTCGGGGCCGACGCGGGAACCCCGGCCTTCGTTCATGTGGCAACCAGCGCATTTGGCCACTTTGGCGTTTTCAAAAATGCGCCGCCCAACTTCCGCCCGGCCCGCCTCCAAACGTCCCGCCTGCTGCAAGCGTTTGAGCAACGCCGCCGCTTCCGGCGGCGCTTGCGAAGCGTTTGCAGCCGCCGGTTTGAGCAGCCGCGCTGTCAACTCCGCTCGCCGTGGATGACTCCGTCCGATTTCCTCCAGAAGACGTTTTTGCTTGGCGTTCAAACCGACATTCAACAAAGCCCGCAACGCTTCTTCCGCCCGTGGTTCGGAAGCCGACGCCGCTTGCTCCAGCAACAAATCTTGGTGCGACTCCGCCTGCGGCGCCAAACCTAAAATAGCCTGGCAGCGAACCGATTCCGCCGCGTTTTCATCCTGCGCAATGGCTGCCAGTAAGGTATCTCGCCCTTCGAGTAATGAGGCTGCGAGAAACCGAACCGCCTCCAACTTCAAGGCGGCGTCGTGGGCCTGGAGCAACGGCCGCAGCGCGGCAAGTTTCAAACGCACCTTGCTTTCCCGGCCGCGTTCGGCGAGTGTCGAAACGCCGCGCAGAATCATAACCTTCAGCGCCGGCGCCACATCGGCAATGGCCAAACGCGGCGTCATCGCGGCCAGCACTTTTTGTTCGTCGCCCGACTGGCCATCAATGCGGGCCAAAGCGGTGGCGTAGGCCATGAAAAGATCCGGCGAGACGCCCGCCTGATCGAGCCCGCGTTTCATCTGGGGACGAAAACTTTGTAAACGTTCGTCGGCAATCCACTTCACCGCCATGAATTGCACCAGAGGATCTTGATCTTGCAGCGCCTGCTTCAATACCAGTTGCACGTTGGCGCGGCCGCTCCGCCGATGCGCCAACATTAAGTTGGCCCGCGCCAAGGCGCTCTTTGGCGGCGGGGCGTTATCGAGCCGTTGCAGCAACTTCGGAGCGGCGGCGAGTTGATGAATCGCGGCGCTGCGAATAAAGGGATCGTCATGTGCTAAAGAGTCGCTCAGAATGGCGGCGTCGGCCGGACGATTGCGCGCCGGCAAGGCGGCCAGTTCGATTTCAGCCGCTTGCCCGTCTTGGAAAAAGTGCTGGCGAATGAAGTCCAATTCGCCCCGCTTCGCCAAGCCGCGAATAGCCTGAGCGCGCATCGCCGGGGAAGGATCGTTCGTGGCGACCTGTTTGACATCGTCCGGCAGCGGCGAAACCGTGAGCAAGGCTTCCAAGGCGGCGGCACGCGCGCGAATATTCCCGGGTTCTCGCGACAGAGCCCACAAAAAAGAAACCTTGTCTTGGGCCAACGCGCGGCGAACCGCTTGTTCTCGCAATCGCCTTTGAGGTGAAAGCATACCGATCGGGTAGTTGGACGCCGGCACAATATTTTGTGCGGCGGTCTTCGACGTTTTGCCCTGCAACCGCCAAACGCGGCCATGTCCGTGCAGGTTGTAATCTTTTTTGACCCAGTCGGTGAGAAAAAGGGCGCCTTCGTGGTCGACCGCGATTCCCACGGGGCGAAAGTCTTCGCCGCCCTGCACGAGCGACGTTCGAGTCGCCCGAAAAGAAGCGCCTTCCGGCCGAAGTTCGAAACTCTCCAAACGGTGTTCGCTCCAACATGCTGTTAGCAGTCGGCCGCGGTAACGCTCGGGAAAACCGTTCGACTCATAACTGATCAATTCGCATGGCCCCTCGCCCACGTAACTGACCATCGGCAGCGAACCCGGCAGACCGCCCCGCCAGGAAACGAAAGGATGCAGCCCCGAACGCCCATACCGATATTGGTAGCCGTAGTTGCCGCCCTCCACCACGTGCAACAAGCGGCAGCCGGTGGCCGAAGGATCGTTATCGACCGCAAACATGCGGCCGTGAATATCGCGGCACACGCCGAACGGATTCCAAAAACCGGTCGCGATGCGTCTCAGCTTCTCTCCGCCGGCGGTGCAGAAAAAGATATTCCCGCCCTCGGCTTGGTCATGAATTTTTCGGCCATCGGCGCCATGAAGCGTGTATTCGGCGCCCAGGTTTTCTCCCATGCCGAAGAACAGGTTTCCGAGTAGGTCGAATTCGAGTCCTGAAAGCCCGTTGTGCGGGTAGGCGCCCTCGGTTTCGAGAAACACGATGCGGCGGCTTTTTTCGGCGAGGCCGTCGTGGTCGTTGTCTTCCAAACGCAAAATTTCGTTCCGCGTGGCCAGATAAATGGCGCCGTCAGGATGGACGGCAATGCCCATCGTGTGCGTGGTTCCGGAGAAGAAGGTTTGGCGGGCGTCGGCGTCGCCGTCGCCGTCGGTGTCTGTCAGGATGACGATTTTGTCTGTCTGGGGGCCTTCGTAATCGGCGGGCCGGAAATGCGTATGGCTTTCAATGACCAGCAGTCGGCCTTGCTGGTCGACCACGGCGCCGATCGGATGCACGATCAAGGGCGCTTTGGCGAACAGTTTCATTTCCAAATCGTCGTCGTTGACGCGTGGAATTTCCACCGCTGCATTTTCGCCCGCCGCTGAACACACGCCAACACTCACGGCCAATATACCAACGACCAGAGTTCGCCATAGTCGAACCATACGCCTGCAAAACATACGATGCCTTTCGATTCGGGGAGCCGGTTTGTGACCTCTATAACACCAACGCAAACAGTATAGTTTAACCACGCGTCATGCGTTTCGCCAGCGACGACTCGCAACCTTCCGCGTTTCAGTTTGACGGGCGGTTGCCGGCAACCAGCAATCGCGGCGCAACTGCGGAGTCGTGATTGAGCAAGTTTTCTCAAAAAACCAAAAAAACAAGGCCCGACTTCCCATGAGAAGCCGGGCCTTGAATGTAGCTGGCGGGTGGTTGGGCGTTATTCGCCTAACGAATCACCGTTGCTTTTGTCGTCGCCATCGCCGGCAACGGCGCCAACCGGCGGCTCTTCACCGCCTTCGTCGTCGACCAAGCCTTGGAAGTCGAGCCGGATGACCTTGCCTTTGTCGTTGCGAATTCCATCGACGAGGATTTTGTCTTTCCCTTGGAAAACGCCCTTGAGCAGTTCTTCCGAGAGCACGTCTTCGACGCAGTTCTCAATCGCACGCCGCAAAGGACGGGCGCCGTAATCGAGGTTGGCGCCCTGTTTGATGAGGAACTCCTTGGCGGCGTCGGTGAGCACTAACTTGTAACCCCGATCTTGCAGACGCTCGCGCACCTTGGCCATTTCGTAGTCGATCACGGTCTTCAAATCTTCGATCGTGAGGTGGCGGAAGATAATGACTTCATCCAGCCGGTTGAGGAATTCAGGCCGGAACACTTTTTCGATCTGCTCGTGAACACGCTCCTTCATGCTTTCGTAGGAGGCGTCGTCGTCGTGACCGGTGGGCAGCCCAAAGGCCGACTCATTCTTAATGGCCGAAGCGCCCGCGTTGGTCGTCATGATGACGATCGTGTTGCGGAAATCGACATTGCGGCCGAAGCTATCGGTCAGCCGACCTTCCTCCATGAGCTGCAAGAGCATGTTGAAGACGTCGGGGTGTGCTTTTTCGATTTCGTCGAGCAACACCACGGCGTACGGCCGGCGGCGAATTTTCTCGGTGAGTTGGCCGCCTTCTTCGTAGCCGACATACCCGGGAGGGGCGCCGACCAAACGACTCACGTTGTGCTTCTCCATGTATTCGCTCATGTCGAGTTGAATGAGCGCGTCTTCATCGCCAAACATGAATTCCGCCAACGCCTTGGCCAGCAGCGTTTTGCCTACGCCCGTGGGGCCCGCGAACACAAAGCAACCGGTTGGCCGTTTCGGATCTTTCAAACCGCTACGGCTGCGGCGGACCGCCTTGGCAATGGCTTTGACGGCGGCGTCTTGGCTGACCACGCGCTGGTGGAGTTCGTCTTCCATTTGCATCAGCCGCATGCTGTCTTCGGTGGAGAGACGGGTCAGCGGAATGCCGGTCATTTTGGAAATCACTTCGGCAATCACTTCTTCGTCCACCACGCCGTCGGTCTGTTGCGACTTCTCACGCCATTCACGCGTGATGGTGTCTTTTTTCTTACGCAGTTTATCGGCGCGGTCGCGCAGGGCGGCCGCTTTTTCAAAGTCTTGGTTGGCGACCGCCTCTTCCTTGTCTTTATTCAGACCCTCGACTTCTTCGTCGATTTCCTTGAGATCCGGCGGACGCGTCATGGCTCGCAAACGCACGCGGGCGCCCGATTCATCGATCACGTCGATGGCTTTGTCCGGCAGGCAGCGGCCGGTGATGTAACGCGCCGAAAGTTCAACGGCCGCTTCAATGGCGTCGTCGGTGATTTGCACGCGATGGTGCTCTTCGTAGCGTTCGCGCAATCCCTTGAGGATTTCGACGGTTTCGGCTTTGTTAGTCGGCTCGACGATAATCTCCTGGAAGCGTCGGGCCAGTGCGCTGTCTTTTTCGATGTATTTACGGTACTCATCGAGCGTGGTGGCGCCGATGCACTGAATTTCGCCCCGGGCCAGCGCGGGCTTGAGAACGTTTGCCGCATCAATCGCGCCTTCGGCTCCGCCGGCGCCGACGAGCGTATGCAGTTCGTCGATGAATAAGATCGTGTTCTTGGCGCGGCGAACTTCGTTCATCACGGCCTTGATGCGTTCTTCAAACTGGCCCCGATACTTCGTGCCCGCGACCATCATCGCCAAATCGAGCACCACGATGCGCTTGTTGGCAAGAATTTCGGGGACATTGCCGCTGATCACGCGTTGTGCGAAACCTTCCACGATGGCCGTCTTGCCGACGCCCGCCTCACCCAACAGAACCGGGTTGTTTTTGGTGCGACGGCACAAAACCTGAAGCGCTCGTTCGATTTCACGGCTGCGGCCAATCACGGGGTCTAGCTTGCCCTCACGCGCCAGGGCGGTGAGGTCGCGGCCGAAGCTATCGAGCGCCGGCGTTTTGGACTTGCCGCTCTTGGACGACGACGACTCCGAACCGCCCGAACCTTCGCGCCCGCCCCGCTCGCTCTCGCCGCCTTCCAAACCATGCCCCAACAAATTCAGCACCTCTTCGCGGACTTCATCCAGCTTCAGGGTGAGATTCATCAACACCTGCGCCGCCACGCCCTCATGCTCGCGCAGCAGCCCCAGCAAGATGTGCTCGGTGCCAACATAATTATGGTTCAGATTTCGAGCTTCCTCCATGGAATACTCGATAACCTTCTTGGCGCGCGGCGTCTGGGGAAGTTTGCCCATGGTGACCATTTCCGGGCCGCTCTGAACAAGTTTTTCGACTTCGAGGCGAATTTTCCGTAAGTCGACATCGAGATTTTTCAGCACGTTCGCCGCCACTCCGCTGCCCTCTTTGACGAGGCCCAACAGAATGTGTTCGGTGCCGATGTACTCGTGGTTGAACCGCTGTGCTTCTTGGTTTGCAAGTTGCATCACCTTCCGCGCGCGGTCGGTAAATCGTTCGTACATGGAGTGCCTCCCGTAGGCTTGCGGCTTCAAGCAGCGTTGTTTCAGTGAACAGCCTGAAACAGATGTGCTCGGTCAAAAAGGTCGGCGAAGCCGCGTTGTTCGTCTATTGATGATTAATGTTGCTGGTAAAAAAATGTCGCCGAAGAACTCTACCACTCTTTCTGATGCTCATGCGGGTAATTTCGTTACGCCACTCTTGGTTCTTGAGCCGAATTTTCGATGGTTTGGTCTGAATGCACGGCGTTTTCCGTTTCGGCGGCGGCAACCCTGTTTTGGAGGTCGGAATGCTCCGCCAATTCCGTCTGCTCCGCCAAGAGTTGTAACTCGCGGCGAATTTCCAAACTCCACTTGGCGGCCCCCTCCAACCGAACAAGTTCTCGCAACTCTTTTCTAGCTTCGTCGCATCGTGAGACGCGCCGCAGCAGCGTCGCGAGCATGAGACGGCTGTCGATATCTTCAGGACGCCGCTCCAAAACGCTCCGCCAGCCCAGTTCCGCCTCCAGCCAGTGCCCCTTTAAGTATTCGCACTGGGCTCGTTGAAACAACCCGTCCAGTGCGGCGGATTCCTCAGCCGCCGGCCGCAATATATCGGGGAGTCGTTTCAGACCGCCCCGCAAGGCCAACACCCAAAAAAGGAAGACCGCCCCCCAAAGAAAGAATTTCGCTGAAAAACTCAACAGCGACGGCCATGCCACCCCCCCCAAAAGAGCTGCATTTAACAATGCAGTAAAAAACAGGGCGACTGCCAATCCCGCCATCTCGCCACGCCACCAAAGTCGGGGAAGTCCTGGCCAGAGGCACGTTATCCACCGTGCATAATACATTGGGGCGTCGCTCCTTCGTTGCCGCCACACCATTGGCCGAACAACAGCCACGGAATTGTAACCCGCAAACAACAGCGGAGCAAGGCAAGTAAATACCACTCGAAAATCAAAATCAAAAAAGAAAGAGATCAAAGCCCCGTAAGCACGGATCCAACAAATACCGCCGTCAAATCGGTGGTGTGAATGGTCTTCCAGCAGAGGCGGTTTTGGCGGCGATTGACGGGTGCTGAACGCAGCCACGACGCCCATCGATCAGGACCTCGGTCGAAAGGGACACAAAACAGAAACCAAAACAACGCCAAGGGCGGCGCGCCATTGATTGGTAATTCAACGCCCGAGGGAGTAAATTGTAGTAACAGGCTACTGCTGCGCCGAAGACAACAGGCATATCACCACGGGCAGGCACTCTCCAGGATTGACTACTATGGCGACGCTTTTCACTCGTGTGATCTTGTCGGAAGACGCGCCTGATTTCGAGCCCATGACACTCGAGTTGGGCGTCCCGCTGCTGGACAAATCGAACGCCGTGTTTCGTATCGTGGCGCGGTGGCTAGGCCGTTTGGCGGCGGAGCCGGAATGGCGGGAGCAGGCGGTCGGGTTTTATGTCTGCGACGACCAAGGCGCCCGGCTCAACAACGTCGAATGTGAGCCCGCCACCGCCGACGACCTCCGCCGTGACGCCGGTCTGAAACAAGACCTCCAAGAAATATCCGACCGTTTGGAGGCCGTCCAGCCGCAAAACGCCATGGAGCAGAGCGTGCGGGATGTCGTCTTGCGGGACTTCCGCCAATTGGTCGACGAAGCTGGCCCGGCGCACAAAGCCTGCCATTTTTTCAAATACCGCCAAGGCAAGGATTGGCGGTTGGTTTGGTGTTGGGGCTACGCCCGCACCGACCAAGAGCCGGCGCATCCGGCAATTTGCACAAACCCCGCGTGCAAGGCTCTTTTTGTCCGCCGCGGCGCCGGCAGCCGAAGTTGCCCCCACTGCAAGGGTGCGAAATCAAGGAAAAAACCGATTTTGCCGGCGGTGTTGGCGGCGTTGCTATTGCTGCTCTTGTTGGGCGGCGGGGCGTATTATTTTTGGTCGCAACGCGGCGGCGGTCCGCCGGTTGCCGTCACGCCCGACATTCCCGGCAATGCGCCCCGGCAACCAGCTTTTTTCGCAACTCCTGAATCGTGGCGGGGCCCCGCCGGTGCGCACATCAACTTCAAAGTCACGAGAACCGACGCGCAAGGCGACCAGGAAGATGTCACTTCGCGCGTGGTCGTGGTGGTGGAAAACCCGAAGGTGGTTGGCGTATCTCATTTGAGCGAGGGCGCCGAAGCCAAGAGCGCCGGAAGCACGGTCGTGCATTTTTATTTGGGCGGCGACGTGGCGCGGGCCACCTTGGTGGTCGACCCGCCGCTGAATCCTGAGCGGCTTATTCTCGAACCGGCGGAAGCCACGCTGGGCTTCGGCTCGACCTTGGCGGTTCGCGTTATGGGGCAATACAAAGCAGGGGAGCCGGTCGACCTGACCGACGCCGTCGAGTGGCTGCCGCCGGAAGGGCGGAGCGTGTATTTCTTCAACGGGCTGCTGGAAGGCGTCAAACCGGGAGCGGCCAAGGTTCGGGTGCGTTATCGCTCCAGTCCAGCAGCCGACTACATAACCGCCTCGCTCGATGTGAACGTATTGGAGGAGAAATACACCGCTCTGGCAATCTCGCTCGATCCCCCGCAACCGCTGGCCGGAAAATCGGCCCGACTGTCGGCCACCGTAACCACCGAAGGCGGCGCCACGCGCTCGGTGTTGGGGTCGTCGAAGTTGGAGTGGTCGGTCGAACCGCCGCCTCTGGCGGAAATAGAAGACGGCTTTTTAGCGGCGAAGCGTTTGGGGGAAGGCGTCTTGAAAGCCTCCTTTCAAGGGCTGCAAGCCACGCTCGATTTGGCGATTGCGGAAGAATCTGAAAAATCTCGGTTTGAAGTCAAACCGACGGCCCTCCAGTTGGCCGTCGGCGAACAGACCGCGTTGGGAATTTCCACCACGAGCGATGCGCCGATTCGTGTAAAAAGTTCAGACTCCGGCGTCGTGGAAATTCTGCCCGACCGCCGAATCGTGGGCCGCGCGCCCGGCAACGCCACACTGACGGTGCAACAAGGGCGGTCGCGGGCTGAGGTTTCGGTGGAGGTTGCCGCCATCGCATTCAAATCGCTGGCGATCGAACCTTCTCGGATCTCGGCGCCGGTCGGCGGCGCGGCGGTATTGCGTGTGGTTGCCGTGAAGCCCGACGACACAACCGTCGAAATCGCGCCGGATCAACTCAGTTGGGAGCAGCTGCCGGCGGCTTCCTTCGCGGAAATCGACCTGAACACGTTGGAAGTGAAGGGGCTTCAACCCACGCACGATTCGCCGCAGCCGGTAACCGTGCGGCTCGGTCCGTTGAAAGCTCAAGGGCAGATCGATGTTGTCACCCGGCCTTTGCAAGTCGCTTTAACGCCGGTCGGTCCGGTGGCGTTGCCGGAGGGAAGCGAACTCCAGTTGCAGGCTTGGGCGAACTATGCCGATGGGCGCCGCGTGGAAATTCCGGCCGACGACGTGCAATGGAATTTCCCCGCCGCCGACGAGAGCGGCCTGGCGTTCAATCCCACGCAAGGTTTGCTGCAAGCCACGAAAGCAGGCGGTGAGAAGGTGCGTGTTCAAGCGACCTATCTGGGCGCCGAATCGAACGCCGTGGAAATTTCCTCGGTGGCGGCGGAAGCTGTCGCCCTGGCGATTACGACGGATCGGCAGATCGTGTTGGTCGACGAAACGGGCGTTGTGTCGGTCGATTTCGAAAACCGAAAAAGCGGCGACGAATCGGAACTCGCCGGCGTGGTTTTTAGTAGTTCCGACGACGCCATTCTGCTGGTCGATTCCGCCACCGGCGCCTTTCGCGCGCTGGCCAAGGGCGCCGCGACCGTGGAGGCCAATCACCCGGCGGCTTCGGCGCCCGTGCAATTGGAATTTCAAGTGGTTGCCCCGGAGGAAGTCAAACTCGTTCTTCGCCCGGCGGAAGTTCAACTGCCTGTTGGCGGGCAAACGGAAATGGCTTTGTATCTTACGGCCCCCGGCGGCGAAGTCCGCATTTCGATGCTCGGCGGCGAGAACGGCGCCGTGCGAATGGCGAATAAAAACCCAACGGCCGTTGCCTGGACGCCGCCCCTTCTGCTGGGCCTGCAAGCCAGCGATACGTTTCGCATCGGCGCCCGCTTTCAAGGTCTGACCGCCATCGCCAGGGTGACGGTCGTCGAAGCGTCGGGCGTGCTGCGCATCGTTCCTGAAACGGCGACACTGGCGCCGGGCCAACCCTTGGCGCTGCGCGTTGAGCGGCGCGTCGGGGAGGCAGACCAATGGAGTGAAGTCGATCCCGCGTTGGTTGATTGGACGATTCCACCGGCCGTCGATTGGACGCCCGCCACAGCCGCCACAGGCGTGGTGTTGCGCCCCCGCGTGGTGTTGCGCGACGAGCTAGCGGAACCGGCGGTGTTGCAAGCCGAAGTTGGCGGCGAATCGGCCACGTTTACCTTGTCTTCCCAATCCGTTGACGACGTGCTCGATCCCGCCGACCCCTCGGTGAGTATTGTTATCGTGCGTGAGCCGCCCGGCGAGGAATTGGAAGAGGGCCGCCAGCAACGCTACACCGTCGTGTTGGAAAAAGACGGCCAGCGAGAACCCGCGGCGAATTTCATTTTTGAGCCCGCGTTTGAAAATGAATTCGTGCGTTGGACGCCGCCTATATTGCACGCCAAACGACGCGGGCATCGGCAACGTTTGCGAGTGAAAGTCGGCGACGACATCCTCGGTTTTGAAACCACGACCATTGGCCCGGCGGCGGCAAGCCCCACCGACGATAACCCAGCCCAAGACCTCGCGCCCAGCGATGAAACGCCAGCCGCTGTGAGGATCGTGAGCGGTCAAGGAAGCGAACTCACTCTGCCGATCGGCGCCAGGTACGATGACATCCAGGTGCTGGCCACGTTTCCCGACGGCGAACGTGATGTCTCTGGCGAAGCCAGTTTGATTGTTGAAAATGCTGATGAAAACGCGCCCGCGATTTCTATGTCCGCTGGGCTCCTCTCCGCCCGGCGGGCTGGCGCCGCGAACATGCACGCTGCGTTCCATGGCGTCGGTTCCGAGCAGCCGCTGCGCGTAACCGTTGCGGCCGACCTGCCGCTCACGGCGCTGTCGCTCGACCCTGAACAAACCGAACTCGGCGTCGGCGAATCGATTTCGCTCGGCGTGCTGGGCTTCATCGGACGGGGTGAAGAGCGCCGCTCGGTGGGCGATGTGTCGTCTCGCGCCGATGTAAGCATCGCATCTGAGAATCGGTCGGCGGCCGACGTGCAAGGAAACGTATTGACTGGCCTTGCCGCCGGTGAAGCGGAAATCACGGCAAGCATGGGCGGCCTCAGTGCAACCGGCGTGGTGAACGTGGTTCCACTGGAATCGAGCGACGATCTGCCGCCCATGCTCGTGGCGCCGCGGCGCGTGCGGCTGCGCATTGGTGAAACCGCTTGGCTGGGAGACGACATCACCGTGACCCGGGGCGGCGGCGACTTCAGCAACAACGCCGAAGCAGCCGTGGCGAACCCCGCCATCGCCCAGTTCAATTCGGAAACCGGAGCCTTGGTGGGCGTTGCGCCGGGCGAAACCATGCTGGCCATCACGCTCGGCCAGCAGAGCGGCTCCGTGGCCGTGGAAGTTCTGCCGGACGAGCCGAGCACGGGAACCGTGGTGGTGGAGCCGGCGGTGCTTTCGTTGTCGGAAGGGGAAGTGGCGGAGGTGCGGGTTTTTCTGATCGACGAAAACGGTCAGAGGATCGATCGCACGGCGTCGGCAATCGTGCGCGCCCAAAAGGCCGACGTGCTCGCGGTTTCCGGTAACCGTCTTACCGGGCTGGCAGTGGGAAGCAGCCGTATCGCGGCGCTGCTGCCGGAAGCCGAGCGGCCGGGATTTGCCTCGGCTACGGTCGACGCCGAAGACTACACGCAGCTAACGCTTTCGCCGCCGCAGATGCAACTCAACGTGGCGGAAGAAACCGGATTCAGCGTGTTCGCGGTCGGTCCTAACGGCCGGCGGGAGCTAGGCGAACACCCCGATTTACAAATCACGCTCGGCGGCGCGGCGCCTGGTTCGATCGAACTACTCGGCGCCCAGCGGGTGCGCGGGGCCGCGCCAGGCGAAGCGCGCATCAACGTCACGTGGCGCGACTTACCCACGCGCTCGATTGCAGTCGCGGTGGTCGACCAAACACCCGACCGTTTGCGCATCGAACCCAACGACACAACCGTTGCAGTACACGGCACGACGTCGTTCTTGGCGTTCGTCCGACAAGGCGGTAGGGAGCGCATCGTTACCGCCGCCGATGGCCTGGAATTTCGGCTCGGCAACCCTGAAGCAGCCGAACCGCTGGCGGGGCTCACGGTGCGAGGCTTGGCGCCCGGGCGAACAACCGCCATCGTGAGTTTGGACGGCTTGCGGGCCGTGGCTCAGGTGGAGGGAACCCGGTGAGTTTGCGTTTTATCCCCGATGTTTTGCAGTTGGAAATGGGCGTCCCGGCCGCCGCCGTGCGTTTGGTGCGTGTCTGGTCGGACGGGGCGACCGAAGATGTTGAAAACCTGGCCGAAATTACTTTGAGCCGGGCCGACGTGGTGGAACAAAGTTGGACGGCCGCCGGGCCGGTGTTTCGCGCGTTGGCGCCGGGACGAACGCGCGGCGTCGCCACGCTCGACGGGCTAACAACGCGGCGCCCCCTGTTGATCGACGTGGCGCCGCCGGGCGGAGGCGGGCAACCTCGGCTGGCCGCGTATCCTGGCCGGATATCGCTCCGCGTGGGTGAATCGGCGGTTTTGCAAAGCGTGCAAATCATTCCCGGGCGGGGTGCAACGCCGTTTTCGGTCGACTACCAAATCACGTCGAACGATCCGCAAATCGTGAGCGTGGTCGAAGGCCGAAGTTTGCGCGGCGTTGCTCCAGGCCAGACCCGTTTGACGGTAACGCCCGTCGGCGCTGGCGCGCAATACCAAGGTTTGGCCACCACGATTTTCGTTGGAGTGACGGCGGAACCGGAAAGCGGCGGCGTTCGCCTCGTACTCACCGGCCCCTCGCGGGCGACGGTCGGCGCCACGGTTCAATTTCAATCCGAAATCGTGACCGACTCCGGCAGCCGCTTGGTGACCAACGAGCAAACCACGTTGGACGTCAGCCGCGGCGCGGTCGATCCGCCCACGGCCTTGGGAGGCTGCGCGTTGCGACTCGGCGAAACGGCCGAATTGCTCACCATTCAGGCTTCGCATCGGGGCATTCTTTCCAATATGGTCCAACTGCGGGTGGCGCCGTTGGCCCGGCGGTTCGCCAGCTTGGAGCTTGATATCGACCACGCGCCCCTCGTGCTCGGCGAACGCCGCAGCTACCGGGTTTGGGGGTATCCCGCCGGCGGAGAACAACGCCAAGACCTGACCAATACCTTGACCGACGACCTCGCGAACGATGATCCTACCGCGGTATCGCAATTGCAGGTGGTGCTTTCGTCTGATGGCGCGTCGCCGGTTGCGCATGTTTCGCCAGTTGTAACGGCGGTTTCGCCTGGCAGTTTTCGCCTGCGCGCCGTGCGCGGCGCTTTACAAAGCGATGTCGTGGCGTTGGATGTTGTGCCGGCCGATGGCGGCCGCCAGATTCTTACCGCGGCGCCGTCCAGCATGACGATTCGCGTCGGCGAAACGAGCGGCGAAATTCTCGCCTCAATGCGTTCCATTTCCGGCGGACCGCCGCGCCAAGTAACCGCGACCTTCACTTCCGAAGATCCCACCATTGCGTCGCCGGCGTCGGCTGGGCGTTTCACTGGGCAAGCGGTAGGGCGAACGCGAATCATGGTTGAAGCCGGCGGCCAGCAAACGGCGGTTGACGTGCTCGTGGTGGGCAGTTATTTCATGAACGTCGCACTTGAGGCGCCCGACCTGGGTGATCGATCCTTTACCGTTCAATTGCAGGTAGAGGGCCTGCGCGGCCCCAACGACGTCGAATACCGCGTGGTCACGGCGGGCGTTCCAGGGGGAACTCCCTGGCAGACAGCCACCCCGACTGGCGATAGAGTAATAATCACGTTAGAAAGCCCTCAGATTCCAAACGGTCCGCGTGGCCAACTCTATAATCTTACGTTGGAGGCGCGCAGCGTTGGCGGGAGTGATGTGGAACGCCGCTCAATCCCGTTTCGGATATCCGCTCAATAAATGGTTGCCGAAAAAACAACGGCGGCCCAGGACCAGACGCGAAAAAAGTAATGCCCGATAAACAAGGATTTCCCGACGCTCGCGATCTCGACCTGCAACGTCGGGCGGAGCAGGTGCTCGATTTTTCCGAACAGCTTGTCGAATGGATCGGCGAGTTTTCCGCAGCCCGGCGTGAAACCGATTTCGAAATCCACGCCAACGACGAATTCAAGTTGCTGCGGTTGCGGCGGTTGGCTTCGAATCTTTGGCGGTCGACCAAGGTTCCCGTGGCGGCGGCGGCTTATGGCGCTTCGCAGGTGGGAAAGAGTTTGTTTGTCGGCCAAGTGCTCACTCCCTCCGAAGACCGCTACACGCCGCTGGGCCAAGGCGACAAACTCCCCCGCGACGCCTACATCCAGGAGCTTTCGTTCAACCACGACCTCAACCCGCAAAACGGCGCCAAGGAGGCCACGGCGCTGGTCACGCGGTTCACTACCAAAGACCGTTTCGATCAAGAGGCGCCCTCGGCTTATCCGGTCAAGGTGCGTGCGCTCTCGCGTTCGGAATGGCTGCGTGTGGTGGCGCGCGGGCACCAGTCTGTGTGCGTGACGGAGAAGGAGGTCACTTGGAGCGAAAACGCAATCACGGCGTTGTTTGAAGAGATCAGCAAGCAGCATCCCGCCGACGAACCCGACCGTGAATGGCGCATGGACCTGCTCGATGTCTATTCATATGTTCGCGGCCTCAATCACCATTTGTATGCGGCGGAGGAAACGATGCTCAACGGCTTTCTCAGCCGTTACCCTCTGACCGAAGCGGGCTACGTGGAGTTGGCGGGCCGTCTCTTCTGGAATGCCGACGAATTCCCCGCGTTAACCACGCTGTTTAACAACGTCAACCGTTTTTTGAAGAAGATTTCCGCCGGCGGGCGAGACGGCATTCTCGTCCATTGGGCGGCGGTCCGATTTCTGCTCGACAGCCACCGTAGCGACCACCAACAAAACTCCAAATCGCAGTGGAAGCAATCGATCCATTGGAGCGACCTGACCGACCGCGTCGAAGACGGCTGGTATATTATCGACTACCAACCGGGCGCCGGCGGCCCCAGTGAGGAATTGGCGACGATTCAATCGGCGATGATCGAAATGATCGTGCCCGTCGTTCCCGAGCGATTGCGCGACGACTGGCGCGAAGTCATCAACAAAATCGATATTCTTGATCTTCCCGGCATGCGCGCCGAAAGCAGCACCGACAAAGCCGGCGCTACGAAGATCGAAACGCTCGACCAGCAAATGAACGTCGTCATTCGCGGCAAGGTGTGTTATCTGATCTCCCGGTATATTGAAGAACGGCAGGTGCAAACATTTTTGCTGCTCTCCAGTTATCGAAATCTTGAAGTCAAGGGAGAACTCAAGGAGTACCTCGACAAGTGGGGTCGCGCCCGCTACGGCGACGACGTATGGCCGGAGCGCGTCGACGACCCTCACCCTGCGTTGTTCATCGGCCTGACCGGAATCGACGAAGAATTCAGCAAAATGGATGTTAAGGAATCCTTTTATGACGGCCGCTTGAACGAAATCACCTCGGCGCTGCACAACATCATGACCGACTTTGGCGGCGCCAATCAGCCGTTTACCAATGTTTACCCTCTTCGTTTCCCCGACACGTGGGATACCAATCTGGCGGAACGTGAGAAATGCGGCATCAAAAAATGGGTCCAGGCAAAGGCGGCCTTTCTCAACTCGGAAAAGGTGCAACGCTACGTTCGCAATGCGGAGGAAAAATGGGATATCGCGATGCGCGACGGCGACGGCGGCCTTTCACTGATCGCCGCAGGCCTCAAAAAGTCGACCAGCTCGCTGCAAAAGCAAGACGCCCTGCAACGCCAAATCGAGGAAGTCCAGCAGGAATTGCGCAATCTCGCCCAAAGCTGGTGGTGCGACCCCAACTCCAACCTTGATCGGGAAAAACGGTTGGCCTCGGCCCGCGCGGTCTTGGATTGGCTGCAAGACGAAAACCGGGTCTATGATCGGGTTCTGGCCTTGGAATCGGCCCTCTGTTTTCGTGAAGGCGACGCCATGGATCTGGCCGAATTCGCGGAATCGCACACGGCTCGCGTGCGTCAACGCCCCGAAGCGTTGAACGCCCGCTTTCCCAAAGACCTCAAAGCCTATCTGCAAGACTGGGCCAAGGACACCGTTCCCAAACGCTGGCGCGAACACACCGATTCAACCGATCTCGGCGCGCCCTGGATCGGCGCTGAAGAATTCGCCGCCTTCGCCCGATATTTGGGCGAGTATCTGTGTTCGGAGAAAATCTTTCCCTGTCTGGCCGACCGCTTAATGGAAATTGTCAACTTGAAAATCGCCGACGAAGGCGCCAGCCGTCACGCCAAACGCGAATACGTCCTCTTGATACTCACCGACTACGCCACCAACCCCGGCCCCGATCTCACCCCGTTGGACGAGAACGAATCACATTCTGAACAAGACACACAGCAAAACAACGGCCAAGATTTCGGCCTCATGAAAACGTTTGTTCACCGCTGGCGAAGCCGTTTGCCAACGGCCTTGGCGTCGGCGGCGGGCGAACACACCACGCTTCCAGCCGGCAATGCCGAACTACACAAACTGTTGCAATAAGCATCGAATTAAAAGCCCTGCATCTCAAAAATGCCGAGATTTTCCGAACGACAACCGGTAACTTATTTGGGGACCATTCCCTTAGCTTCCGAAACCCATACAAGGCGCCATGCGCCGCATTCGGATGGATTTAATGCACGTACTTTTTGCCAATACGGGAGTGCAGTACCTCTGCATTCCCTTGGATTCGAGTTTGCAATACACGGCGGACGAAGTCGGTTCGGGCTGGCAGCGTTGCCGTTGCGGCGAAGGCGAGAACATTCGCGATATCGACTTTATCCAATGGCGGATCGTGCGCCGCAGCCAGAAGAAACTGTTTCTCGCGGTCGACACCACCTGCGGAGATGAAACCGACATAGGCTATTTCCACAAAGCGAGCGCGCTGAGCACCGACGTCACGATCTCGCTTCCCAACCTTCTTTCACTCAGCGGGAAACCGCTGGCGGGCGTGGCGCCGATCAACTTCATCATTCGGCCGGCGACCGCCGAAGGCGGCGACCCCAAAGACGTGCATTTCGTCGTCGACTTTGGCAACAGCCGCTCCGGCGGGTTGTTGCTGGAATTTCGCGGGCAAGAGCCGCTGATGCACCCGTTCCACTTGATCAATCGGCATAAGCTCGATGCTTGGAACAGCCAGGGAGAGCTGACCTTCAAAGACGATGAATTCGACGACGCATCGGAAGCTTCGTACTGGTTTTCCTCCAAAACACAATGGTGCGCCGCGCCGTACCTGCCGGCGTCAAAAATATCGACGACCGAATACCGCAGCATCAAAAAAACGCGCGAGACCTTTTTTGGAAAGAGAGAGGAGGAAATCGTTCAAGAGGTGACGGTGTTCGTCGAACCGAAAACATTCCAAGATATTTCCATGGTCCGCATGGGCGACGAAGCCGACGACCTAGCGATCGCGATGCGCGTCGACGGCGCTGTGCGCACCAGCCTGAGTTCGCCCAAACGCTACCTCTGGGCCCAGGACGATAGCTGGCTGGAAGGCGCCAATTGGCACATGGCCGATCCCTGGGGGCGTTTGAACCCGACCGACCATGCCGCCACGCTGCAAGGGCCGCTGCTGGCTTATTTGCCGGAAAAATACACCGACGCCGACCCCGCGCCGAACCAGGAGCCGGCGCCGCATCGCCCGCGCCACGCTCCCAATACAATGATGGTGGCGGCGCTCTACGAGCTGCTGTCCCAGGCGTATACATACATCAATTCGTTGGCCTATCGGAAAACGACCGGCGAAGTCGCCCGCATGCGCACGCTGCGTTCGCTGACGCTCAGCTTCCCCACGGGCATGATCGCACCGGAGAAGGAACTCTTCGAAGTGCAGGCTCGCAAAGCGATCAAGATTTTCCGACAAACACTCGGTCGTCAGCAAGATGTCGAGCCCGATTTCAAATTCAGCGTGGATGAAGCCAGCGCCGTTCATCTGACCTACATCTGGAGTGAGGTGCGTAAATTAGGCCAGAAGCCCGGTTTGTGGTTTTCGATCATGGGCCGGCGGCGCGGCGGCGCGGCGAGGTTGGATGAAGAGAAAAACGGCGAGCAAGCCCCGCCAACTCAGACGGGAGATCGACCAGGGCCGAACCGCCCAACACGCCCCAGCAGGCCAGGCCGCCGCAAATTGGCCGCTGCGTCTGTCGGCGGCCCCGAACTGCGAATTGCCTGCATCGATATCGGCGGCGGCACCTCCGATTTGATGATCGCGAAATATGTCTGCGATACGCAAGTCGCGTTGGACTGCATTCAAGGAGAAATCCTACACAAAGACGGCATCTCGCTGGCCGGCGATCATCTCATCAAACGCTTGTTGGAAAGAATCATCGTGCCGGCTTTTGTCGAAGCCACGATTCTCGACGACCCCGAAACCCAACGTTTAATCGCGCTGCATTTGTTCGGCCCCGAAGTGCCCGGCAACCGGGAGTTTCGCGCGCAGCGCATCAATTGGATGAACCGCCTGTTCGTACCGCTGGCGCAAGCGTATCTGGAACGCGCCGTTGAGAATAGCGATGAGGAAATTTCGCACACCAACGAAGAGATCGTCGATTCGGCGGTCTGGGGGCAGCTACAAGAGACACTCAATTCGCTTTATGGTTCGGGCAACTATCATGTCCAACAAGCGTTGGGTTTGGAGTACGACCCCGAGTTGTTTGAAGATGTCGTGCATGAAGTCTTCAACGGCCTGCTCTTCGACTTTTGCGAGAGTATTGTCGAGCACCAGGCCGATGTCGTGTTGTTGGCCGGGCAGCCCACCAAATTGCAGTACGTGCAGGAACTCGTGAAAACGAATCTGCCGCTGCCGCGTTCGAGAATCATTCCCATGTACCAGCGTTACGCGGGCAACTGGTACCCGTACCAAAACCCAGATGGCCTCGACCCCGGCGTGATTGTCGACCCCAAAAGCGCCGTCGTGGTGGGCGCGGCCATTGAATTCGCGGCAAAACACGGGATGTTGTCAAAATTCAATTTCAGCATGACCGATGTCGCCGGTAAGAAGAGCTACTTTTGGGGCATCATGGCGGCCGGGGTGGCCACCATCAATACACCCAACATCTTGTTTGAATGCCTGGCCGACGACGCCAAGCCTCGCTCGGAACAGCGAACTTTTAGAGTCACCAATCGACGCGTCGTGATCGGCCGCAAGAGACGCGCCTACGAACATGCACAAGCCTCGCCCATTTACGTGATCATTGTCGACACCGAGCGGCGAATCGCCGAAATCGAAATCGAAATAACCATCGAACGCAAACCAGCCACGCCGAATTCCGAGGAAACGCTCAACATGATTCGCGTCGAGGGCGTGGTTGCGGGGCAACCCGCCGAGCTGGGCCGCAACGTGCGTTTTGAATGGCGCACGCTGGCCGATGAACAGTATTTCCTGGATACCGGCGGACTCGACAAAATCGAACTCGCCGCCGACTATTAACCGAGCGGCGGATGGCGGCAAAAAAAATTGCCACAGAGCACACCGAGACCACCGAGAAAATGTTGGAAGTAAGAAAGAATACAAGTTGTGAACAGGCTATTGCGCGGTTCGACTCTGCGGGCTGCGTTTAACCAAAATCTCTCGGCTGGCGTGGCTCTCTGGAATCAACAAGGAAAGGGAAACGCAGAGGGCCGCAGAGAAAAGCGAGCCAAAACTTCATGAACTGACGACAACGGCTGATGCATCACACTCTGAGTGCTCTGTGCCCTCTGTGGCAAATTAATGGCATGATTTGTTCAAGCGAAATGTATTGCCCGCTGGCGTCTCAAAACGATGATTGTCGAAAAAAAACTTGCAAAAAAAACACGTTTTTAACCGAGCGGCGGATGATCTTGCTTGGCGGACGCATTCGCAGATTTGTATCCCCGACGGCTTTGAATTTGGAGATGCTTAATGGGCCCCGACACCAAAAGCGGCGCGACTTCGCCGGAAGCGGATTCCTCGCAAACGCCCGCCGACCACGAAGCGACTCAAAACGCCAGCGCATCGCCGTCGATTTCCTTCGACGAAGCATTTCGGTCTCAGCTTCTGGAGCCGGTTCGGCAGATGTTGGCTCGCTTTGAACAGCGTTTGGAAAGCAGCCCGCCCGCTGTCGGCGAAGCTCCACGCGGCGACGCAACCGCCGGCGCGAACTCCAACGAGGGCGTAAAAACCATTTTGTCGTCCCTGGAAAGGATCGAAACGCAACTGGCGAACTTCCACGTTGAACCAACGGCAAACACGCCCCCCGAAAATGCCGACGCCGCGCAAACGGCGCCGATTACCGCCCAGGAACTCAAGGCCCACCGGCATCGGGTGAAGGAATACCTGGAAGCGACGGGCAATATGATCATCAAGTTCGTGCATGAGAAACTGGGCGAATCGCAAATGCAGTTGGCGCGGCGTGTCGAGCAGTCGGCGGCGAATTCACAGGCGGAGTTGGCACAGCTGCTGGAGAGTCGCTTCACGAAAATCGACAACACACTCGCGCCCGAGGAAACCGAGCAACAGCAGGCCGCTTCCGATTCCGCAGAATGGGAGCGGGCGGTGCTGGGAGAGTATTTGTATGAAGATGCGGAACTGGTCGACCAACGGCATGAACTGATTCAAGGCGTGCTGGCTGGCAACGAAAGCGCCCGGGCTTTTGCCGGCCAGTTGCTGTTGGTGCAGGCGGCCTCCAAAGACGACCTCACCCAGCACGCCAAGGCGTTGGGCGAAGCGTTCTACGGCTGGCGGCCCAAAACGAAAGACGTCAACACCCCCATGGAGCAAGCGCTCGCGGCGTTCCTGGAAAAACGCTTTGAAACCGTCAACCTGCGGAACCGCATAGAACTGGTGCGCCCCGGAGATCAATACGACCGCTTTCGTCATCACACCGACGGCCGCGGCGTCGAGATCACGACGGTGCGCGGCTGGATCGTATTGCGAGAAAACGGCAAACCTTCGGCCAAGGCGAATGTCGATGTGGAATAAGACGTCGTTCAAGAAGTTGGTAATCGATTGTTACGCGGAACAGCACGGCATTTATACCGCTCACGGTTGAAAAATAATGCACTTTTCGTTTAACGGCAAGCCGAAGGCGGCTACGTTTTTTAGTCTTGCCCGAACGCGTTGGCGCCAAACGCAGCCGCCTTGGGCTTGCCGCTAAACGAAAAAAAGCCCGGCATTTTGAAGATGCCGGGCTTTTAATACGGCAGTGACATTTCAGGTGGATCCTCAGGAAAGAACGCGCCGCAGATGACCTACTACAAATGTACGAAATGTTCCCACGTCATCGAAAACGATTTGCCGCCGTTTAAATGCCAGCAGTGCGCCGCGCGAGGCAAGGGCGTTTTTATCGTTTCAAACGACCCTCCTCCACAAGTTGAAACCAGCGAAACCCCCAGCCAAACCGAAGAGAAACAGCGTCTCGAAGAACAGCGTCTCGAAGAACAGCGTCTCGAAGAACAGCGTCTCGAAGAACAGCGTCTCGAAGAACAGCGGCTCGAAGAACAGCGGCTCGAAGAACAGCGGCTCGAAGAACAGCGGCAGCGCGCGCAGCAAGAGCAAGCCGAACGCGAACGCCAGAAGCGCGAACAGGCGGAAAAAGACCGTTTGGAACAGGTAAAACGGGAGAAAACGCGGCTGGAAGAGGAGAAGCGACGCGAAGCGTTGGAGCGGGAGCAAGCCCGGCATCCGCCGTCGCGGAGAAAGGTCTGGACGCACCCCGAAACCCCGGCGGCCGACGAACATCGCACGCCGCTGCGCAATTGCCCGGCGGTCAATGGCGAAGGCCGCATCTTTGCCTGTTTGGGAAACAAGCTTGTCGCCTTGGCGCCCGGAGAAGAAAACGTCCAAGTGCTCTGGGAATACGCCACCGGCGGCGTAATTCCTGGGTCGCCTTGCATCGGCCGCGACGAAGCGATTCGGTTTCATTCGTCCGACGGCTTCCTGCACATGGTTGATTCCTCCGGAACGCCCTGCTTCGAGCCCGTTGCGGTTGGCGAGCCGCTGGGCTGGGCGTCGCCGCTGGCCGACGAAAACAACAACACCTGGATTTGCCGCTCCGTCGGCGGCTTGTTGAAGATTGATCCCCAAGGGAAAAAAACGCCTCGCCCTTTTTTGCGAGCCCGCAGCCGGCTGGACTGCACCGGATTCATCCACCAGGACGTGCTTTATATTGGCGGTGAAAACGCTTGCGTGTTTGCCGTGCGGCTGTCGGGAGAACGGGGCGAAAACCTCTGGGACCACGCCCAAGGCGAGGGCCGCACCGGGCGTTTCATCAATGCGGCGCTGGCTCGCACGAGCGCCGGGTTGATTATCGCCGCCAGTTGCGACGACCATCTGTATGCCTTTCATGAAAACGGCCAATTGGCCTGGAAAGAAGAAATCGAGGGGCCGATGCTGGCGGCGCCGGTCGTCGACGACGACGATTCGATTTATGTCGCGGCGTGTCTTTCCAAGCGGGGCGCCGAGGTGAGCGGCGTGCTGCTGAAAATCGATGGCCGTTCGCATAAAATCGCCTGGCGTTATCCCGTGCAAGCGGCGATTGAATCGACGCCCGTCATCGGCGACGACGGCGTGGTTTACTTCGGCGATAACCAAGGGTTTGTACACGCCGTCGATTCTTCGGGCGACGAACAGTGGCGCGATTACGTCGGCTCTCCCGTACGTTCGGCGGGCGCCATGTTGGGCGAGGGCCGCGTCGTTTTCGGTTTAGACAGCGGCGCCTTGATCGTGCTGCGTTGTGAATCGAACGGCCTGCGAGCCAACGCCTGGCCCAAATACATGGCCGGCCAACTGCAAACCGGCATCGCGCCGCTCCGGTAAGGGAACCGTCTGGAATTTACATACCGAAGTACCTGTCCAAGATATATTCCGTGCGATGGTGTTATGAAATCCCCACCAAGCCGGAGGCTTGAATCCTTCCAGGATACGAAATCAAATATGCCTGACCTCGGTTTTGCCTGCATTTGAAAAACACGGAATAGTACTTGGACAGGCCCTTATCGTCGCTCTAGTCGGCCAGGGCGTTTATGGCTTCGCGAGCCGCGCGGTGGCAGGCGCGAATGCGGCGTTCGACTTCCGCCACCAGTTCGTCGTCGGAAAGTTGTTTGATTTCCTCCGGCGAGAGCGGCGTTCCAAATTCGATATGAATCGGCGCGAAGCTGGGAAACCTCTGGCCCCGCGGCCAAGCCTGGTAGGCGCCGTCGATCGCGACTGGCTGCAGCCAGCCTTTTCCCCGGCGGGCCAGCGAGCAGAAGCCCGGTTTGAGTGAACCCACTTCGCCATCGCGGGTGCGGGTGCCTTCGGGGAAAATGAGCACCATTTCCCCGCGTTTCAAACAACGCAGCGTTGTTTTGAGGCCGCTCATGCTGAATTTGTCGAGATCGATCGGAATGGCGTCGTAGAGTTCGATCAACCAACGAAACGGCTTGAAGCGAAAGAGCGATGAACGGGCCAGAAAATTGAGCCGGCGCCGGCACGTCGCGCCCATGAGGAGCACGTCAAAAAAACTCTGGTGGTTGGAGCAAACCAACACCCCGCCTTCCGCCGGCAGCGAATCCCGACCGACGCACCGCAGGCGAAATAGACTGACGCCGACCAATCGCACCGCCAGTCCGCTCGAAGAGTAGACGATCCGCTTGAAGAGTGAACGCTGGGCCATGGTGTGTTGTCTGGGGTGTGCTGTGGGAGAGACGACGTGGCGAGGCGGGCAAGACGTTGGGGATTATCCCGATAGTTAACGACCGTTCGGAAATTGAGTGTCGTTCCAGAGATAAGGCAAAGTCATTTGTCAATAGTTAATGGTCATTTGTCATTTGTCATTGGCCATCTATTTACTTCACATCTTTGTATCTCTTTCTTCAATGACAAATGAATAATAACAATTGATAAATTCCTTCCTTGCCTATGAAAATCAGACAACTAATTCTCGAACGATCCTCAAGGCGTATCGGCGGGAACGCTCATGTCAATGAGGAACTCGCTGCCGGACCAAAGCCGCCAGTCGTTGCAATACGTCTTCGCAGGAGAGGCCATCGGTGTCGACGGCGATTGCGTCGGGGGCCTGGCAAAGCGGCCCGATGGCGCGCGCTCCATCGCGTCGGTCTCGTTCGTTCTGGGCGGCCAACACGCCAGCCAAGGAAACCTCTTCGCCTTGCTGGCGCAAGTCGGCCTGTCGCCGTTGGGCGCGTACTTCCGGTGACGCCGTGAGAAAAATCTTACATTCCGCCTGAGGAAATACGATCGTTCCTTGGTCGCGGCCCTCCGTGACAAGATCGGCATACTGGCCGCCGATGGCTTGCTGTCGCCCAACAAGCAACTGGCGAACGATGGCTTTGTCGGCCACGCAAGATACGTTTTCGGTGACCCTGCTTGTGCGAATTTCAGCCGAGACATCTTCACCGCCCAGCAGCAAACGCTCGCCCTCGAAACGAATCGAGAGACGATCCAGCAACTTTTGCAGACTTGCTTCGTCGTCGAGATCGATGTTGGCGCGCAACGCCGCCAACGTTACTGCGCGGTACATGGCGCCGGTATCGAGGAAATGAAAGCCTAGTTTATCGGCCAACTGGCGAGCGATCGTGCTCTTGCCGGCGCCGGCCGGTCCGTCAATGGTGACAATCATGGAATGAACTTCTGTTGTTTGAGCCACTCCAGCGATTGCTTTTGCCAGGCGTCCCACATCGGCCCTTGATACCCGTTGAGGCCATGGCCGCCGGAAGGCAGACTCAGATATTTCGACGCCACCCCGTGGGCCAACAACGCTTCGTGAAAGACCTTGCTGTTGTCTGGAGAAACGGCGCGGTCGTCTTGTGCATGCGCCAGAAAGGCGGGCGGCGTGCGGCGGCTGACTTGTTTCTCATTCGAGAAAAACGCCACCAAATCGGCAGACGGCTTTTTGCCCAGCAAACGGTTTCGAGAACCTCCATGGGTCAGCTTCCCCATCGAAATGACCGGGTACACCAACACCATGAAATCGGGGCGGCAGTTCACTCCTTCAATCGGGTCGGAGTATTTGAAGCGTCCGTAATCGAAATGCACGCCGGCGGTGGCCGCCAAATGGCCACCCGCCGAAAAGCCCATGATGCCGATCCGATTCTTAGCAAGGCCCCACTGCTTGGCGTTGGCGCGCACCATTCGGATCGCGCGTTGGGCGTCGAGCAACGGCACGTACGGCCGACCGGCCGGCAAACGATATTCCAACACCGCGCCGGTCACGCCATGACGATTGAGCCACTTGGCGATGCCATGCCCTTCGCCGCCGGTGACCAAGCCGCCGTAACCGCCGCCGGGGCAAATCACGATGGCGGCGCCGTTGGCGTGTTCTGGGCGATGAACCGTGAGCCAGGCGTCCGCCTGTTCGGTTTTGCCGTCGCCCAAGCGCGCCCGCCCATTCCAGAGGGAAACGCGCAGGGGTTGATTCGCCTCGTCGGCGGCCGGCGTTTGTTCGGCGCCAGCAGCCGCGAAAAGGAGCACGAGCATCAACATGCGCGCGGTCGGGAGCACGATCGGGAGCATGATCGGGGTGGATTTCATCAACGCCTCCGGAAAACAGTGCATCATAAATTCAATCGTTCCAAAGTCGGGCCAAAAACCGCCCGGCCCTCAGCATATACCCGGCAGGGGTTGTATTCCACAGCCATTTGTCCAAGGTGCGTTCGCACCGCGTTTTTTCCGAGCTTCGGTGGCCGAGATTCCCACATGCTGCTTACGAAGAACGGTCGCGGCGGGCGGCTGATTTTCGCTCACGGTGGCTGATTTCCGCTCGGGTGAGCAGGCCCCAATCGAGCGCCTCATCTTGGCGATACTGCTTGCCGAGCGTCAAGGCGGTGGCCGCCTTGGCCAGTTCGTATCCCAGATAAAACGCGTGCTCGGGCGAAATGCTCGTTGCGTTGTCGGCCAGCAGTTGCTCGAATAGCGGGAAAGGATCGTCGCCCGCAAGATGGAACTGTCGGCCGACGACATGCAGTTCGCCGTTCTCCGCAAAAATGCGAAAGTTATGATCCTTGATTTGCTCGGCCAGTCGCCCCAACTGCTCGTCGCCTTGCTCATAGATGCGGGCATCGCGGAGCATTATCAGGCGGGCGTCCAACCGTTTGGGCGGCACGCGGTTGGTCACTGAAAACCAAGCCAACCGGCGGGCCACATCACACTCGCGGACACTGGTTTTCGCCCAGGGAATGACTTGCGTGGTCAGCACGCTGCGCGCGCCGATCTCTTGGCAATAGGCCAGCAGCAAAGTGTTCACGCCGGCGGAATCGACATCGGTCAGTTCGGTGAGATTGCCCACGCCCATCATCATTTCGGCATCAGGGTATTTTAGGCGCGTTTGCCAATAACGTTGCAAACTGGCGGCGAAACCAAACCCGATCGGCTCCAAAATAGGATCGATACGCAGCGGCACATTCCGCGCCGCCAACCACTCGACCGTCGCTTCCAATCCGCCCAGCGTGGCGATGTCGTCGGGAATCGCGACCACCTCGCAGCCCCAATCGGGCGCGGCATGCCGATTGCCGCTATTGACCGAAAGCACCAGTTCGGCGCCGGCGGCGGTGGCCTGTTGCACTTCAACGACGTCGAAACTATCGATGGAAACCCGCAACCCCGCATCGCACAACGCTCGCACGCACGGGCCCACTCCCGACCAACGCTGGCCGGGAATACAACCGATATCGATCACGTCGGCGCCATCGGCGCGTAGTTGTTGCGATGCTTTCAAAATCGAGGCCAACGGCAATTTCGGCGCGTGGTTAATTTCGGCGATGATTTCGATATCATGGTCGCCGTATCCTTCGTTTGTCGCGGCGCCGTGGCCGAAGAAGTCGGGCAGTTGCCGCAGTTCGGTCGGTCCTCGTTCAACCAAAAGACCGCTGGCGGCCGCGATACATTGCAGTTCGCCCTGGCAGTATCCCGGCAGAAAAATGTGCGTGGCTTCATCGGGAGGGGCGATGCGGCGGGCGATCCAATCGGTGCTCATCAGCGCCGCGACGGTAATCGGCAGAACCTGAACCGTGTGTTCAAAATCGACCCGCGGCGCCAGATCATTCAGCACCGAACGCAAGGCGTGCTCGGCCAATCTGCCGGTGACGAAATGGATGTGTTTTTTCGTCATCCGTCTTTTTTCGCCGCCGCTTCGCTGCGAAAGCCGCCGTTGACCGGCAGCACATGCGCGTTGATAAACTCGGCGTTTTCCGAGGCCAAAAATACCGCCGCTCGGGCCACGTCTTCCGGCTGGCCCCAACGCCGCAATAGCGATTCACTCGCGGCGCGGTCTTGCCAATAGGCCGACGACCGCGCCGCCCAAGAAGTCGCGATCCAGCCCGGCGCCAGGCAGTTGACGCGCACCTCAGGCGCAAGCGACATCGCCAAGCTGCGGCTAAAAGCCATCACAGCGCCCTTGATCGCGGCAAACATTTCTCCGCTATCGCCGCCCATGCCGCGCTCGGCTTGATCCCAACCCATGTTCAGTAACAAGGGGACCGCCGCGGCGTTGTTTTGCCGCCGCATGTTGGCGCCCGCCCGCCGCGATAAACGCACGGTCGCCTCCACGTCGACACGCCACAGCATTTCCATTTTCTCCTCGAACGTGCGTTCGGCGGCTGGGCCGGTGAGCACGTCGGCGCCGGCGTTGTTCACCCACACGGCAATCGTCTCGCGCCACGCCCAGGCCTGTTCGAGCAGCGCGTCTTGCTGGGAATGGCGGCTTAAATCGGCCAAATAGGTTTTCGTCTGGCCGCCTGCTTCTCGCACCTCCGCCGCGACGCGCTCCAGCCCCTCTTGGTTGGACCTTGCATGCAGGAAGACATCGCACCCGGCCAGCGCGAATTCCCTCGCAATGGCCGCGCCGATTCCGCTCGAAGCGCCAGTGACGACCACGCATTTTTTTGTTTGCGTCACGGCGCCGCGTTCACCAGGATTTGTTTCGGTCATACTTTCTACGCAATGCGCCTGCAATTATTGTCCTTGCGATGGGTCTAAAACCCTCGCCTTCAGGCGAATCCTTTCGGTTTTTCTTGAGATGGAAAGGGTTCGGTCACCACGAAGAAATCCAGTGGAAGGAAATTTAACCACAGAGGCCACCACAGAGGGCACAGAGATTTTTTAGGGCGTCTTTTTCTCTGTGCTCTCTGTGTCCTCTGTGGTGATTCTTCTTTTTCATTGGCTGCCTCTTGAGGTAGGTTGCGTGTTTTCTTTTGTCGCGTGCGAAGGACTTCAGTCCGTAGCTCACGACTTCTTTTGCCGAACCTACCGGCTTCTAGCCGGTAGTCGTTTACTTTTTCGCGCCGCCCAACCTTGGCTGCGCGGCGCGCCAGGCGGCTGCGTCGACTTGCTGGGTGCGATGCAGCAGCACGCTCGCGCCTTTCATGCCGCCGACGACCATGTCGGGTAGTTTGTCGGCGTTGACATCTCCCACGACCAATTGCCGCCCGATGCCGGTATCGCCGTTGGCCAAGTGGGGAACCCACCGCACGCCGTTTTTGTCGCGTTGCAATTGGAACCAATACACGACCGCGCCGGCGTCCCAGAGCGGGCTCTGCCTATGGTGCGACCAATACGTTTTTCCAGTGACGATATCTTTTAAGCCGTCGCCATCGATATCTTGCAGGTTGACGGAGTGCAGTTCCGTGAACACCAGTCCATAACTATTCTTCTCCGGCCGGTCGCCCATGATCAAATGCTTCTTGAACGTGATGGCGCCGTCTTCACGCACCTGTTCGAACCAGGCCAAGCCGTAGGTGTGGGCGGCCAAGCTAGTGATTACATCGTGATCGCCATCGCCGTCCACATCGTAGGCGTACATTTCGGCGCCGCCGGCGCGGGTAAACAGGTACTTATGGAACTCCCAGAGTGGATCGTCGGAGAGCGATTCGGGTTGCGCCCACCAGCCGTTCTGGGCGATGAGATCGGTCCGGCCATCGTTGTTGATATCGCCTAGGCCCATGCCGTGGCCGAAACGTTTGGCGGCGACTTGCCGCGAGATTTTGTGGAACGTCCAGGCGGCGAACGGTTTTTCCCAATCGACCGATGCATAGCCGAAGTAGCCGTCTCGCGTGCAAATGAGTTCGGGTTTTTCGTCGCCGATAAAATTCGTGAACCGAGGCGATTCGTTCGATACCCAGTCGAAGACTTCGTGCTTCTTCCAAGCTTCGCCCCACTGGCCGCTGGCCGGGTTTTCATACACATAGGCCGGCGTGCCGGGAAAGCCGACGGTAAACACGTCGTTCCAGCCGTCGTGGTTGAAGTCGTAGATCCAGGAAAAAAAGTTGTTGGCGTAGCGTTCGGTCGGCTGGGGTTGGGCCGGGTAGATTTCGTATTTGGCCTTGAATTCGGGGCCGGCGAACCAATACGGGCCGTACACGACATCGGCCGCGCCATCGTGATTGATATCTCCGAAACTGCAACCTTCGGAGTAATAGACATCGGTCAAGGCAATACGTTCAAACGTATGCAGCGTGTGTGTTTCCTCGGCCGCCGCCGTTTGCGCCAACTGCAAGGCAACGTTCAGCATGAGCAGGCAACAGAGCGTGCGAAACATGGCGGTGAACTCCAAAATAGCGGCGTGATGAAACAGACCCCAGGAGGCCCAGCGAAGAGCAATACAGTTTACGGCGCCGCCAACCTCCGTTCAAACGGTTGCGGACACGTCGGCGCCGATGGGCGACTACCGGCAACCACCAACATCGAGACGGTCTACGTTGGTTGTAACCGAAAATCCGCGTGAACGGTTATCAAGTTTTTCATGACTCCCAGATGACGACGCCCTTGCCAGTCGTTAGGCTAAGAAAAACAATCCTGCCGGGTTCGGCGGCAACGCAAGGAGCATTTCATGAGCGACAACAAAAGCCAAGTAAACGTGGCGATTATCGGGTTGGGATTCGGCGCCGAGTTCATTCCCATTTATCAACGGCATCCTCAAGCCAATATGTACGCTATTTGCCAGCGAACGGATAGCAAGGTCAATCAAATCGGGGACGCCTTCGGCATTGAGAAACGATACACCAGCTACGACGACGTGCTGGCCGATTCGGAGGTCGACTTCGTGCATATCAACACGCCGATTCCCGACCACGCTCCGCAAGCCATCGCGGCGCTCCAGGCGGGTAAGCATGTGATGAGCACCGTGCCGATGGCCACCACGATCGAAGAGTGCGAGGAAATCGTGAACTTGGTGCGGGAAACCGGCCTGAAATACATGATGGCCGAAACCGTCGTGTACGCGCGCGAATTTTTGTACGTCAAGGAGCTTTACGAAAAAGGCGATCTGGGAAAAATCCAATTCCTGCAAGCCAGCCACCATCAAGACATGGACGGTTGGCCCGACTACTGGCCCGGCTTGCCGCCCATGCATTACGCCACGCATTGCGTGGGCCCTTGCTTGGCGCTGACGCGCGCCGAAGCTGAGTATGTGTCTTGTTTTGGTTCGGGAACGATTCGCGAGGAATTGATCGCCAAATACAATTCGCCGCATGCCGTGCAAACGACGCACATCAAATTTCGCAACTCGGATATTACCGCCAGAATTTACCGGGCGTTGTTCGATACGGCGCGGCAGTATCGGGAGAGCTTCGATGTGTACGGCACGAAGATGGCCTTCGAATGGCCGCTCATCGAAGGGGAAGACGCGGTGCTGCACACCGCCAAAAAACCCGAGCCGGAAATTCCCCAAAGGGTCAAGGTTCCCGACTACGCCCACTTGCTGCCGGAGGAAATCCGGCCTTTCACCACCGGCGGCGTGTACGATGCCGACGACCAGCAGCATTTGTCGTTCACGCAAGGCGGCGGGCACGGCGGTTCGCACCCTCACTTGGCGCACGAATTTATCTCGGCGTTGATTGAAAACCGCGACCCCTACCCCAACGCGGTGCAATCGGCCAATTGGACATGCGTCGGCCTTTGCGCTCATGAATCGGCTCTCAAGGGCGGTGAAATCGTGCGTCTGCCCGAGTTCACGCTGAGCGACGTTTAGGAGCGTTCAAACAATGAACGTCGTCTTTCGCTCGGCGAAAGAAACAAAACACGCCGCTGCGTACGCTCCAACCCTGCGTTGTTGGCGTTCGCGGCGGCGTCGCAAGTGGCGCAAGCCGTGCAATCTCCCTGCCTGTCTATGAAAGTTCGCGGCGTTCGCGGGCGGCGGTGCGGCGCAGGGTGAAATTGTAAGCTAGGTTTCTGTTGGGAGTGTGCATTCTTAATCGCGGAACAGCGGTGGACGCGTTGACGGGGAAGGGTGGCGATGGGTAGCGGGCCTTGCGTTTCGGAGTTTCCTTGCGGCGGAACACTCTATCTGACCGCCTCTCCTCAAGAGACGCAATCGCTATTGTGCCGGGTGGCGGAAAACGCCGGCTGGCCGTTGGAAAACGTGTTTGAAGATGTTGTCGGATTGCCGGTGTCGTGGCGGCAGTTGCATCGCCTGGCGTGCGATTGGTCAGACGCCTTGAGCCTGGTCGAATTGGCCCGCACGAAGTGCTATCTGGCCGATTCACACGACGCGCCCTCGTACGCCGACCTGATGAACTCGCAACCGCTGGGAAAGCTGATCGACTGGGTGCATGGTCAGTGGCTGAACGACGTCATCGACTCCGACCGCCTCGTGACCCACTTCCAGCCCATCGTACACACCGCCGACCCCGGTGTTGTTTATGGACATGAGTGCCTGCTGCGCGGCCATGGCGACGGCGGCGAACTGATTTCACCCTTTCGCCTTTACGCCGCGGCCCGCGGCGCCGGTTCGGTCGACCACCTCGACTGCGCGGCGCGCGGCAAGGCGATTGAGTCGGCCTCCTCCCACGCGCTCAGCACGAATATTTTTATCAATTTCAATCCTCGCTCGATCGACAAATCTTTTCGATCCATAAAAGAGACGCTGCGCGCCGCGATGGCGTCTCCCATTGCAACCGACAACTACGTGTTTGAAGTGGTGGAAAGCGACGAAGTTTCCGACACGAATAGTTTGCTCGAGATCGTACACTATTTGCGTGAAGCCGGCTGCCGAGTCGCTCTCGACGACGTGGGCGCCGGGTACAATTCGCTCAATTTGGTGTCACAACTCAAGCCGGATATCATCAAAATCGACATGGGTTTGATCCATGGCGTCGACGGCGATGTTTATAAAGCCCGCGTGACAGCGAAACTTTTGGAGCTGGCTCACGATTTGGGAGTGAAAACCGTTGTCGAGGGTGTGGAAACCGAGGGCGAATGGCTTTGGACGCTGCGACACGGCGCCGATTTCGCCCAAGGATTCCTCTTTGCCCGTCCGGCGGCGGTTCCGCCTGAGTCGGCGTTTCAATCACAACCCATCGCCAGCCAAAACGGCCATGCCGCCACATCGGCGCCGGCGGCCCAGGCAACCTGCGAATAGAATCCCTCACAAACCCCTACGAAAAAGAAGACAACCGTGCCGCTCCAATCGTTCGCTGTATATCTCGCCTTGCCTTGTACGTTGCTGATCTTTGCGATCGGTTACTACCTGGGCCGTACGCGCGTAAAACATGAACGCGAAGCCGTGCTGAACGCCCTGGCGAGTATGCTCAAAAGCGCCGACCAACTCTCGCACGATGTCGGCAGCCATAACAACGAATTGGCCGACATGGGGAAGTCGGTCGAGCACCTGGACGTATCGGTCGAGATGAATCAAGTGCAAAAAGTGCTGCTGGGCCATATCAAGGAAGTCATTTCCTCGAACGTGAAACTTGAAGACGATCTCACCTGCGCCCGCTACGATTTGGCGAAACAGGCCCAAGAGCTGGACATCACGCGAGCAGAAGCCCGCACCGATGAATTGTCGCATGTCGGCAACCGCAAGGCGTTCGACGAAGCCTTTCAGTATTGGCTCTCGAAATGGAGCCGCAAAGGCGAATATTTTGCACTCGTGATCAGCGATATCGACCACTTCAAATGGATCAACGACACCCATGGGCATGCCGCCGGCGACCGCGTGGTTGTGGGCGTGGGCGCCATTTTGAGGGAATTCATGGGGAAAAAACATTTCGTCGCCCGCTATGGCGGCGATGAGTTCGTGCTCCTGCTGGCTTGCAATGATCGGCAGGCCACGATCGAACTAGCGATCCAGATTCGTGAATCGGCCGAGCAGCAGAATTTCAGCGCCGCCGGCGATGGCGGACGCGTCGCGATCACGTTGAGCACTGGAATGGCCTTCGTGCGGGAAGGAGACACGGCCGAAAGTTTGTTCCGGCGAGCCGACGCCAAACTCTACGCCGCCAAGCAAGCCGGCCGAAATTGCCTCCGAGTGGATGAGGAGCAAACCGAAAATGCGGCGACGATCAACGACGACGACGACGCAGCAGAGCCGCCGATCAGCAATGTTCCGCCGCTTCCGGCGAGCGATCTGCACCCAGCCGATTTTCAGGCCGGACCTCCCAGTCATTAGACGAGTTGCAAACTGCGGCCTTCGACAACGGCGGCCGCCTTTCCGGTCACGCCTTGCGCAGCAGCAGCGAGGCTGCTTGGCCGGTGCGGGCTTGGCTGAGCACGAGCGCGGCGTCTTGGCGGCGCGCTAACGGCGCGCCTCGCACCACGTTGATCGGGCAGGCGGGGTCGGGCGTTTCGTAATTCAACGTGACCGGAACCCGGCCGGTTTGCAACGCCTGCACGCTGGCCGCCAATTCGACCGCCCCGCCGCCGGCGCCGAGGCGCCCGAAGTAACTGGTGGGCGCGGTAACGGGTACGTCTTGCAGGCAGGCGGCGATGGCTTGCGCCTCGATTCTGTCGGAGGCAATCGCGCCGAGTCCATGGGCGTTGACGTGGCTGAGTTCGTTCGCCTGGCAATCGGCGGACCGCATCGCAGCGTTGATCGTTTGTTTGATAGCGGCAATTCGCATGGTCTCTTCGTCTCGGCAACCGGCGTTTCCGTGGCCCGCGACCACGGCGTAGATCGTCGCGCCGCGGGCCTCGGCATGTTCTCGCCGCTCCAACACGATGGCGCCGGAGCCTTCTCCATTGACCATGCCTTGGCGTCGCAAGTCGAACGGCCTTGAAGCTGCTTCTGGCCGGCCGGTCGTGGGCGCGAGGAGTTCAGAACCCCGATAGAGCGACTTCGCCAAGCCCACCTGGGAGCCAACGCCGCCGGAAAGCATGATGTCGGCGGCGCCGCGTTCAATCGCATGGCAAGCTTCGGAAATTGCCAGCAAGCTCGACACTTCGGCGTACGTGATCGTGTTATTAGGACCGCGCGCCCCTTGCGAGATGCCGATATGGCAGGCCGCCATGTTGGGTAGGTATTTGAGCATCCAGAGGGGAAACATTTGCTTCATCGACTGCTCGCCCCAGCGGTCGTAGACGAAACGTCCTTCGTCGGCGCAACTCCGAAAGGCGTCGAGCATCTCGGTTGTGTCGCCGTAGAAAATCTCGCTGCCGAAAACGACGCCCATGCGGTCGAGGTCGACCGATGCCACGTCTAGGTTGGAGTCGTTCACGGCAAGTTCGGCGGCGGCGAAGGCGAGTTGGATCTCGCGGCACATCACCTTCAGGCTTTTGCGAGGCCGCACATATTTTTTGGGCTCGAAGTCGTCAACGATGGCGCCAATTTGGCAAGGCGCCTTCGCCTCCTGGTTGACGGCAAGCAAGCTGACGCCGCTGCGTTGTGCGTCGATCGAGGAAAAAAACGCTTCCTTGCCGATGCCAATCGGGCTCACGACGCCCACGCCGGTGATCACGACTTCAACTCTTGGGGCCATTCAGCAACACCGCATCAATCAAAGAATCAAACATGGGAGCGCGAAAGAGGGGGATCCATCAGCGGCGCCGAGCACACCAACGGAACGCACCAACGCCTGCAATAAAAGCAACACGAAAGGCATCCTAACGCACTGGTACCTGTTATAGCAGTTTGAGGCCTAAGGGCGAAGGCAAACACGGGCGGAATCGGCATTTGCATCGCCCTACTAGGATTTGTTGCTATTGACGGGGGCTTCGTCATGGGTGACGTTAAGCAAATTACTCAAATGGCGCACGTATTGGGCCCACGCCCCTCGGCAACAGTCCCGAAATTACCTGCCGAATTAAAATCCCGGCATTTTGAAAACGCCGGGATTTTCCGAGCTACAGCCGGAAACTTATTTCGAGACGGGTGCTCGGCGGCCCGGTCGAATCCATTTCGTCTTCCAAACAGAAAGAGAATTTCCCGTGTGGAGTCTTCTCGGTCAAACAACCCCGCCAACCGGCTTCCTGGGCGCGCGCGGCTCGCTCATGCTCGATTTCGTGTTCTTGGCCATGTTCGGCATCGTGCCGCTGATGGGCCTGAGTATTTATTTGGTCAAATACCGGCGGAAATATACCGTTCACAAGATCATGCAGATCTCGCTCGGCCTCACACTGGCGGTGGCCGTGGCGGCGTTTGAAATCGACATGCGACTTTTCACCGACTGGGAAAAACTCGCCGCCAGTTCGCCTTACTACATCGCCGGCCAGTGGAACACCGTGTGGTACAGCCTGCTGGTACACCTCTGTTTTGCCATTCCGACCACCTTCCTCTGGATTTTCGTGATCGTCCAGGCGGTGCGAAAAATACCCGCGCCTCCCGCTCCCAGCGACTACAGCCGCCAACACATTTTTTGGGCCCGATTGGCCGCCGGCGGCATGACCATGACCGCCATCACGGGCTGGATATTTTATTATCTGGCTTTTGTGGCGTCGTAAGGCGAAGCGCCTGATTCCCCCCCGAAAAGGCGGGGAACACGGTTGGTAAATGCTCACCCGCCGTAGGACGAAGAATGCGCGCGTTTTCAGTCGCTTGAAGTATAATACGGAACCTATGGTCTTTCGGCCCGTCTTTCGACCGCTTGAGTTCCAATCCGCTCGCGATTCGTCCACGATATATGAACCTGACGCGTATTCACCGCTTGGTTAAGGTCATTAGCCTTTTGCAAAACGGCGCCAGTTGCGATGTCGAGGCGTTGGCAAACGCGTGTGATGTCAGCCGCCGAACGATCTACCGCGACATCGAAGCCCTGCGGCTGGCCGGCGTACCGCTCGTTTTCGACGAGCCGCTGGGTAGGTACCGAATTCTGGGGGCTCACTATTTGCCGCCGACAAACTTCACGCCCGATGAAGCCCTGGCGGTTATTCTCCTCTGCCACGAACTGGGCGACTCGCCGCATTTGCCGTTTAGCAAGGCGTCGTTATCGGCGGCGGTCAAACTTGAAAACGCACTGCCGGCGCGGCTCCGGGATTACGTTCGCCATTTGACCGCCGGAGTGCGCATTCGCCTCGATTCGACCTCGAAACGCGACGACATCACCCCCGTCTACGACCGACTCCTGGCCGCCATGGCCGAGCGGAGGTGTGTTCGTATTCATTACGAGAGTTTCACCGAAGAGGAATGCATTGGCGCCAAGATCAGCCCGTATCGGGTTTTGTTCCAGCGCCGAAGTTGGTATGTGATCGGGCGTTCGTCGGTGCATCGGGAGGTCAGGACGTTCAATCTTGCGCGCATCAAAAAGCTGGAAATCCTGGAGGAATCTTACAAAATCCCCCAGCGGTTCAGCCTTGACCGGTACCTGAAAAATGCTTGGAGTTTGATTCCCGAGCCGGGCCCCGACCATCAAATCGTGATACGTTTTTCGCCCTTGGTCGCGAGGAACGTGGAGGAAGTGGTTTGGCACAAAACACAAAAGACGGCCTGGCTGGAAAACGGGGAATTGGAGTTTCGCGCCACCGTTTCAGGGCTGCGCGAGATTTCCTGGTGGGTCATGGGTTACGCCGACCAGGCGGAAGTACTCCAACCGCTCGCCCTGCGGGAAATGATCGTCGAGCGAACCCGATCCATGCTCCAGCGTTACGGCTTGGGCAGGTAGCGAGCAATCAGACGCCTTGCCCGCCAAACAATAAAAGCCCCGCCGGCGGTTGCCGCGCCGCCCCAAAGACTGAACACAACCACCAACCAGGGCAGCCGCGTAAAGAGAACCACCACGCCGCCGAGCAGGTAACGACTTCCTGAATGATCTCCCAAAACAGAGGAGGAGGCGACCGCGGGCGCAAGCAGCAACAAGAAAAAACTAATCACATGGCCCACAATGAAGATTTCCAGGAAAGAAAGCCGCCTCGGAAATGTTGGTTGGGCTGGCTGCGAGACCGCTTGCGGCGATTGGTAGGGGTTGGTGGCCATTGGGCGGGCGTTCTTTCAGCGTGCATTCCGTGATTGGGAGCGACTCTTCAGCCGACGCAATTTGACGCCCGGCAACACCCAGCGGCTGCGACCAGCCATTAGGCTCCATTCTAACCAGGCAAGAAGCGTCGTTGAAACCGATTGCCGAGAAAAACAGGACGTAACGGAAATTGCCGCCCGTAAACTCCGCCAAAGCCGCGCAGACCTAAGAGCTCCTAACATAACCCCTGTTGGGCGTTTCAAACACGGAGTTTGATGCTGACCCACCAAGTTGTGTTAGAAGGTATAAGTGTTTCCGCTCTTGGGCGAGCGGCAGATGAATATTTACCTATATACAAGCACGAAGCGCAAGCGAGTGAATCAGCAAACGGTCATTCCCGCGTAAGCGGGAACCCAAAAAAACTCACTGACTCCCGCCGCGTGCGGGTAAGTTTTTATCTGCCGCTCGCCTAAAGAAAAAAGGCCGGTCGCGAAAAGCAACCGGCCTTTATGGGGATTCAACGAATCGAGCAAAATCTTAGCGAATGGCGATACGATTGAACGAGGCATCGTTTTGCGCCACATATTCGGCCACATAATGACGATCGGCATCGCTCAACCGTCGCAGCGGGACGTTCGAGAAAGCGCCATTCGACTTCTGCAGCCGGACATGCGAATCGGTCACGGAAACGAACTTCGCCAGGATCTCAAAGTTCCCGGTGTTGTCGACCCAACGGCGCTGGGTCGCTGGCGCCGCCGGTAGGGCGGGCGCATCGCCGAAGAGATCGTCGAGATCGTCGAGATCGTCTTTGGCGGGTTCTTCTTCCGTAGCGGGTTTTTCCTCAGCCGCGGGTTTTTCCTCGGCAGCAGGTTTTTCCTCGGCAGCGGGCGCCTCTGGTTTGGCGGGCGCATCGCCGAAGAGATCGTCGAGGTCGTCGCTCGCGGGCTTGGCGGGAGCAGGTTCCGCCGGCTTGTCTGGAGCGGGCTTTTCTTCCGCGGCAGGCGCTGGCGTTGCCGGTTTGGCGGGCGCATCGCCGAAGAGATCATCCAAGTCGTCACTCGCGGGCTTGGCGGGCGCCGGTTTTGGAGCGGGTGCTGGTTTTGGCGCCGGAGCGGGTGCTGGTTTCGGCGCTGGAGCGGGTGTTGGTTTTGGCGCCGGTGCGGGCGCTGGTTTCGGCGCCGGTGCGGGCGCTGTTTTTGGCGCTGGAGCGGGCGCTGGAGCGGGCGCTGGTTTCGGCGCCGGTGCGGGCGCTGGTTTCGGCGCTGGTTTCGGCGCCGGAGCGGGCGCTGGTTTTGGCGCTGGCGCCGGAGCGGGTGGGATTTCTATTACAGCTGGCGGAGGCGGCGGTCCAACGGAATCTGGGGCGGCATCGGCTGGCCCGATTTCATCAGCCCCGATTTCACCAGCACTGCCGTGATGGCACGGCGCCGGCGGGCAAACAGTCCGACAGCACGAATGGCTACGTTTCACACGGCGACAATGCCTGCCGCGTAGCCCGGCCAACGCCGGTTGGAAGGTCAACAATAACACGACCGCCCAAACAAGAGCGGGTCTGGCAACGCGTGTTGCTTTCAGCATGGGAATTTTCTCCCCCAAGTCAAAGAGACATTCTTCTTATCCAACAGCACGGCAAACGACGCCCTGTTACGCACTACGAAACCACCCTGTTTTCAACCCTTGATGTCTGGCCGATTTGAAAATACGGCGTTACGAACCTTGGCGGGCTGAAAAAGGCGGGAGGGCTACACATTTCGCCACGGCGAACATGCGAAAACCCGTCGGGAAAACCACCCGTTTGGGCGCCATCCCGGAAAATACGAAAAACAAATACCTACCCCACTATGCTAATCCGCCTGTCTTAACTCCGCAACTGTTTGGCGATATTCTTTTTGCCGACGTTCCACCCCTAGGCGAGCCTTTGCCTTGACCGGCCTGATTTTGACCGGTAATATTCCTCTGAACGTAAGTTCACCGTCAATTTACCCAGATTTTCCCCGAGGCGCGTTCGCATGAGCTACGGCAATAATCCTTACGAGTCTCCGCAAGTGAATCCTTATAGCGAGCACGGCATTGCCGCGACCGCCGTCGCTTCGGAACGCGCTACGTTTATCCGCCAAACCTATTTGCATTTGGGTTTGGCGATGCTGGGTTTTGTCGTGCTGGAGGCCTTGATCTTCTCCCTGGTTCCAATGGAAACGTTATTGGCTGCGACGCGGCTCGCCGGCGGTTACACTTGGCTGTTGTTCTTGGGGGGCTTCATGGCGGTGAGTTGGGTGGCCCGTAGCTGGGCGGAATCCACCAGTTCCAGGCCGATGCAATACGCCGGGCTGGTGCTTTACGTGGGCGCGGAGGCGTTGCTGTTTGTGCCGCTGCTGGCGATTGCCGCCTTCTACACCGACGCCAACCTGATTCCCGCCGCCGGCGCCATCACCCTGGTGATGTTCGCCGGACTGACTGCGGTCGTCTTCCTGACCGGCGCCGATTTCTCCTTCCTCCGCATGTATTTGTTCTGGGGAGGCCTGATGGCGATCGGTTTAATTGTGTGCGCCGTTATTTTCGGGCTCTCGATGGGAGTATGGTTCTCGGTGGCGCTGGTGGCTCTGGCCAGTGGATACATTCTCTACGACACTTCAAATATCTTGCATCACTACCGGACCGATCAATACGTGGCCGCATCGCTGGCGTTATTCGCCTCGGTGGCCTTGCTGCTCTGGTATGTGTTGCGAATTCTGATCGCTCTACAAGGCCGTGACTGATACAAACGATAGCCGCACTATGGTCTGTTCGATCATTGGCGGTCGGCAGAAAAAAAAATACCCGCACGCAGCGGGAGACCGTGAGTTTTTTTGGGTTCTCGCCTACGCGGGAATGACCGTTTGCTGATTCACTCGCTTGCGCTTCGTGCTTGTATTAGGTGAATTTTCTTCCGCCGCACGCCTGCTACCCCGTTTCACACCGTCATTCAAAAAACTTGTCGAGCGTTTCTTGGCTGGGAGGACGCGTGATCAGCGAGACAATAACCAGTGTCGCGGCCGAGAGCGCCACCAGCGCCACGACCGGCATCATCGGCGGCAGCGTGGCCACGCCCAGCGAAACCGGGTCTTGAGGGAATGCGTAGTGGCTGTCGGCGCCGAAGTCTGATTGGGCAAACATCACTGCCCAAGCTGCGGCCACCGCCAACACGCAGGCAATCGCACCGGCGGCTGTGAGCCGCTTCCAGTACACCGCCGCCAGCGCCAAGGGAAACAGTCCTGCAAAGCCGCTGAAACACCAAATGCCCATGCTGAAAATTGCCGGGGGCGCCACGAGGCTGAGTAGATACGTTACGGCCACCACCGCCACGATGAACGAACGGGCGATCAGCACTTCTTTCCGCTCCGAGATCCGTTCGCCGCGATGATAATGGTTCACGATGTCGTTGGTGAGCATCGTGCCCAGGCAAAGGAACTGGCTATCGAGCGACGACATAATCGCGGCCAGAATTCCGGCCGCCAGCAGTCCGCCCAACATGGGTGAGGCGAGTTGATGCACCAACGACGCCAATACGCGATCAGCAGGGATTTCCGCCGTCAGCAGTCCTTGATAACCGCTGGCCCAGACGCCAATCATCACGCAAGGCAACCACACGACCATGATGAAAATAGGATGCGCGATGATCGGCAACTTGAAGGCGTTGGCGTTGCGTGCTGTCAACCAATGTTGGAACACGTGTGGAAACATCGCCACGGAGAGCGGAATCAACAGGAAGGAAAAATAGACAGGCGGGGGTAGTTTCGTGCGTGCAAGTTGCGTGGGGTTGTTTTGCAGAACGGTTTCCGACGCCGCCCGCATGCTTTCCCACAGAGTATCCTTTCCACCCAACTCCTTGGCGATCAACACAAAGGTGATCACGCCCATGGCCATGAAAAACATGGTCTGTAATGCGTTGGCCCAAGCCGTGCCGCGCATGCCGCCGAAGAAGACATACGTCATCACGACCAAACAGACCACCAACGACGCCGCCCAAGCGGGAACCAATCCGTCGGTGACTTGAAACACCAAACCGCCCGAGGAAATAACGCCGATCAACAAATACGGAATGATCAGACCGATCAAAACGGGAAACAACAGCAGGCCGATGAAATCGTTTTCCAACCTTGCTCGGAAGAACTCGATTTGCGTGGTGAAGCCGAATTTCTTGCCGAACGACCACATTTTAATGCCGATCAAAAAGAAACACAGCGAATGGATAATGCCGCTGGCCGAAGCCAGCATGCCATACACGCCCACGCCCGCCGCGAAGGCTTTGTTCGTGGAGCCCACCAAGGCGAAAGCCGTCATGGTGGTGCCGAACAACGACATCAACAAAAAGAAAGGACCAATCGTGCGGCTGGCGAGCATGTAGTCTTGGGAGTCGCCGCGAAACCAATGGTTGGCCAAGGCGCCCACGCCCAGAAGCAGCAACAAATAGATGACGATAATTACCAACTGGGTCATGACGGCGCCTCCTCCGAAGTCGAGGAAGAGGCCGTCGCGGAAGATGCAGCCTCGGAACGACCGCCGCCCTTGGCTAGCTGGCCCTTCGCTGGTTCGCCGTCCAGCGGCCAGCAGAATCGGCACGCCCAGGCCCAAAAAACCGCCGCCGCAATCGACAGGCAGGCGTGGTAGGCCAATGCTTGGGGAAGGAAACCGAAACGGAGCGTGGCGTCGTCCCATTGCCAATAATCTTGATGCAGCACGATGAGCAACGCCAACAGTGGCCAAAAGAGGTATTTCATGGAGCGTCTGTCAAAAGCCGAAATGGGGCCTAACGGGAGAATGTCTATAAAAAAAACTCCGCCGGAGGAAGCACAAAGCGCCCCTCCGGCGGAGTCAATCGTCTACGGATCGAGAATCAAATGCAAGCACCGATGCTGAAAAAATCCGGCAGCGGGTTGCGAAAGCAATTACTTCTTGGCGGTCACGTGAAAACCAGCGTGGAAGAGCGCTTTGGCCACGGCTTGGGCGTCGAAGTTGCCTTCCACCACGATGCTGCTCGACTTCGGCTTGGCGGTGTTGCCCGCAACGCCGGCAACCGAACTGATCGCTTTTTGAATCGCCTTATTGCAACCGCCGCAGCAGTTATGCACGCCGGTGAATTCGATGCGGCTCACCTTGCCCGCTTTCACGCTCGTGCCCTTCATGGCGATGGCGGCATTATTGCTGTGGCCATGCAGACCGGCGGCCGCGATCGCGTCGACCGCCTTCTGGGCGGCTGCATCGCTGGAGGCGGTGATCGAGGCGCTGCCGCCTTTTTTGTTCACGGCAACCGAAGCGCCGTCAACCGAGGCAACCGCCTTGCTGACAGCCTTGACACATTTTCCACAGCAAAGGTGCAGATGGTTCAACGTGACCGTTGTTTCCGCCTGCAAAGCGCCTGCGGCGAGAAGCACTAAGGCTACCGAAAACAAAGACGTACTGGTGCGAGTTCTCATGGGGGGATTTCCTTACAGGAAAAAGGAGCGGAAAAATTTGACCGACACGATCAAATAACCGGCGCCAACAACAGCGCCATAAATCAAACCAAAACGACAACAACGGAGGGAATCGGGCCCAAACGCGGCCGGCCCTCGAGAAGAGGTCCAGAACCTTGGGATCCCCGATTATAGTGCGCCCCAATCTTAGGGGCTCAAACGTAGGGAGTTCAATGGTAGGATGCTAACGCAGGCTCACACGCGCCGCCGGTCGACGACCGAATCAAGCACCGCCAGCCGTTTCATACCTTCATATCCTAGATGGTACGCGTTCGCTCGGCAAATAGTTCACGCAGGAATTTTTCCAACCAGGCTCGCGCCAAAAGAGATACACGATTTCACGAAACGGGTCTTTTGTAAGATACCTCACACAATGTGAGGTAGACGCTCATTGAAGGCGGGCGGCGGATGAAAATTTGCCGAGTTAAAAGCCCGGCATTTTCGAATTGCCGGGCTTTTTGGCGACCTAGAAAAATGCGGTGGGTAAAATCTCATCTGCCGCAAGCCTAATGCCTGACCTCCAGCGAGGTTGTGGAACGCCACGCGGCGCGTGCATCAGTCGGGCGAGGGGGAATCATCAATACTCCGCCGGTCCGACGGATGCCAGAGCGGCAAACCCTCGCTGACCCGCTGTGCGAGAATATCGAGTTTGGCATCGGTGCCGGGAAGCGCTCCTGTCGAATCGAAATGGCTATCTGTTTGGACCTCGCGGGGTTCATAGTCCCAGATTCCCATACGAATCGCTTCAAGAACCGACTTAACCACGTTGTTGCTCCCTTTTTCGTTGGAGAAGTTCGCCTCGTTGGAGGATTCATTTGGCGAAGGCGCCAGCCGTTGTTCACCGCCAAATCGCAACGAGACGCCAGTATCCGGCCCCCAGCGTGGAATGTCAAGAAAATTGGTAACTACTCAGCGATGATCGCACGATGCTTTTTGCGAGAACCACGAATGGACACAAATTAACGCGAATGAAATCCAATGGGCTCTCAGGTTTTCTCCTGGAATCAAGCGACGTCAGCCGTGCCATTACGTGGAGAGCTCGCCATAAGAAGTCGTGTTCATTCGCGGTTCCTTTTACGATAACCTGTGCGGTGACATTCTTTTGTTCCATCCTTTTGCCGGGGTCATTTTACAACCACGAAATACACGAACGGCACGAAAGAAAAACAGCAAGCCGTTCGCCGGTTTTGATCTGTCGGCTGGATGTTATCGCATTTTCCGCAACGCTGGCGGAAGTTTAGATACTTGTTCGGCGGTTTCCAGGCGGGCATTTCAACGCAGGTCGCAAAGGCGCGGAGGGCCGCAGAGAAGAAGATAGTGAAGAAAATACGAGACGAAAGAAAACGAAGTTTTGGCGATGGCCATCGGCCGTGCGATTGAATTACGTCGTCAACTTGGTCCGGGATGCCTGGGGATTTTCCTCTGCGGCCCTCCGCGCCTTTGCGTTCTCTGCGTTGAAACGTCCGCCCGGAAACCGCTTAGAGCTCCTAACATAACCCCTGTTTGGCGTTTCAAACACGGAGTTTGATGCCGACCTACTAAGTTGTGTTAGAAGGTATTAGGAATGTCTTGACTTTTGCCAGCGACGCGTGGAAATGCGATAACATCCAGCCGACAACTCAAAACCCGTGAACGGTTACACGGAATGTTTCCGTCCCGCTCGACAAATCAAACCTCTGAAAAAATCTCGGAAAGACTCACTCCCATGGCTGCATCCTTCAGTGAATTTGCCGCTTCGGTGAAATCGGAAACCGCTTTTACGGTGTTGGCCGTGGCCAAGCAGCTCATTGCCGCCGGCAAGGATGTGATCGAACTCGAGATCGGCGATAGTCCCTTCCCGACCTCTCCGGCAGCGCGGGAGGCGGGCATCAAGGCCATCGAAGCCGACCATTGCCATTACGGGCCATCGCTCGGTCTGCCCGATTTTCGCGCGGCGGCGTCCGACTACGTGAACCGGGAGTACGGCCTGGAAACGACGAGCGAGAATATCGTTGCCGGCCCCGGCGCGAAGAACTTTGAGCAACTGTTCTGCGAGGCCTTTCTCAATCCTGGCGATGGCGTGTTGGTGTTCAGCCCCTATTTTCCGACGTATCCGCCAAACATTTTACGGCGTGGGGCGCGGGTCTGCCTTTCCGATTTGAAACGCTCGAATGCATTTCGTCCGAATCTCGAAGACGTGCAAAGATTCCTTGAGGAAGATCCCCGCCCGAAGGCGATTTTTTTGAACAGTCCTCACAACCCGACCGGCGGCGTCGCGGAATTGGAAGATCTTGTCGGCTTGGCCGATTTGGTGCGCGGCAAGGACGTGGCCGTGTTGAGCGATGAGCCGTACGACCGCATGGTTTGGCGAGGCCAGCATCATTCGCTGCTCGCGCAGCCGGGCATGATGGAGCAAGCCGTGGGCGCCTACACATTCAGTAAGTCGTTCAGCATGAGCGGCTGGCGATTGGGTTTTGCCGTGGGCAGCGCCGCAACGGTTCAAATGTTGGGCAAGCTGACCAACTCCGCGCTCTCCTGCGTGCCGCCATTCACACAGATGGCAGGCGCCGCCGCCATGCGAAACGACTGCGCATTGCGAGATAAGCAAATGCAGGAGTTCCGCGGCAAGGTCGAACTGCTGGTGGAAGAACTCAACCGGGTGGAGGGCGTTTCTTGTTTGATGCCGGGCGGCACGTTTTATGTTTTTCCGGCGGTGGCCGATATTTGCAATCGTTTGAAAATCACTTCGCACGGCCTAGCGATGTATCTACTCGAAGGGGCCGACGACGCCCAGGGCGTGGCCTGTTTGGGCGGCGAATGTTTTGGCGACGCCGGGCATGGCTTTTTGCGACTCAGTTGCGCCCAACCCAACGACCGCCTCAGCCAAGCGGTGGCCTTCATTGCCGAAGCCGTCAAAAAACAAGACCGCGTCGACGCCTACCTTGCCAGCCACGAAGAAGCTCGTTTGCCGCGGCCCTACGAAATGGATTGAGCTGTTAGGCGAGCGGCGGGTGAGTGACCAATTACCTGTACGATGGCCTTCCAAGGCCGTCGTTTGCCTCGAACCTCTGCGAATCGACGGCCTTGGAAGGCCATCGTACAGCAGTAATTTCCCGCTTGGCGCCTAGGCAATATCCCGGGCGCACTGGTCCAGGTATTTGCGGGAGCGATTGATTGCGGCGGTGCAGTCGGCGGCCTGGGGCAAGATGGGAATGCCGCGCGGCGTAGGATGCATGAAGATTTCCGTCCAACGCGTGTAATTGATCTTTTGCAACGCGGCTACGATGGGGCGAAAATCGAGCGAACCAATGCCCGGCATCTGCAAGAGCGCCAGTTGGGCGTCGGTCTGATTCGCGCCCTGGCCGTGCTCCCAGGCATAAAAGTGGACCAACGCCGGCCCCAAATGTTCGATCAACGCGGCCAGCACGTGAGGATCTTGCGGCAAGTGGTAGGGCGCCAGCGCGATGCCGATGTGCTTCGAGCGATTCAAGTCGGCAAAGTAGCGAATCGAATCGGGCGAAGCCACCAATGCGTTGGCATGGTTTTCAATGCCAATCACGACGTCTAACTCCTCCGCGACCGCGATTTGCGGTTTCATGCGTTCGAGAAATTTCGCCACGCCCGCCTTGGCTTCCTCGCCCTCAACATTTTTTGGCCCGGTGCTACCGCTGATCATCAAACGCCCACCGAATTTTTTCAGCACGCGCAGTTCGTCCTTCAAGTGCAACGGACCCAACTTGTACTGCGTGATCATGCCCAGGCGAACATCATGCTGGCGGAGCATGTCGGCGAACTTTTCGTGTCCCATCGCCTCGATTTGTTCGCGTTGATCGCCATGGCTGAGCGGCCATACGTCGAGAAATTTCGTACCGGTCTTGGCGACTTCCGGCAGGATTTCCGCCAGTTTCAGCTTGCCGTACATGCTCGATCCGAGCACGTACTCGAAACGGAATTCTCTCTTGGATTCGGCTTGGGCCGAAGGCAGGCGGTTCGCGACGACGGCAGCGCCGACCGCAGCGCCGGTGCGTAAAAAATCTCGACGAGTGGTCATGTTGGTTGCGCAGATGTTGGAGTGCGGCGGGAAAAAAAGCCTGTGAGAAAGCAGGCTTTGCACGAATCAAGCAGGGTGCCCTGCTCTAGAATACCATGGACGCCGCCCGATTTCAGCAACCTCGCCCACTTCCGCCACTCCCGTCGACGGCTCCGGCGTCACGACGAAACGCTATGACGTTTTACCTTCTAACACATAACGCAACTTGGTAGGTCAGCATCAAACTCCAGGTTTGAAACGCCAAACAGGGGTTATGTTAGGAGCACTTCGGGTGAAATTCGAACCGCTCGCCGTCAGGCGGGCATGGCGTTGAGCAGCCAAACCAGCAAGCCCTTTTGGGCGTGAAGGCGATTGCCGGCTTGTTGGATAACGGCGCTTTGCCGGCCGTCGATGACTTCGTCCGAGATTTCTTCTCCCCGCCGGGCGGGCAGGCAGTGTAGCACGATGGCGTTGTCGGGCGCGTGCCGCATCAACTCGGCGTTGAGTTGGTAGCTTGCGAACGCCTGGGCGCGTTCGGCTTGTTCGGCTTCCTGGCCCATGCTGGCCCATACGTCGGTGTAGACGGCGTCGGCGTTTTGGACGGCCTCTTGAGGATCGGCCGTTTCGAGCAGCTTGAAGTCGGGCGAAGCTTGCCGCAGTTTTTCTCGGAAGTCGTCGCTGAATGTGTAGCCCTCGGGAGAGGCGATCGAAAGCCGCACGCCCATTTTCGCGCAGGCAATCGCCAGACTGCCGGCTACGTTATTGGCGTCGCCGATGTACGCCATGGAGGCTTGGCTGAGGTCGGCCACGTGTTCCTGGAGCGTGTACAAATCGGCCAATGCTTGGCAAGGATGATAAAGGTCGGTCAGGCCGTTGATCACTGGGCAGGAAGCGCTGGCGGCCAACTCCTCGACGCGCCGGTGGTCCTTGGTGCGGCACACGATTACGTCGACCATTTCACTCAACACGCCGGAAAAATCGGCCACCGACTCACGTTTGCCCCAGCCGGCCTCTTGGCCCAAATATTCGGAGGCGCCGCCCAGGTGCGTCATTCCCGTGGCGAAACTGACGCGCGTCCGGAGCGATGGTTTTTCAAACACCATGGCCAACATGCGGCCCGCCAACACCGGCCGGCGAACACCGGCGGCCAATTCGGTTTTGAGCGTTTTGGTGAAGGCGAAAATCTGTTCGATGTCGGCCGAAGCAACATCGAAGAGGTTCAAAAAATGTCGCATGACGTCGTTACTCTGTCGAAAGGTTTCTGGCGAACGGAGAGGGCTGCTTACGTGGCCAAGCCTTCCAAAACTTCGGCCACCACATCGCAACCTTCCTCCACTTGCTCCAAGGTCATGGTCATGGCGGGGAGGAAGCGAATCACATTACCCTGTGTGCAGTTGATAAGCAACTTGCGTTCCAAACACGCCGCCACCACGGGCGCCCCGTCAACCGCCAACTCCACGCCAATCATTAACCCCGCCACGCGCACCTCTCGGATGATTGGCAAACGCTCGGCCAGCGATTCCAAACGCGTCTGGAAGCAACGGCTGATTTCCTTGGCCTTTTCCAGCAGGCCTTCATTTTCGATCATTTCCAGCGTGGCGATTCCCGCCGCCGAGGCGATTGGATTGCCGCCGAAGGTCGCGGCGTGCATACCGGGCCGCAAACTGGGGGCGATTTCCGGCGTGGTGAGCATCGCGCCGCCGGCCACGCCGCCGCAAATGGCCTTGGCCAGCGTCATGACATCGGGCGTGACACCGAAACGTTGGTAGGCGAACCACTCGCCGGTGCGTCCACAACCGGTTTGCACTTCGTCGAACATGAGCAAAAGGTCGTGCTTGTCGGCCAAACTTCGCAAGCCGGCCAAGAACCCTTCCGGCGGAATACGCACGCCGCCTTCGCCCTGAATCGGTTCGACGAGAATCGCGCACGTGTGGTCATCGATGAGTTGTTGCACGGCTTCCAAGTCGCCGAAGGGCGCGTATTGAAAACCGGCCATCAGCGGGCCCAAACCTTCGTGGTATTTGGGTTGCGCGGTGGCCGCCGTGGCGCCGAGCGTCCGCCCGTGAAACCCGCCCTCGAAGGTGATGATTTTGTAGCGGTCTTCGGGGGAGTGCAGGCGGGCGAGTTTGATCGCCGCTTCGTTGGCTTCCGCTCCCGAATTGCAAAAGAAGGCTTGTCCGCCGAAGCTTCGATCGGAAAGCATTTTCGCCCAACGGCCCTGAATATCGAGATGCCAGGAATTCGGCACATGAATCAGCTTGGCCGCTTGCTTTTGGATGGCCTCCACGACCGGCGGCGGGCAATGCCCCAGCAAGTTGCAGCCCCAGCCGGGGAAAAGATCGAGGTACCGATTCCCTTCGCTATCCCAAATGTGAACGCCTTCTCCCCGCACCAAATTAACCGGGTAGCGCCCATAGTTCGGAATCACGTACCGCTGAAACATCTCCACGGTTTCGTCGGAAGCGAGTGTGAGGGTTTCGGTCATTCGAGTTTTCTTTCGGGCGGATGGGTATCTTAATTGTTGGAGTTCACGCTTGAGCGTGTTTTCGTAGGGTTGGAGTTCAGCCTTTAGGCTGCTGTCTGTAATAAAGAAAAAAACACGCTCAAGCGTGAACTCCAACGGTGTGGAGATTAACAGGAGGTTTGCTTTCTATTGGAGGTTCGCGCTGGGGCCGTTTCCGTTTTCCTCCCGCTGACGCACGATTTCCGTTCCCACGCCGGTATTTGTATAAATTTCCAATAAAAGCGAATGACGCAGACGCCCGTCGATGATATGCACCTTGCCGACGCCCTGTTCGAGCGTTTCCAAACAGGCCTGCACCTTGGGAATCATGCCGCTGGAAATGACTCCGCTGGAAATCAGCCGCTCGGCTTCGTCGCCGGTCAGGGAATGGACCAGCGATTTGGGGTCGTCCTTGTCGAGCCGGACGCCGTTCACATCGCTGAGGAAGACGAGTTTTTCGGCGTCCAGGGCGGCGGCCACGGAAATCGCGGCGGTGTCGGCGTTGACGTTCAACTTGTGGCCTTCGGCGTCCAAACACATGGAGGGAATGATGGGAATTTGCCCGGCATAGCAGAGATTTTCGATCACCCGGCGTTCGACCCGGGTGACGCGACCCACGCTGCCCAAATCGACGGCATGGCCGGCTTCGTCGGTCAATTCCAAACGCTCTCCAATCAACACGTTTTCGCTGCGAAAGTTGAGGTTCATGGCCCGTCCGCCCAGTTCCTCGATGCGGCGTTGCAAGCGCTCGTTGGTCTCGTAGGCCAGCACTTGCTCGACGATGTCGAGCGTGGCGGCGTCGGTCACGCGGCGTCCTTGCACGAATCGCGGCTTGATTCCCGCTTCGTCGGCCCGCCGGCTGATGGCCGCTCCCCCGCCATGCACCACGACCGGCCGCATGCCGACGGTCTCCATGAAGACGATATCCAGCAGGATGTGGTCGAGCGCGGCGGCGTCTTCCATCACGCTGCCGCCCAGCTTGATGACGGTTATTTTGTCGCGAAAACGTCGGATCCAGCCTAGGGCTTCGATCAGGACGTCTGCTTTTTTGATCGCTTCTATCACCGAAAATGCCACTCACGAAAAAACGCCGCCCAGGGAAAGCCGCCCGATACGGCGTGCCGCCTTCCGCTCAGGGAAAGCCTGTCATTCTAGGTCGAAAATCGGCGGAATGTCAACGCAACCCCCGCTTTTGGTTGTGTCTTGGAAGTGTGTGGGCGGGAATCGATCGGCCAGTAAACTGAGTATCGCCGGGCCAATGCGTATTTCTCTGGGGGATCGTTCGTGAAAACGGGCGAAAGCAGGTATTCCTGTAGTTCGGCTGTTTTAGATTTGTCTCTTGCTTAAATTGTTTGGCGCTAATCGGTTATGGCGTTTCCAGTGATGGAGGCGAGCAAGTTCGTT
>QIKY01000236.1 GCA_003233175.1 Planctomycetaceae bacterium | reverse complement strand
TCACTCAGAGGAACAACCACGCCGTTACACGGCAATGAGTTTAACAATTCAAAACCACCAAGTCGTCACTAATTTCGCGAGCGATGCTTAGTCGGTGATTCCCGCCAACTCACACAAATTCGCCGAAAGCACTGGCTGCGGGCAACTCCAAACCAGAAAAAAGAGTGCTTCGCGGCACCAACGTCCAGCCGGATGCCCCACGATGTAGCCGGCGCCCTTGGCCGCGGCCAGCGAGGCCTGCGACGAACGCAACGCCAAACTATTGGCGCGGCGGCGCAAATCTTCCGTGGTGCAGGCGTTGGGGTCTTCGGCGGTGGCGATGAGGTCGGCGCGCAGGGCGTCGCATTCGTCGGCCAACGCGGCGGCGGCTGGGGCCAATTGAGAACGCTGCTCCGATTCCCTCGCGAGAAATGAAATGGCGGCGGTCGAAAGCCCGACCGCAAGCGTCGAGGTTTGCAGGCCGCCGCTCATCGCGCCGACGCCCTGTTGCATGACGTTTTCCGCCGGACCTCCTAACACAAGCGCCGCCGGGATTTCCGCGCTGTCGAACTGCATGGGTCCGGTGAGGCTGGCGTCGACACCGAGCAAATGAGCCGGTTCGCCGGAGGAAACGCCGGGCAGGTCGGTCGGCGCCGCGACCAGCACTTGGCGGCCGTCGTCGAGCGTGGCGCCAACCACCACCATATCGGCTTTCACCGCGCCGGTAACCCAAGGACTGTAGCCGTCGAGCCGAAAACCGTTGGACGTCTGCTCCGCCCGGAGCACCGGCTGGGCCAAATACCGGCGGCTGGTGGTCAGGTGCGAGATGCCTACCGTGGCGAATTGCCGGCCTTCCAGGAGGGCTGAAATCCAACGTTGGCGAGGTTCTGCGTTTTCCGCGGCGCACAATCGCCGGCAGGCGCCGGTCAGTTGCGTGATGATAAAGGTTGTGGTCAGGCAGGCGGAAGAGAGTTGCAGATAACCACGCACGATATCGGCGTCGCTCCAGCCCTGCCCGCCGTGTTCCCGGGGAATGAACCACTCCAACACGCCATGTTCGGCGCAGGCCAATAATTGTGCTTTCGGCCAGGCGCCGGGGGCTTCGAGCGTATTTGCCTGCTCTCGCAAACTTTCCAGCAAACCGGCGAAGGCGGCGGAGTTGGGAGTGGTGATTTTCATCGTTGCTCCTCTGTTTTCAAGTGTTTTGACGCGTCCACCTCAAAAATCATCCGTTGCTGGGCGGCTCGGCCCGAAACACAGCCACGACATCGTCGGCCGGCACCACGAATAATTGGTTGTTGGGGTCGAAATCGACCGGAATCGCATTTTTGGGATGGAACAGAATTTTGTCGTACTGCCGCAACGGCAGATCCTCATCGTGGCGAATCTGCTCCGAGATAGCAACAATGCGGCCGGTGATGGTGGGGATTTCGGCTTGGTCGGGCAGCGCGATTCCCCCCTTGGTTTCTCGTTTGGGGTCGTCTTTTCGAACCAGGACGCGGAGTCCTATTGGTTCCACGAAATCGAGGGGGCTGGAACGCGCTTTAGCCATTTGCGGACGTCCTGTGGGGTGTGGCCAGGCGGAAAATCATTCTTTTTGGGAGGGGAGACAAATCCTGCCGCGCCGCCTGTTTCTCGCTCCGGCGGCCAAGCATTGGATTTTCGCTACTTCCATTGTCTGTAGACGCGCGACGTTTCCTCGCACGCACTGTAAACAGTAGTCGGCCAGCCGATTCTCGGCAAGTAACACAAGTCCGTTTCCAGGCGCCGCTGGCGGAAGTCCTGACTTTGCTAGGCGGTTTCAGGACGGGCATTTCGACGCGGAGAGCGCAAAGGCGCGGAGGGCTGCGGAGGAAAACTTCACGTCATTCCGGCCCATGTTGACGATGGAATGTCGTACCGAAACAAAAGCCCGGCATTTTGAAAATGCCGGGCTTTTTTGTGCAAACACCGCGTGCATAACGCGAATAATTCCAGCCGAACACTCACCGATTGCCGCCGCGACGTGAAAAACGCCGCCCGGAAAAACCGCCAGAACCGGCATCCATCCGCCGGCGGCGGTCCATTTCGAAACGCACATTGTACGTTTGCTCCACCGGCTTGCACCAAGCGTCGTCGTCGCTGCACGCAAAATATCGAACCGTCAACTCAAACGGCGCCGACGTGTCGAGCCCGCAGAAAAAAACGAGAAATTCACGAGGGTCGCTATCGGCTTCAGCTTTCACGCGCACCGCCTTGCCAGACCCCGAGCGCATGTCGCCCCCGCCTTCCAGATGGATTTCATATTCCAAAGGCGCTGCCAGATTATTCCAATGCACATGATGGATCGGGTCCAACTGGAAAGAAAGTTTCAACGCGCCAGCCCCGGTTTCCAACAACGATGGCTCCGCCGACGCATGCAGTTTGGCGTAGAAAGGGTTTCGGCCAGGGCGGGCCGTCGTCTTCAATGTGCGCAGGTTTTCGGGCGCTTCGAGCGAAGGCATGACGCCGCGAGCAAACTTGGCCCGCGAGCGGTCTTGCGGAAGATTCAAATCTTCGACGCGGGTCGGCTTCGCCACCGCGCCGACAAGTTCCGCCAGGTCTTCCCGCAACTGCTTGGGGTTGCTCCAGTCGCGCATGATGATGATCTTGCCTTGGGGGTCGATCACGAACTCCGAATTGGGCGACCCGCCCAACGACTTTTTCAAATCGTTGGCCATGTTGTCACAGATCCAGGGAATACTTATGCCATAGGTGCGGCGAAACTCCGCAATGTGCAGCAGACGCTCCTCCAGCGTTACCGGATCGATGTACCCGCTCTTTCCCGGATGCGCGAGTTCCTTGTAGATAAAAAAGAACTGCACGCCCCGAGCGTGATAATCGCGATACAGAGCCTCCAAACTGGAGGTATTGCGGAGGAACGGCGGTCAGGTGAGGCAGCCGAACACGAGCACCGTATGCTGGCCTCGCAAACTCCGCAACGCGAATTTTTTGCCTTGCGCGTTGTAGACGGTCACGTCGGGAAGCTCCATGCCCACTTCGAGCCCAGCGCGTTCCAACCGCGTTGCACCAAGGCCGCCCGGGCGTTGGGCGACAGCAGGCAAAGAGGCGGTGAGCGCCAACAACGCGACAAGTCCGGTTTGTCTGAGCATGATCGATCCGCTTTCCTTTTGATACGGGTTGGTAGGGTTGCTCGCAAGCAACAATAATCACACGGCTGCTCCCCCAAAACCTCAGTTTGCGGCCGCTTGAGGCTTGGCTTCCGTGGCGTCTCCACTTTCCACATTGCTCGTTCCAGATTCGGCTTCGATACTCTTTTCGGCTTCGATATTCTTTTCGGCTTCGATGCTATTTTCGACTTCGATGCTGCTTTCCACATCACCGACTGCTTCCACTTCAACGACCGCTTCGCTTTCACTGCTCGCTTCAGCATCTTTCTTCACTTCCTTCGCAGCCCTCACCTCCTTCGCGTCCTTTACTTCTTTTGCCTCTTTCTTCCGCCCTCGCGCGGGGCGATGCCCTCGATGCGGCCGCCCGTGAGGCGTCTTGCCGTGGGGTGATTGACCACGAGCCGAATGCCCGTGCCCTGAATGCCCGTGCCCTGAATGCCCGTGCCCTGAATGCCCGTGCGCCGATTCACCGCGTGGTCCGCCATGAGATTTGATGATTTGCCGGGCCATTTTTTCCAGTTCCTGGCCATCAAGTTTTCCATCCTTATCGGCGTCGAACGTCATTGCTCGTTTAACGAAAGCTTCCGGACTCGGCGGTCCGCCGCGCAAGCCATGACCTTCGCGAGATGGACCATGCCCTTTGTGAGCGGGTCCGTGCGCGCTGCGGCCCTTTTGACCGTCGCCCTTTTGACCGTCGCCCCTTTGACCGTGGCTGTGTCCCTTGTGGCGGGAGTCGTGTGCGCCGTGTCCCTTTTGGCCGTGGCCCATGCGACCGCGCCACTGATGATCGGGTCTGTGTCCTTGGCGACCATGTTCTTGGCGACCATGGCCTCGTCCCCCGTGAGCGAAGCCATGCGGTCCTCGACTATTATGACCGTATCCGCCGCCTCGGTGATAACCTCGGTGAGGTCCGCGATGATAGCCTTGTCCGCAGTGATAACCTCGGTGAGGTCCGCGATGATAGCCATGTCCTTGGTGATAGCCATGTCCTTCGTGAGGCCCTCGGTGATAGCCATGTCCTTGGTGATAACCACGGTGAGGTCCGTGATGACACCCGCTGTGTGGACCGCCTCGGCGCCCGTGGCCTTCGCGACTGTACCCGTGGCCTTCGTGATGCCGACCTTCTGGTCGGTGAGCGGATTTACCTTCGGAACGACCTTCTCGAGCACTTCCTTCTCTGGCATTTCGAAAGTGTTGGGCGACTTTTTCCAGTTCGGTTTTGTCGACAAATCCATCTTTGTTGGCGTCGGCCCGCATGAGTCGCTGCATGCGCTCGGGCAATTCACTCTTGCTCAGTTTGCCATCTTCGTTTTTGTCGAGCTTCATCAGAAACGCCTGGAAATGTCCTCGCCGCGGCGGACCTCCAGAACGGTGGCCGTCAGAATGGCGGCCGTCAGAATGGTGGCCGTCAGCATGACGCTCCCAGTTTGAGCCATGTTTGCCGTGCGATTTGGAACCGCCGTGCGATTTGGAGCCGTGATGGCGGCCGGAGAAACCGGCTGGCCGAAGTTCGTCACGAGTGAGTTTGCCATCGCTGTTCTTATCGAGGCTCTTCAGCGATTTCGCGGCGGCGGCGATTTCCTCAGCCGAGATGACTTGATCATTATCGGCATCGAGCGCGGCCAGAAGCGGAATATGCGGCGGGCGAAAGCCGCCTTCCCCAGGATGGCCTTTCGGCGGTTGCGCGACCGACGAAGCCGCAAAGAGCACGACCAAAAAAGTAGCTGCAACGAATGGGGTTCGTTTCATGGGAGTCCTTTTTCCGCCTGCGGAAGTATGAATGGTGCATTGAGGGAGAGAGCGATGTATTCCGTTCCAGACATGCGCAGCCAGACTGCGCGGTCTGTGAAACGCGATACGGGCTCACGGGGCAATAAACACCGGGAGGGAGGGAAGGTTTCCCGAGAAACCGGAATATCTGGAATATTTTTCCGGTTGAGGATCTGCCTGAAAGGCGCTCGTGAGGAGCGAACACCACCGGAACAAACGGACGCCGGTTCAAATAAACTCTGTCAGCCCAGGCGACGCCAGCGGCGGCTCGTCGATTTTGGTGTTCCAGTCTAGATGGTCGGGAACCAGTTTCTGCCGCGAGCCGAGCGCCTGCTCCCAACTGATTTCCCGGCCCGTGTAGGCGGCCATGCGGCCCATGAGCGTCATGAGCGTGGTGTGCGCCATGCGGGTTCCATCGTTGATGGGCCGGCCGGAGCGGATCGAAGCGAACAGTTCATTGTGTTCGACTTGATACTTCGATTCTTGTTTTTGATTGCGCGGCCGACGATAACGCCAATTGTTTTCTCCTTCGATGAAGGGCGTCCGACCTCGGCCAATGGTGCAAATGCCCTTGGCGCCGGTGATGTAGTCGGCGTTTTCGTTGTAACAGCCCGATTGCGATCGGCAGCCCAAAAAACCGCGAATCCCACTGGCGTATTCGTATACAACAAAGCCGTTGTCGAACGTGTTGTGGCCCTCAAGAGGATTCCCCCGACCGCCCAAGGCCACGGCCTTGATCGGCATTTCATCGTTCATCCACCACGACATTTTGTCTACGCTGTGGCCGCCGGAGAGCAGCATCGTGACATCGCCGCTGAGCCAGAGGTGGCCGTACCAATCGCGAATTTGCCATTCCAGGTCCGACATCTGCGGCGTTCGCTTGCCGTGGTATTTGTGGTCCAGATTGCCTCGGTAGTAAGTCGCATGGAGCGAGCGAACCGGACCGATTGCTCCAGAGCGGATCTGTTCCGACACGGCCCGCAAAGCGGGATCGTAGCGCCAACAGAACCCCGAGACGATCGTCAGATTTTTCTTTCGAGCCAACTCCGACGACTCCAACACGCTGCGCACTCCCGGCGCATCGACCGCCGCCGTGATTTCGATAAACGAGTGCCGGCCCGCCTGCACCGCCGCTTTAAGATGTTGAGGACGAAACGCCGGCGGCGTGGTCAGCAGCACGACGTCGACATCGCTGTCGACCACTTTTTGGAAAGCGTCGAATCCGATAAATCGGCGGGCTGGTGGAACGTTTACCTTTTTCGGCTGGTTTTTTTGCAGCAGTGACAGGCTTTTTTGCAGTTGGTCGTCGAACAGGTCGCCCATGGCGGCGAGTTCAACGTTTTCGTCGGCTCGCAAGGCGTTCACCGCCGCGCCGGTTCCGCGTCCGCCGCAGCCGATCAGGCCGATCTTCAACGTGGCATTCTTGCTTGCTCCCGAAGCGGCGGTGGAAAATCCGGCTTGCGCGGCCAGTGTTCCGCCAACCGCCGCGGCGGCGGAAGAATGCAGGAACCCTCGGCGCGAGGCATTCGAGTTTTCAGCCTGATTCACGGCGTTACTCCTTCGATTCGGAAAGGCGTGGATGCGCGAGTCGGGTGTTCGTCTCGGCGAGGAACGCATTGTAAAGTTGCAGCGGTTGAGAGAAGTCGTTATCGAGTTCGGTGACGGCCAATCGGATCTTAACGGTTCGCTCATCGTGCGGCAATAAATTGTCTCCAAACAGCGAAAGATCGAAGGCGCTGTAACTGGTTAAGCGGTCGGCTGGCTTCTCGGCGTGATAGCGAGTGCTGATTGCGTAACAGTCTTGAGGCCGCGACATCAGCACCACGCCCAAACGCTTTGGGGATTTGCCGGCGGGATTCTCGGCGGGAAATACCATAACGGCCATGCAGTACGCGTAATGCCGCACGGGGCACATCTGAACGGTGGGCGCTCCCCGTTCGTTGCGATCCCAGCGGCCATCGACACAACGCCGGGCCGCGTGCGCATCTCGCGGAAAGACCAGCACCGCGCCACGGAAAACATCGTTGACCGTGGGCGCGGCCAAGTCGCGATTTTTCCGGCCGCGCGTCCATAAATAAACGTGAGGCTCAAACGCCTTATCGAAATAGCTGGACAAGAACAACTCGTATCCTCGATACGCTCCCTGGGAGCGCACCGTGACGGTCAAATCAATGGCGTTGGGCTGCTTCACTTCGTAACGCGCCGACAACTCCGCTTTGTGCGACTCACTCGCCGCCCACTTCGCTTCAACCCAATCCGACGCCACGGTGGTGGTGCGCGGCATGGTTCGCGGCTGGTCCAGGAACTGATTGACCGACATCAGCTTGAAGAGATTCAAGGCGGAGTATCGGGGATCGATCACCTGCCTGCCAGTTCGCTTGTCGATCAGCCGCGTGACTCCGTGGTATTTCCCTTGGAGTTGGATCGTGCCCTTGATCTGTTCCGTCTCGAAATCGAAACTGTCTGGTGCGGCGCCGGGCGTCAGTTGCGTTGCGGGCGAGCCTCCCTGGGAATGTGCATGGGGCGCGAGGCTGGGTTCGGCGAGCGCCGGCGCGGTGAAGGCCATCGAGAGAGCGAGAAACGACGCGATCAAAAGCCCGACATTTTGAAGCCGCCGAGAATTTCCGCGTGGCGGGCGATGACGTACTCCGGCGAATCGGGTTGATGATCGCGAACACCAGAATATCGCCATGACAAGTGATCCTTACGTCGAAGACGTTAGCTGGCGTCGGAGGCTCTGTCTTGCCGGACGGCTTTCGTCAGGGGCGCCAACAATTCAATCAGCCCGCCGCGAGAACTAACCCCCAGCTTTTTCATCAGGCTTGAGCGTCTGAATTGAATCGTGCGCAATCCCGCGCCGAGAGCGACGGCAATTTCCTTGTTGGTTTTTCCCGAGACCAAATGCTCGGCGACCACGCGCTCGTCGTCGGTAAGATCGGCCAGCCGGCGCTGCGTATCTTGGAGATTTTGCATTCGGCTTCGATGCTTGGCGTCTTGCTCGATGCACTCCAAAACAACGCCGCTGAGTTGCGCGAACGGAAACGGTTTCTCCAGCACATCGACCGCGCCCTGCTTCATGACGTTGACCACATCGCGGAGCGCGGTATTGAACGCCATGAAGATGACCGGCAACGTGATGTTCAACGCCTTGAGTCGTGCTTGGAGCGCGCCGGCGTGCATGTCGGGAAGCACCATGTCGGCAACTAGGCAGCCCGCATGGGAAGGATCGACGGCTTCGAAAAAACTCTCGCCGGTGGGGAAGTGCTCCACCGAGAAATCGTGAGCTTCTCCCAAACGGCCGAGTAAATCCTTGTGATGTACGGCAGATTCAATCAGGAAAACCGTGGGTATTCTAGTCATTGGTGTCGACATCTGGTTTCGACGGGAGCCGTGTTGTGTTAAGTCGTCGGGCAACGACATCTCGACATCCGCCAAGGGTATCCTGGAAGCCGCTTCCAAAGGAAACGTCGCCTTCAAAAAAACGGGCGTCGCCGGTGCAGGGAACATGGAGTGTGTCACGTAAGTCGGTCCTTGCTAATCGTCGTGAAAAGACACGCGTCGCACGGCATGGATGTCGAGAACTTCATGCGGAGCGGAATTAGTAGAATCGTCTTATGCACAACAGCCTATCCACCTTACCCGCGAAGTAAAGCAGTTATGACGGTAATTCAGAAAATAACTCCGAGCTGCGATTTTTCACAAAATAGAAAGCAGTAAATGCAAAAAAAACGCATGTTAAGAACGTGTGAATAATACGCCATGCCGGTCCAGATAGCTGTATTGTTAGGAGCGAATTGGGTTGGGCTGCCGCCACGGCGGTGGAGCAACAATATCGAGATCGGCCAGTTGCTGCTCCGAAACCGCGACCTCCGTCGCGGCGATCGCGTCTTCGATTTGCGTCATATTTTTCACGCCCACAACGAGAGAACATATTGCGGTTTGCCGAAGAGTCCACGCAAGCGCGAAACGCGCAGCAGAAACTTGTGTGGAAGCCGCAATAGCTTCAAATGCTTCCAACCGATCAAACAACGCGCTGCCGAGTTCCCACATCCATTCGGGTTTTTCGGCCAGCCGAGAATCGCTGGGGGGTTGTCCGGCGCGTTTGTATTTACCGGTCAGTAGTCCGCCTTGGAGCGGTTGGTAAGGCGTGACGCCAATCGAATGACGGCTACAGAATTCAAGATCCGGTTCAAATTCCCGCCGCAACAGACTGAACGGAATCTGTGACGAAACCACGCGAGGACCGCCGGTTCTTTCCGCGATCCAGAGCATTTCGCAAAGCTGCGCCGCGTTATGGTTCGAAGCGCCGATGTAACGCACCTTGCCCGAGCGCACCACTTGGTCGAGCGCGGTCATGGTGGTTTCCAGCGGCGTGTGCCTGTCGGGCCAGTGGATCACATAAAGGTCAAGATAGTCGGTTTGCAGTCGCTTTAGGCTGCGGTCCAACTCCCGCAAAATATGACTAGCCGAGAGCCCCCTATCTTGAGGGCCTGGCCCGACCGGCGCACAGACTTTGGTGGCCAGCACGATTTGGTCGCGGCGTCCACGCAGCGCCTTGCCGACAATTTCTTCCGCCACGCCGCCGGCGCTCCCCAGATAACGGTCGTAACCTTCGTAGACGTTAGCCGTGTCGATGAAATTGACGCCGCGCTCCATCGCTCCGTGAACCAACTTGATCGCCTCCGCTTCACCGACCGGGGCGCCAAACGTCATCGTGCCCAAACAGATGGGCGAAACCAGCAGTCCGCTGGAACCCAACTCTCGATATTCCATTTGTTTTTTTCCACAGGTGATAGGGCGAGCCGCAAAATCTGGTCCAAGGGGTTCCGAAACGGTAGGAAGCCTATCCCGGCGCGGCAGTACATTTTTTGTACGATGCGTCTGCACTACTGGTTGTATCAGTTAGTATACTTGCTCCAGGCGGGGCGTGACGGCGCGTTCATTTCGTTTTGCGTTTTCAGGGGCTCAGCGTAAATACATTAGCGGCTGCCGCTGAGAAAGCCCGGCATTTTGAAAATGCCGGGCTTTTAATTCACCACGTAAATATCGAACAAGCCCCTAGAGATTCACCCAGTACTCTTGCGATGGCGCCTTGCGCCAGACTAGCATTAGAGGGCGTGTGATCGGCGGCTGAGTCGGTCCCGCTCATTTTTTCCGGCTTCCAGCCTCCCGCCTCCCGCTCGTTTTTTCCCGCGGAGCTATTATGAGTTTTAATTCACCGCTATCGATAAACTATTTTCGCCCGCGTCTGACGATCTTATGCGGTTTCTCGACCTTACTTTTTCTCTTCGTTTGCGCGATCGATTCAGGCGCCGTTGCGGCTGAAAAAGTTTCCGGCCCGAAGTCTCCGCTTGCGCCCGCCGAAGCGATGAAGTTATTTCGACTTCCTCCGGGGTTGAAAATCGAACTGGTGGCCAGTGAGCCCGACGTGGTCGACCCGGTCGCGATTCGATTCGACGAAACCAATCGGATGTGGGTCGTGGAAATGCGCGACTACCCGCACGGCCCTGCTGAAAATGAAAAACCGAAATCCAGAATTCGAATTCTCGAAGATCGTGATGGAGACGGCCGCTTTGAAACGGCAAACACTTTTGCCGACCATCTGCTTTTCGTGACCGGCCTTCAGCCCTGGCGCGGCGGCGTTATCGTGACACTCGCCGGTCGCGTGGCGTATATGAAAGACACCAACGGCGACGGCCGCGCCGATATCGACGAAACCTGGTACACCGGGTTCGCCGAAAAAAATACGCAACTGCGAGCCAATCATCCTCGCTTCGGTTACGACAACCACATTTACGTTGCGAACGGATTGCGCGGCGGCGCCGTTCGCGACGCGCGTCGCTCCGACTCTCCGGTGGTTTCGATCAGCGGGCTCGATTTTCGTTTTCATCCGATCACCGGCGCCTACAACGCGATCTCGGGCAACGGCCAATTCGGACTCACCTTCGACGAATTCGGCAATCGTTATGTATGCACCAATCGCAACCCGCTGAAGCAGATTGTTCTGGAAGACAAATACATTCGTCGAAATCCTCGGGTAAGGATTCCAACCGTGCTGCACGACGTGGCGGCGGCGGGCGCGGAGTCTCGCGTGTTTCCGATTAGCCGCGCCTGGACGACTTCGAATCTTCACGCTGGTCAATTCACGGCCGCCTGCGGCGTGAAAATTTATCTGGGCGACGCGCTCGGCAAGTCGTATTACGGAAACAGTTTTACCTGCGACCCCACGGGTAACTTTGTCCACCGAGAAATCATTACGCCCGCCGGCGCTACGTTTGCCGCGCACCCGGCTCGGAAAGGCGTCGAATTTCTCGCCTCGACCGACGAATGGTTTCGGCCCGTGAATTTGCAGGTCGGTCCTGATGGCGCCCTGTATGTGGTCGACATGCACCGCGCCGTGATTGAGCATCCCCAATTCATGCCGAACGAATTGAAGGAGCGCCCCGACTTGCTGTTGGGGACCGACCGCGGCCGGATTTATCGCGTCGTTCGCGAAGACGCGCCCGCCCCACAAAAAACATTGCCGCTCGCTGCGCGATCGGCGCTCGCCGGATTCGTCGTTGCGTTGGAGAGTCCGAACGAATGGACCCGAGAGACGGCGCGGCGCCTGCTGTACGAAAAGCAAGACAAGAGCATTGCTCCGCAGCTTGTTGTCATGGCGAAATCGGGAAATACCGCCGCGGCGCGCATTGCCGCGTTGTGGCTGTTGGACGGGCTCGATTCTCTGGAAGCCAACCTCGTTGCGGCGTCGCTTGCCGACCCGTATCCCGCAGTTCGTCGGCATGCCTTGCAATTGGCGGAGCCCCGCTGGAAAGATTCGGCCGCGTTGCGCGAAGCGGCTTCGCGCCTAGCCCAAGATAAAGATCCTCAAGTCCGTTTTCAGTTGGCGTTGTCGTTGACCGCCTTTGACGCGCCGCGGAAAACGGCGCTTCTGGAGCAAATTTTATTGGCCGACGCCGCCGACGTCTGGACGCGTCGGGCTGTCGCCCTGGCTGCCGGCGATGCGGCAGCCGACTTGGCTATTTCGCTGCTCAAAGGCGGGGCGAAAACGGGGCCTGGCGCTAAAGCGTCCTTCGCCGACGCAGTGCGGGAGTTTTGCGAATTGGCCGGCGCTACGGGAAACGCCGACCAGCAAGTCGGGCTGCTGAGCGCGATTGCCGATCTTTCAAACAACACCGCCCACGTTTCGCTGCAGCGCGTGGCGTTGCAAGCATTTTTGAGTAAGTCGGGCGGGCAACCAGCAGCGCTCAAACGTCTTTTCGAGAAAAGTGCCTCGAAACAGATGCAACAAAAGATCGAAAGCGTTTTCCAACAAGCGGAACAAACGGCAGCCAACACCGCCGCTGAAACGTCAGTTCGGGTTCAGGCGTTGAACCTCTTGCCGTTGAGCCCGCTGGAGGGCGATGTGTTGCGGCGCCTGGCGCTCGAAGAAGCCGATAACAGCGTTCGCAACGCAGCTATTCGGGGAGTCTCTCGGCAGTCGGACTTGGAAACATGGCGGCAGTTGCTGGATGGCTTCGCCGGAGAATCGCCGATGGTTCGCGGCGCCATTCTCGACGGCGCATTGGCCAGAATTGTTCGCACCAAACTGCTGCTCGATGCTGTCGAAAACGGCGGCATCAAGATGGCCGAAATCGACGCCACCCGGCTCAATCGACTGCTGCGTTCTCGCGATGCGGGCATTCAACAGCGCGCCAAAAAGCTGGCTGCGAATTCCGCTCCCGCCGACCGCAAAAAGGCGCTCGCCGATTACCGGGGGTGCCTCGAACTTTCCAGCAACCCCGCCTTGGGGCGAGAAATCTTCCGCAAGAACTGCGCGACTTGCCATCGCGTGGGCGAAATAGGAGTGAACGTCGCGCCGGATATTTCCGATTCGCGAACCAAAACCGCTCTGCAAATTCTGACCGATGTTCTGCAACCCAATCGTGCGATTGACGCCAACTACATCAGCTACTCCGCCGTCACGAACGATGGCCGTATTCTCACCGGCGTACTGACATCGGAAACAGCAACCTCGATCACGATCAAACAGCCCGAAAATAAAACAGTCACGCTGCTGCGCGATGAAATCGAGGAACTCCGCTCTAATGGAATTTCGCTCATGCCGGACGGTCTGGAGAAAAACATTCCCCTACAAGACATGGCCCATTTGATCGCCTATATCAAGCAGTGGCGTTATCTCGACGGGCGAACCCCCTTGGGCGGACCGGCAAAGTAGACCTAGCATGCAACGACATTTACTGGGCGCTATTGCGGCATGCATGCTGATCGCCGGCGCTGCGTTGGTTTTAACCGGCAGCGATCCTGAAAGCGTTCTTGGGGCGGCGGCGGGCAGTTTCGTTCGCATCGGTCTGGTGCTGGGCGCCATTTGGTTGGCGTTGCCGCAACTGCAGCGCATTCCACTCTGGTTTGGCCAACTGCTGCTGGTGGGCGCGATTGCCATCGCGGCGCGGCCGAAATTGGCGGTGGTGGTTGCTCCCTTGATTTTGGCTATTTGGTTTTTGCGACCGCGCACGAAATCCCGTTCAAAAAAATCGTCTTAGAGCCCGCGCGCCTAACTTTGGAAGTACAGCATAATTCCCAGCATGAGCAGCGCGCCGACGACCATCGAAATCGGCACGGCGATCGCCAATGCAATCGCCAGCGCCACACCCACGCTGGTCTGCTGCACAGGAGGCGCCGGGGGCGGAAGCACGGGCGGGAACGAGCCTTGAACCTGGCGTGTTTCGTGAATGCTCGCGTTGATAGGATCGGTGCTCTGCGAGGTTTGGCTCACCCCGCTGTCGTCGCTCGAACCGTGTTCGATGCCGTCAACACTGGTTTCATCCTGCTCTTGGTCGGCGCCGGTGGGCAGCGGCGGAGACATCCAAGGCGATGGCGTCATCTGCTGCGAAGGCAGCGGCGCCGCCTCCCGCGCCCAGGGCTCCAACCTCGCGATCACTTCCGTGGCGGTGGCGATGCGTTTTTCAGGATCTTTGGCCATCATGTCGGCGATCAATTCGACAAACTCCTCGTTGATATCAGGATCGAACCGCCGTGGGTGCCAAGGCGTTTCCTCGCAATGGCGCCGCGCTTTTTCGGCGGGCGAGCCGCCAGGAAAGGGCACTTTCCCCGTCACCGCGTAATACAGCGTGCAGCCCAGGGAATAAATGTCGCTGGCGGGAGTGACCTGGTGCGGCGTTTTGATCTGTTCCGGCGAAAGATAATCGGGAGTGCCGACAATCTTTCCGGAGCGAGGATCGCTTTCGCCTTCGTCGATAAAACCGGCCAAACCCAGGTCGGAAACCTTGGCCACGCCCTCCGGCGTGACGAGAATGTTGCCCGGTTTGACGTCGCGGTGAATCAAGCCGCGTTGGTGTGCATGCTCCAGCGCCATTGCCGTATCAAGGCCGACTTTCGCCGCTTGCTGCACGCTCAACTTCCCTTCAGACCGCACCAATCGCCGCAAGTCGGCGCCGGGCACATACTCCGTCACCAAGTAATAGACATTGCCATCGTGCCCGGCATCGAACGCACGCACCAAATTGGGGTGGTCGAGTTGAGATTGCGTGCGAATCTCGCGGTTGAATTTGGCGATCGAATCAGGATTCGAGCGATCAAGCGGCAAAACCTTGAGAGCCACTTCGCGGCCCATGATTCGATGAACGGCCTTAAAAACCTGCCCCATGCCGCCCTGACCGATCCAGTCCGTGACCACGTAAGGACCGAGCGTCAGCTTTGTTCGGCCGCTCCGGAGTTGATCCACCTGATATTCGGTGAGCACGCCCTGCCGGACGAAGTGCGCCGCCAGCATTTCGTCAGTAACTTCGAGATCGGTCGCGGTGGGACCATTCGGCGGATTCTTAATTTGCGAAACCGCTTCGTCCAGCTGCGCGTCGGTGAGCAACTCGGCAGCCACCGCCGCGTGGCGAAATGTCGTCTTGTTGCGATGATGCGCCATAGTGGGGGTTGGTCCAGCCTGGAACCCAAAAGGGAAAGGGCCACGCACTTCAATTCCGGCGGACTTCTCACGAAGGTTGCCGCCGTATTAGCCTTTAAGGTAACGTGAACTTTCGGCCTGCGCCAAGCGCCAAAAGCCTTGCGCGGAAATAAGTTGCCCGATTGAGACAGGACGAGTGGTCCGGAAATACCAGTCGATGGAAATCCTCGCCGGGGAAAAACCGGAGCGAGCAACGTGAAGTCGGCAAATAAAGTCCTCACGGCGTTTGGAAAATCAGGGTGCGGGCCGGCATCGCATTGTGGCCAGGCGTCTATTATTCTGTACGGCAATGGTTTCGGCGCGAAACATCGCCAAAAAAGAAACATCACCAACAAACTTATTTCGTTGACTCTTCTCGGAAAGGCTTTTTCCTTTGATTTCCTCGCCGTCGCCGGCAGATGCCGATTTACCCACCCATGAAACCTATATGCGAATGGCTTTGCGGCAAGCCCAAGAGGCGGAGCAATGTGACGAAACGCCGGTCGGCGCGATCATCGTTCGCGCCGGGCGGGTGATTGCCGCGGCGCATAACCAGCGCGAGCAGCTACGCGACCCAACCGCCCACGCGGAGATGATTGCCATCACCCAGGCGGCGGAGTCGGTTGGAGATTGGCGTCTCGAAGGTTGCACGCTCTACGTAACGCTGGAGCCCTGCCCGATGTGCGCCGGCGCTATTGTGCAGGCCCGCATTCCGCAGGTTGTGTATGCCGCCGCCGATCCCAAAGCGGGCGCCGTCGACTCACTATTTCACTTGCTGAGCGATGCGCGTCTGAACCATCGGGCGGAAGTGATTGGCGGCGTGCTGCGGGAGCCCTGTGGCGAAATCCTTACTGAGTTTTTCCGCCGCATGCGGGCCCAGGGGAAAAAGTAGCCACGCGAGAATGTTGTTTGCCGCTCAGGTTTCTCGCCTTCGGCGCGAACATCGGTTACCGTATTGGTGCGCATCGATACCGCTCTCGGTTGAAAATGGCGCCATTTTCGTTTAACGGCAAGCCGAAGGCGGCTGCGTTTTTCTGCTTGCCCAAACGCGCTGCCACAAAACGCAGCCGCCTTCGGCTTGCCGTTAAACGAGCCATTGCTATCCGTGAGAAGTATAGCGGGTTGGCAACCAAAACTTGGCATGAGGAGAACCTTCGATGAACACTCTGGTCCGATACGTCATTTTCTCCGCTGCGGTGTGGCTGCTTACCGCACCCGGCCTAGCGGCTGAACCGGTTTCGCTCCAGAACGTTGTTGATCCTGGACGAAACCTAGCGACCGAGCCGTTGGCTGCCGCGTTTTCCTGGGAGCAGGCGGCAACGTTTCTAGACTCCGCGGCGCTGCAATGGCAAAAGAAACGAAAGTGCTTCACCTGCCATACGAACCTCGCTTACCTTTACGCCCGTCCTGGTATTTCGGCCGCCGCGCCGGCGCACGCGGAAGTGCGAGCGTTTGCTGAAGCGTTGGTGGAGAAACGCTGGCCGGAAAAAGGGCCTCGCTGGGATGCCGAAGTCGTGGCGGTTGCGGCGGCGTTGGCGTTTAATGATCGGGCCACATCGGGAAAATTGCATCCCGTTTCCAGAACAGCCCTAGACCGCATCTGGACCGTTCAACAAGAAAACGGCGGCTTCGATTGGTTGAAGTGCGATTGGCCGCCGATGGAGTCGGACGATCATTACGGCGCCGCCTTGGCCGCGATTGCCGTGGGCGTCGCTCCAGACGAATACGCCCAAACCGACGCCGCTCAAAAAGGGATGGCCGGTATTCGCCGCTACTTAAAAGAGAACCCGCCGCCGACGTTGCACCATCAAACGATGTTGCTTTGGGCCGCTTCCTACACTCCCGACTTGCTCGCGCCGGCGGCGCGTCAGGCTACGATTGCGCAACTGCTGTCGTTACAGAAAGAAGACGGCGGCTGGGCCTTGGCGACGTTGGGCGATTGGAAACGCGCCGACGAATCGCCGCAAGACACCGAACACAGCGACGGTTACGCCACGGGGTTCGTCGTATACGTGCTGCGGCGGGCGGGCGTTCCGGCGGAACACAAGGCAGTGCGCCGCGGCGTTGCATGGCTGAAAGGCAATCAGCGGAAATCGGGCCGTTGGTTCACGCGGTCGCTGCATAAAGACAGCCGGCATTTTATTTCACACGCCGGAACCGCCTTCGCCATCATGGCCTTGGCCGCCTGCGACGAACCGCAGCCGTAGGCCCGTGTTGTGAAGCAACAAAGCGGAGGCGAACCTACTCGGCCGCTTCGCCACATGCTCGCGCCGGAGGTTTGCATTGCGTGATTAGCCAGCTCGCCGCCCAGCCGATAAGAATATTTACCGCCAGGGCGATGGGGCCGATCCATTGGAAGCTGATCGGATCGACCGGCTTTTCATGGTCAAGTACTAGCGGGTTGACCACCGCCAGATGCTCGATTCCCTCCAAGTCGAGATACGGAAGAACCGAGACGCCGAAGATTGCCGGGTCGATTTGAAAGGTCGTCCAGAGAAAGATCACGATCGCGGCGGAATAGGCAACCACAGCCGCCGTGGCGATACCGCAAATGGCGCCGATCCAAACTCCCGCCGGGCGTGCGCAGCGAACGAAAAAGGCGAAGAAAAACAGGGCGAAAATCGGCGTGACCAGGAAGTTGACTGTCTTGCTGGTGACCTTCGTGATATTGCCTTCAATGTTTCCGATGAAGGAACTACCTATAATCACGAGCAGGCCCACGGTAAACGCCAACAACTGCGCGGCGAACATATGCCCGCGCTCGGTTTTTGGTTTGTTGCCGAAGCGGTCGAGCAGATCGGTCATCACGACAGCGGTGATGGAATTTACGCCGGAGTCGATACTCGACATGGCCGCCGCGAACATGGCCGCCACCACCAACCCGGAAACGCCTGGCGGCAAGTGAAAAGCGATGAAATGCGGGAACACCTGGTCGGCCTGGGTTTTCAAATGCATGCTGGCCGGCAGCGCCTCTACGTGGGCTTGGAAATATCCTAACAGCGACAACCCCACCAGCGCCAGGACGATATTCACCACGGCGGCCACGCTCAACTGTGTCGCTAGGGCGCGGCGGGCGGCGCGAATGTCGGTCGTGGCCATGAAACGTTGGATCGAAACCTGATCGCCGGCCGCCGTGCAAACGTACCACACAAACACGGTAATAATAGTGCCGACCACGGTCACTCTGGTTTGAGGATCGAAGCTGAAGATCGGCTGCGTATCCCAATTGTTGTGCCACTCCGTGGGGAACCAGCCGAAGCCGCCGAAATCGATCGTAACCATCACCAGCACCAGAACCGCCCCGCCAAACAACAGCAGCGTTTGGATCAGATCGGTGATAACCACCGCCCGCAGACCGCCCAGCGTTGTATACACCACCGAAACCGAGCCGGTGACGATCACGATCAACGGAATCCAACCTTCGTCGACGCCGAGCATGACGGTCATGGCTTTGGCCGCCAGATAGATCAAGAGCGACATCCAGACCAGCCGCAACATCAAAAACATGGCCACGCCCAACATCCGCACGCTGAGCCCTAGCCGCGTCTCTAGAAGTTCGTACGCACTGGTCACGCGGCGTTTCATGAACGCTGGCAGAATGATATAACCCACCACCCAAAAAATGAGCGGGTAGGCCAACAGGTTGGTGAGGTAGATGGGGCCTTTGCCGAGCACTTCGCCGGGCATTGAAAGGTACGTAATCGTGCTGAGCAGCGTCGCAAACAACGACACCCCGATCAACAGCGGATTCATTTTGCCGCTGCCGACGAAATACTCCTTGGTCGTGCTTTGACTACGGCCTATCCACCAGCCCAACCCGAGGGTCGAGATGGCGTAAGCGGCGATAATCGCCCAATCGAGAATGGTGAGCCCGGCGGCTGATTCGCCAGCCGATATTTGGCCGGGCGAATCATTTGCCTCCGCTCCCATGGCAACGGGCGCGGCCAGAGAAACAGCTAAAAAAATGAGCAACGAAGCACGTGAAAACATAAGCGCCGAACCCGATCAAAGCAAAGAAGACGACCGTTCACTACGGAGTTTCGTACAGCCGGGCGATTGGCAAGGAGCGAAATCGCGAGGAAATTCGGCCTGTTTTATTTTCGCCAACATAATAACTGAACAACACGCGGCCATGGGCGAAAGCCACGCTGGTGTAAGCATACGTGCTCTGTTGGTCGGTTTCCAGGTTCTGTTTGAACCGCCACGTTTTTCCTTCGTCTGAAGAAACGGCGATCGTTAGCGGCGTGCGTTTGCCGCCATGCCCGGCGCCGGCGGAATAGGTGTCGTTCCAAACCAAGAGCAAGTCGCCGGTGGAGGGGATTCTTCTGATTGTTGACGGCGCTTCGGGCGCCCGCACGCCCCAAGAACGCGCCTTGCTCCAGTTTTCGCCGCCATCGTCTGAGTAGCTGGACGCGATATACCCCGACTGCGTGCGAATGATCATCAACAAGCGGCCATCGTTCAGTTCCAGCACTTCGGGCTCCATGGCGCCGCGTTTTGAGTAGTCGACCTGCCCCTTGCCGCGCCGCCAGTGCAGGCCGCCATCGTCGGAAAGGTAACACAACGCCACCATGTGGTTCACGCGGTGGATGTCTTCGGTCCAGGCGACCGGCGCCAGCAACCGGCCATTGGCCAACTGCGTGATCCGATCGTTATTCAACACGTGATACCCAGGGGCGTCGGTTACTACAATCGGCTCGCCGAACGTTTTGCCTTGGTCGTGCGAAATTCGCAAGTAGGCTTTCAAGTCGCTGAAGGAATTTTTCACTAGATAAAAGAGGCCCAGCGGCGTATCGTCGCGGAGCGGATTGGCCAGCCAACGCAAGGTGGCCGACATCACATTCTTACCGCCGACATTTTCCTGCAAAACGCGCGGCTTGCTCCAGGTGCGGCCGCCATCGTGCGAACGACGAGCAATAATGCGGGCGGCGGCGAAATCGGAGGCGCTATTGAAAAACTCCGTGGTGGCGTAGAGCAACGATCCATCGGAAAGTTGCACAATAGAGCCTTCGCTATAGCGGGGATTCTTGGCCGTGGCGCGGTATACGTCTCGAAAAACTACTTCATCAGCCTGCGGCGGCGCGGGACGCGAAAGCACCAGCAGCGATTGCGCCGCCCGCAAACGCACGTCAAGATTTTGATCGTCCAACCGTGCGATCAGATCATCGCGCAACGAAGTGGCGCGAGCATCGCCGGCGAACGTGGCCGCGAAAACGCGAATCGCGGGGTCGGTGTTTGTCAGGTTCTTTTTCAGCAGCGCGACTCCGCCCGGCGCGTGCAAGGCGGCGAGGGCGTGTCCGAAATAGGCTTGTATGAGTGGCTCTTGGAACCGCTCGCCGCCAGCCTGCAAGGCGGGGATATCTTGCTGGTCGCCGACGCGGGCCAAAATCCAGGCGGCGATGCGCGCGATTTCGGAGTCTTCACTATGCACCTGTTTTCGCAACAGCGCGAAGGCTTGAGGATTGCCCCAGCGGGCCAGAGCGCCGGCCGCCATGAGCGCTAGCCGAGGGTTGCCGGTGTTTTCCAAGGCGGTTCGCAACGCGCGGCCATCGCCGATTTCGTTTACCTTGTAAAGACTCTCGCAGGCATGGACATGGCCATAATCGTCGGCGCCGGCCAGAATATCGAGCATGATGGCCGCTTTGGGGCGGTCGCCGGCGCGAACCAGTTCACGCGCCAAGCCGCAGCGATGTTGGTCGTCGGTTTCCGATGGCAATTTCGGTTCGAGAAGTTGCCGAACTTCATCGCCTTGGCCGGCCAGCGTCAAACCTTCGGCCGCATGAATCGAAGGCCAGAATTCATCCGACCGCACGCCCGCGCGGAGAATTTCCAGGCACTTGGCCTGCGTGGCGTCGTCCAGCTTGCAAACGGCGGGTTGCTGTTTTTCGGCAGCCACGGGGGAAGCCGCCAAAAAACATCCCGCCAGAAAAAGAAAGCCGGCTAGGCGGCGCGGTGAGATCGTCATGGTTCAAAGTCTTTCCGGGGAGGGCGAAGCCGTTCATTTACCCGATTCCTTGGTGGACGACAACCAAACCTGAAATTGTTTTTCCAATTGCCGTACTTGTTGCGGTCGCGCGGAGGCTAGGTCGTGCGTTTCGCCAATATCGTCGACGACATCATACAACATCCAGGCTGCGGTAGGTTTGACGCGCAGGAGTTTCATCCGCCCGGCGCGCATGGCGCTGAAACGCCTGAACTGAAAAAACAAGGCTTCATGCGGCGAGGCCGCTTCACCGGCCAACGCAGCCAGTGGATCTTGGCCGTCGATCACACGATCAGCAGGCGGCGCCGCTCCGGCCGCTCGCAAACTCAAACTGAAAAAATCACAACTCAAGAGCGGCTTCCGGCATGCCGTTCCCGCCGGCAAACGCCCCGGCCAACGCACCAGGGCGGGCACGCGAATGCCGCCTTCCCAGAGTGTTACGCCGCCGTCGCGCAAAGGACGATTCGACGCCACTTCCAACCCACGCCGCTTCAGCATGAAGGCGCCGTTGTCGGAATAGAACATCACTAGCGTGTTGGCCGCCTTGCCGGAGGCTTTGAGCGCGGCCAGCACGCGGCCGATGGCGTCGTCCAAAGCAGTGATGACCGCGTAATAACGTTGTTTTTCATCGTCGGTCTGGGCATCGTATCCGTAGGCCGCAAACGCGCTGGCGGGCGCTTGCCAGATGGTCGGCTGCCCCGGCGCCTTGTTGAGGGCGTTGGGAAAGTGCGGCGCATTAAAAGGCAAATACACAAAAAACGGCCGCTCGTCGGCTTGCCGCATAAAACGGATTGCGGCGTCGGCGAACAGGTCGGTGCTATAGCCTTTCAAGCGGACCGGTTCGACGCCACGGTGCATGTCGAGTTTGCCATTGTACACATGGCTGTAGTAGTCGATATTGCCGGAGGCGTGTCCTAGGAATTCGTCGAACCCCCGTTCGGTGGGGCGACTGCCCGCGGCAAAGCCGATGTTCCACTTGCCGAAACAGGCGGTGCGATACCCCGCTCGCTGCAACAATTCCGGCAGCAGAATTTCTGAATGCCGCAGCCCCACGCCGTAGTTGCCGGCCAAACCGGGCAACTGCGCCGTGAGCTTGTGCCGTTGGGCGTAACGCCCGGTGAGCAGGCAGGCCCGCGAAACGGTGCAGGTGGGCGAGGCGGTGTAAAAATCGGTGCAACGCACGCCGGAAGCCGAGAGACGATCCAAATGCGGCGTGCGAACCGTTTTGTTTCCATAACAGCCGATATCGCCGTAGCCCAGATTGTCGGCCGTGATCAACAAAATATTAGGGCGTTCATGAGCTAATTCAGCGGCGTTGCTGATCGAAGCGGTGTTGATCGAAATGGCGCTCGCGACGACGGCAATCGCCAGCAGCGCGCAGAGCACCGGCAACTTTTCAATTCTTGTTTGCAGACTTGTCAGTTTCATATCACACGAACTTTCCTTACGCCTTGCGGCCCAGCATGCGGTCTAGAGCATCGGATGTTTGGTGGAGCAACGCTTCGGGGTAATGCGAAAACGGGTGGAAGTACTCGAACGTTAAATAACCTCGATAGCCGACTTTATCCAACGCGGCAATCACGGCGGGCCAGTTGGTGGTGCCGTCGAGCAACGTGCGAAAGGTGTGCAGGTTGAATTCCTGCGTGCGTTTGTCCCACTCCTTGAAGTGGATATTCTTGATCCGGCGGCCGAGAATGGGCGTCCAATGCTCCGGGAACTGGTAGTGCATGATATTGCCGGTGTCGAAGTGGATTTGGCAATGCTTGCTCTGGAAGCTGTCGACAAACTGCACCATTTCTTGAGGACTGAAAAGAAACCCGTTGGCGAAAATGTTTTCGA
>QIKY01000104.1 GCA_003233175.1 Planctomycetaceae bacterium | reverse complement strand
ACGTCCAGAAGTTTTGAAATATAAGTGATCCCGCCATGGCCGAGTTGGCGGGCCTGAATCGCGGCAAACCGCCTTCTGTCTTTTTCGTTCAGCGTAAGGAAAACGTTCCGCGTCTGGGTTTCAATAACTTCATCAAACGGCTCCAATGTCGCGGTGGCCATCCTTGGCCATCCTCAAAAAAGGGATAAGTGTCATCAATCCCTGAAGAACGCCAATTCAGACCCGACAAGTCATCACTAATTTCACGAGCAGTGCTTAGTCAACAATAGTGAGGGGTTCGAGCGCACCTTGCAGTTTGCGATTGGCATGGCGTTTGAGGGAGGGAAGAGGAGAGAATCTGGCCGGGCTGGAGCCGGGTTGGCGAAATGACTGCTGCCGGCGACGGGTTTTGGTGCGCGAGTATCTTTTGGCGCCACTCACCGTGTTCACATCCCGAAGACATCAAAAGCCTGCGATTGCCCATCGGATACCGCCGGCGCGTCTTCGGCAACCGCTGGCTCATGGCTTGAATGCAACGATCTCTCCCCTCGCGTGATCGGCGAACTGAAGAGCGGGATAGGTGGCTGCGCGGTCATCATCAAAACAGTCTCGCAACAAAGCCGTCGCCGTCAGCCGACGTTTTTACCAGACCAAGCCCAGCCGATTTCGTCGCGCCCGCGGCGCCGTGTACGCCTGAACACACAAACCACGAGGTGCGTTCCCTGAACCCAAGCGCCCGGCCAAAATTCACGTCGTCCGCCGAACGCGACGTTCGATCATCGCGAGAACCTCTCGGCGGTGGTCGGCAAACGGCAAATACAGCCCGAACGCAGTGTGATAGCCCGACGACGACGAAGAAGAAGGCAGCAACACAACGCCGTGCGAACCGACCCGACACCGGCCGATTTCGTCCCAATAAACACGTCGCCTGACTTTCCAAAGTCCAACGCCGACGCCGCGCGCGTCGATTTCACAAACCGTTGGCGCCCACAGGCGGCGGAGCGTAAACGCCAACGCGGCTGCTGCGGCCAGTCCCATGGCCGCCCCAACCGCCAAAAGCAGGAAATAAATCAACCCCAGCAATGCCGCCAACACCAGCCAGGGCAGCCAATGTTCACGGGGGGGGAACGACGTATAACGCAGCATATTTGGCTGGTCTGAATAAACCGCAAACGATTCTCGGCTCGATGCGCTAGACATACTCCTATTCTAACCAGGCGAAAGGCGGCGCGTGCGGATCGCTTTTGAAGCGGGCCAACGCCGTTTTTTGGTTCCGCCGTCCTGCTCTTGCACAACGATGCGGCAGACGTATAATCTCACCATTGTCGAGCAGGGCGGATTACTTCCAATCTATGGGGGAGCTGTCGTTGAGGCGTGCGGGTGTAGCTCAGTTGGCAGAGCACAACGTTGCCAACGTTGTTGTCGTGGGTTCGAATCCCATCACCCGCTCTTGAGCACGCGTCGTTTTTTGTGTGCATGGCTTTATTTTGCATGTTACGGCATCTTGCGGCATTGTACGCGAAGTCCCGTTTGTTGGGACTTTTTTTGCGTTTCTATCGCATTGCTTCTGTCGTACTGGTTCTGTCGCGAAGGTTGAATTGTCATGGCGTCTGATTCTGAAACGGCCGAAGTGCCTTCGACCGAAGGCGATAACGAAAAGAAGAAACTCGATCTGACGGTCAAGGTCGAACAGCCCAGTGCGTGCGAGCGCCATGTTGCGGTGACGATTGGTCGCGAAGATATAGACCGATATCTCGACGACGCCATCTCGGACATGATGCCCGAGGCCCAAGTGCCCGGCTTCCGCAAGGGCCGCGCGCCCCGCAAATTGGTGGAAAGCCAGTTCCGCCGCCAGGTTTCCGATCAGGTGAAGGGCTCGATCCTGATGGATGCCATGACCCAGGTCAATGAAGAACAGGAATTCTCGGCCATCAGCGAGCCCGATTTCGACTTCGAAGCCGTTGAGCTTCCAGCCGAAGGCTCGCTCACCTTTGAATTCAACCTGGAAGTACGGCCCGAATTCGACTTGCCCGAATGGAAAGGGCTGCAACTGGAGAAGTCGGTCCGAGATTTCACCGGCGACGACGTCACCGTTCGGCTGCAAGAGGTTCTGGCCCCCCACGGAACGCTCGCGTCTCTCGATGGCGAAGCCCAGGAGGGCGACTACCTCACGCTCAACGCGGTCTTTAAAAGGGATGGCGAAGAGCTTTCGCGTCTTACCGAAGAGGTCGTTCGTTTGCGGCCGGTGCTCAGCTTCCACGACGCCAAGTTCGAAGATTTTGGCAAGTTGATGGAAGGCGTTACATCGGGAGCCACTAAAACCGCCACGTTTGCTTTAGGCCAGGAATGCGAAAAAGAAGAACTCCGTGGCGCTGAAATTGAGGCGGAATTTGAAGTGGTCGAGGTGAAACGCCTGGAACTGCCCGAAATGGACGCCGACTTCCTGGGGGAAATCGGCGGTTTTGAATCCGAAGACGAACTGCGTGAGCTGGTTCGTCAAGGAATGGAGCGGCAACTGACCTACCGCCAGCAGCAAGAGTTGCGACGACAAATCACCGAAATTCTCACCCAGGACGCCGCCTGGGAATTGCCGCCCCACATGCTGCGGAAGCAAGCCCAACGCGAACTGGACCGCGCCGTGATGGAATTGCAATCCAGTGGATTTACGTCCGAGGAAATTCAGGCCTACGAAAATGATCTGCGGCAAAATAGTGAAAAAAACACCGCCCGAGCGCTCAAGGAGCACTTCATCCTGGAGAAAATCGCGGAGGAGCATGGCCTTGACGCTTCGCCCGAGGATTACGATGAAGAAATCCATCTGATTGCTCGGCAGAAACGTCAATCGATGCGGCAGGTGCGGGCCCGGTACGAGAAACTAGGCCTGATGGATACGCTTCGCAACCAGATCATCGAACGCAAGGCGATTGCACTCATCGAAGCCGAGGCGACCTTCGCGGAATCGCCTCTCGAAACGGACGCCCAGCAAGAGGTCGCCGTCAACCACGCCGTTGGCGGCCCAGTCGACGTTGAAAACGAGATCCCCGACGCCAAGCATGGGGAAGAGGCCAAGCCGCTGCGAGCGGCTGCCGACCGAAGTTAGTTCTCTTCTCGCTCGCCGACCAAACCCTCGCCGGTTTCGGTCGCTACCCACTACATAAAAATAGCGCCATTCAGGTTGGATGCTCGCAAAGGATTGACCCCGGCATGAGCCAGAATTCGAATCTGCCCTTCCTCCAAAACTCCTACGCATACGGCGATTATCAGCGGCAGCGTCAAATGACGCTCGGAGACCTGCTGCTGGAAAACCGCATCGTTTTTCTCCAGGGAGAAATTCATGACGGCAACGCCAACGAGTTGGTGATGAAGCTGCTTTACCTGCAAAGCGAAAATCGCCGCAAGGGGATCAACTTCTACATCAATTCGCCCGGCGGCAGCGTGACCGCCACGCTGGCTATCTACGACACGATGCAAATTTTGAGTTGCCCCGTCTCGACGTATTGCGTCGGACAGGCCGCCAGCGGCGGCGCGGTGCTGCTAGCCGGCGGCGCCAAAGGGAAACGATACGCACTTTCGCATGCCACCATGATGATGCATCAGCCGCATGGCGGCGTGGGCGGCCAGATCAGCGATATTGACATCCAGGCGGCGGAAATACTGCGTAAACGGCAGGAATTGAATGAAATTCTGGCGCTGCATACTGGTCAGACGGTCGAAAAAATCGCCCAAGACACCGATCGAGATTTCTTCCTCAGCGCCGCGCAAGCCAAGGAATACGGTTTGGTCGACGATATTCTCAGCAAGCCGGCGGCTGACGACGATGATGACGAAGGCGACGCCAAGAGCAAATAGGTAGCGGCGAAAAATCGACGGCGCGTTAGATAAAATTGGCTTGAGACAGGCCGAGTTTGAGACAGGCCGAGTTTGAGACAGGCCGAGTTTGAGACAGGCCGAGTTTGAGACAGGCCGAGTTTGAGACAGGATTGAGGCGGGGTCGCCGCTTCTCCCACAGTTACCTCAGCGAGCACGGAGCATTCGCGAGCGATGCCATTGATCCCCTACGTAATCGAAAAAAGTGGACGCGACGAACGCGTCTTCGATATTTACAGCCGCCTGCTCAAAGACCGTATTTTGTTTTTGGGCTCCAGCATCAACGACGACTTCGCCAACGTGGTCGTGGCGCAGTTGCTCTTTCTTCAAAGTGAAGACCCAGAGGCCGACATTCACGTCTATGTGAATTCGCCCGGAGGCAGCGTTACCGCGGGCATGGCTATTTACGACACCATGCAGTTCGTCAGTTGCGATGTCTGCACTTACTGCATCGGCCAAGCCGCCTCCATGGGCGCCTTGCTGCTCACCGCCGGCGCCGAGGGCAAACGTTTTGCCTTGCCGAATTCCCGCATCATGATCCACCAGCCGCTGGCGGGAATGCAGGGAACCGCCGAAGACATTTTGATCCACGCCACGGAGTACAAACGGCTCAAGATGCGGTTGAATGAAATTCTCATTCGGCACACCGGCCAAACACTCGATAAGATCGAAGCCGACACCGACCGCGACCGCTTCCTCACCGCCGAAGAGGCGCAAGAGTATCATCTGGTCGACAAAGTGCTGACCCACGTCGGCGATAAATAAACCGTGGCCGCCGCCGCCGGTGGGATCTCCCCGAAATTGGTTCTTCAGGGATTTTAATGGCCTGTTCCTGAATGTGGGCGCGCCCACGACCCACTAAAGTCAGGGAAGAACCTAATCGTCTTCACCGCCAAGACGTTCTTCCATCCAACTTCGCGATACAAATCTTCGCAGTAGGTTTCTCATCAGCGGCGAGAGTGCGGGGTATTCGGCGAGCAGGTTGCCGCCGTTTTGGGGTGAGTCGTTCAGCGGGGAGCCGTCGGCGCGGCGAAAGCCAACCCACGTCAAGACGATGTCCCACTGCCGTCGGCGCGCTTCCTGGTTGATGCGCTCCGCCACGCGCAAAGCCCACAAGGCGCCGAAGGTGTCGCGAAAATCGAGCCAGAGCCGATCACACGGCAAGTTTGCTCGCGACGGCCGCCTGACGCCCACCGTGAATAGAAACACGGCGGCAGCGGCTAGTGGAAATCCGACGCCATACATGGCCGGACTAGCCCATTCCGTGGCGTGGATCCAAGGCAAATGCGGGGCCAGCCAAATCGTTTGCGCCGCAACCATGAAAAAGGCGGCCAACCAATGCCGGGTGGGCAATGTCACGACTGCCAGCAAGCCGATCAGTCCGACCAGAAAAAGAGATTGCGCGTCGGAGGCCACAAGTCCTCCAGCCGGACGATACGCCAACACCTCCAGAACCGGCAGATTCAAAACGCACCACAACGATGCCACGATAAATTGCCACGCACCCTGATGCGGCCGTTTCGATCCCAGAACCGACATAAACGGGCAAAAAAGGCTGGTCGTGGCCGAAAACCGCAGCAGTGTGAGCGTCTCCGGCGAAAGATCGCCCCGCCCACAAATCGTGACACCCGCCTGAGTGAAGAGCGGCAGCCAACTCCAATACCAGGCGGCGCGCAAGGTCGTCTCCCAGATCGACCGCCGCAAGCGGCATAAACAGACCGCCGCCACGGCGGCGCCAAGCAACGGCAAAACAAGCGTGGTCACGACCTGATTCATGCATACATTTGGGCGGGAAGGGAAAACCAAGGGATCGTTCGACAAGTATGTACCTGTCCGAGTACTATTCCGTGTTTTTCAGATGCGGGCAAGCCTCCGGCTTGGCGGGAATCTCATAATCCGACCGCGTCAGAAGAAAACGTTGAAAAAAAACAACACCAAGGTCGTCGCAGGATCATAGCAGCAAACCCTTTGACTGCAAGAGGATCGAGCTTGAAGAACGGCCTAGTGAAACTTTTCCGATTGGGCAATGTGGGAAAAACGCAACGGATGCATTTGCTCAACATGCTTTTGTGGGGCATGTTTTTCCTAGAAAGCGTGAAAAAACTACTTCCCGGTTGAGAAGCCATATCGGACCGTAGTTTTTCCGCTCAAAAAATGCAAATGGGCAATGCGTGGTATGCCCTGCGGCGACGGTTTCTTGAATGGAGGATTTGTTCGATGACGCGATCACTACTCTTCAGCGCACTGTTTTTCTCGTTCGCCCTGAATGCTCCTGCAAAAGCATCGACGCCTTCCCCGGTAATAATGGCAGCGCCGACCTCCGCCGGGTGCGACTCCTGTGGCGAAGACCAATATTGCCTACATCTGTGGGACGACTTTTGCGCTTCGCGCAAAAAACATCACTCGAAGCAGCGCTTTGTCAGGGCGTGTCCGCCAGCGCCGTATTGTGGCGACTGCTGTGAGTTGCCCCCGCTTCGCCTGCCAAAATGGAACTGGCCCAAATGGCCGTCGTCTGCCTGCAACGACTGCCAAACGACCTGCGAGCCCATTGAAAACGCGTGTGCCGACTGCACCACCGGGTTCAAATTCCCCCATTTCCGCATGCCCCACTTCAAAATGCCAAAGGTTCGAATGCCGCACCTGGCTTGCCACATGCCACATTGGGATTGGAAATCGAGTTGCGCTTCGGCTGGCCGTCGCTTGGACGTGTTCGGCGTCTTCCGGCATCATGGCGAGCATTGCTGTGATGCAAGCGGCGACGGATACCTTTTGGAATCGCACGGCAATCAAATGGGCCCGGCAATCGAAGGCGACGCCGGCCCGGCAATCGCCCCGGCCGACCCCATTCCCATGCCGCCGGCCGACGAAGCGTGAGCCGGCAGGGGCGTGAGCCCGGTTGCCAACCATGAACGAACACTGTTGTTGAACCGGCCAGCGGGGAGAGGGGCCGTGTTGAACGAAGCACGACGGGCGGTGTCTGATTTGACGCCGCCCGTTGTTTCGTTTGGCGCCTGTCCAAAACCGATTCCATGCATAGGGTGATATGGAATACTTGCCAGGAAATCGCAACCCGGAACGCTTACTGTTCGACCAGATTCATGTTTTCCAGCGCGCCATGTGGAATGGCTCAATCAATTCTCGCGACACAATCACGCGGAAGTCGTTTCCCGGAAAGAGATTGACAACCAAAACCGTTCGGGTATTCTCAGTGTATTCTGATGAGATAAATACAAGTTATGCATCTTAAATACACCGTATGGATGAATCTTCCAAAACACAATCGTCGCTGCGTGACACCCCACGGTGGGTGTGGGCCATGCTGGTAGTGTTTGGCTTATTATGCATCGCCCTGATCTGGGGCGCTATTCGTTTGGTCGGTGTTGTTTGGGGTGCATTCGCGGAATTAGACAAGACAATTGCGGCGGCCATTGTTGCTGGAACCTTCACCGTAATTGCTACCACGATTACAGTGATGGTCGGTCGGTACTTTGAGGAAAAACGAAAACAATCAGAACTTCACCGTGAGCAAAAGATAACGATGTACGACGCTTTCATCGCTCGTATATTCGAGATGTTTGCTAACGATGCCGTAGAGACCAAAGACACCGATACAGAAGCGGGCAATGAACTCGAACGCATCCAATTTCTGCGAGAACATCAACGGCAATTCTTGTTGTGGTCAAGTTCTGGCGTCATTCGCGCATATGCCGAATGGCAAAAGACGCTAACAGGGGAACCAAATGCGCAAACAGTCCTCAAAATGGAAAATTTCTTTCTCGCCGTGCGGCGCGATTTGGGCCACGCGAATTGGGGAATCAAGCAGGGTGACACCGTTAGATTTCTCCTGCGACACACGGACTTCTTCCTTCAACAAATCAAGAATAATCCAAACATTACACTCAGTGAACTTGCACGATTAGAGAACGAGGCTGGACTCACGGAATCAGACGATGCATAACAAGGCGCTCAACCTGCCCCAGTGCTGTCGGGCGGAGTTTTTGGTATGTAACCGTTTTCTCTGCCCGGCAACACCGGGCAGATTAGCTTGGTCGTTAGACGGCAGAAATAGATCCCGATGCCGAACACAAAGTACGACATTCCCGCCAAAGCCAAACGCCTGAGCAAACGAGGCTCGCCAGCCCTTCAAGAATTCTACCACCACTTTTTCATCAATGAGACAGGTTTAATCCGAGGCGAAGTTGACCTCACCTTCCTGAAAGATCTCTCGCCACAAGAATCGGCCATCGCCAAAGGCCTGATTCGTCGCAACCTTGATCGCGGATACACACATATCATTGAAGGCGCTGCAGCGTTTCACGATCAGGAAGCTGTGCCGCAACTCAAGAAACTACTGGCCCGAGCACCTGACCTGAGCCGCCGGTTAACAATCGCAGGCGCTCTGTGGAAACTCGACAAAGACCCCAGTTTTCCTGCATGCCTTCGCGAAATGGTAGAATCAGACAGCAATTCACTCAAAGTCGCACATATGAATCAATTGTCATGGCTTGGTGACGAACGAGCGATCAACATCCTAATTGAGCTTCTTTCCGATGGCGACAGTTTTGTACGATATTTGGCGCTGACGCGACTCAATGAGATAGAGCACAAGAAGCGATTCGTGGCGTCTGCTCCACCAAGTTCCGAAGACGCGTATGTCTCGCGCCATCGCGACGATGGGTTCATGGCAATGATGGTCAAGAATCTAACTGACTGGCTTAACGCAAACGCCGCATAACAAGGCGATCAACCTGACCCGGCGCCGTCGGGCGGGTTTTTGGTAGAAACTGTTTGCTCTGCCCGGCAGCACCGGACGCGCTGAGCTTGGTCGTTTCGCGGCTCGGAGAATCGTTTGGCCAGATCGGTTCACCACGAAGGACGCGAAGAGCACGAAGTATGGAATTCGACGATCTCTCCCATCGCGTGTTCGGCGCGACGAGGGAGGCTATGATCGGTATCATGAAACGCGGGGGATTCGACCATGCCTAGAATAATCGAAGTGCAAGCACGACCGGCCTACCATCTTTGGCTTCGCTACGACGATGGGATCGAGGGCGAAGTTGACCTTGCCAATATGGCGAGACGCGGCGTCTTCAAGGCCTGGGAAGACGTTTCCTTCTTCGAGTCGGTGCAAATTGCGCCCCATGGAGCGCTTGTGTGGGACGACAAAATCGACCTCTGTCCAGACGCGATCTACCTACGCCTCACGAGCAAGGCGCCGTACGAACTATTTCCCACAGGAACTCAACAAGATTGACCCGCTGCCTTGACCGGCTGCTTTACTAGAGCCGTTTCGCGGCACGGAGAATCGTTTGTCCAGAGAGGTTCACCACGAAGGACGCGAAGAGCACGAAGTTGGAATTCGACGAACTCTCCCATCGCGTGAGCGGCGAACTGAAGAGCGTGCGGGAGCTCAAGGGCATTCACGAACCCCAACTGCTGACTTACATGAAACTGGCCAGCATGAAGATTGGCTTGCTCATCAACTTCAACAATACTAAGTTGAAGGACGGCGTCAAACGCTTCGTTCTCTGACTCCCGACTCTTCCCCTTCGTGCTCTTCGCGTCCTTCGTGGTGCAATTGATTCCGCACCGAACCAGGCGATGAACGCGAGCGGGAACACGCCTTAGCTTGGTCGTTTCGCGGCACGGAGAATCGTTTGGCAGAGAGGTTCACCACGAAGGACGCGAAGAGCACGAAGTGTGGAATTCGACGCCCTCTCGCCTTACATGAAATTGGCCGACGTGAAGATTGGCTTGCTCATCAACTTCAACAACACCAAACTGAAGGACGGCGTCAAACGTTTTGTTCCCTGACTCCGCTCTTCCGCTTCGTGCTCTTCGCGTCCTTCGTGGTGAAATTGATTCCGCACCGAACAAAAGTTTGGCCGAGCGTTCGGAACTCACTGGCGTTTCGATACGAGATCCCGATAACTGGTGGAAGCCATCACAACATCACGACTTCCAATTCTTCGCCGGCGGGGTGCGTTTGGTCGCCGGCGGGGAAGTGCGCCAAACATGTGGCGCCGACGAAACCTCGCAAGTCGGCCGACCCTTGCCAGGCGAGCAGATGGATTTCGTGTGTGTCGGGTGTGAGTTTGGCGGGAAGAAACGATGGGCGCTGTCCATGCATGGCGTGAGCGGCCGCCAAGCGGCCGCGGCGGCGAATGGCGCCCGGCGCCGGCTTTCCCGAAAGCATGTCGATGGCGAAGCGAACGAACAGTTCAAAACAGACGAAACTACTCACCGGATTCCCCGGCAGGCCAAACACGAGCGTCGGCTGGTCGGCCTTGTCTGCTTCGCCTGACTTGCCCGCCACACCGAACCACAGCGGTTTGCCCGGTTTGATCTGCACTTTATGAAACACCTGTTCAACGCCCAAATCCTGCAAGACTTGCGGCACAAGGTCGAGCACGCCGGCCGACACGCCGCCGGAAAGCAACAAGATATCGTATTGCAAACCTTGCCTGACGAGTCTTTGCAAATCGGCGAGATTGTCGCGCGCCACGCCCAAATCGGCGGCGCCGCCGCCAGCACGGGTGGCGAGCGCCGAAAGCATCGGGCCGTTGCTGTTTCGAATGCAGCCGGGCGGCGGAGTTTCGCCCACCGGCGTGAGTTCGTCGCCCGTGGCGAGCACGCCCACCGACGGTTTTCGATGCACCAGAATTTTTTCCGCCCCCACTTCCGACAACAAGCCGATTTCCGCAGGACCGATAATAGCGCCGGGACGCAGCACCACTTCGCCGCAAGCCAACGAAGTTGCCTGGGTCATGATGTTGGCGCCGACCCCCAGCGCGGGGTCGTCGACGAGAACGCATTCACGGCCGGAGTCGTCGGGCTGGATGGTCGTGCGTTCGACCATCACGACACAGTCCGCTCCGCGCGGCGTGGGCGAGCCGGTCATGATTCGCGTGGCGGTTCCAGGCCCCACTTCGAGCGTGGGCGTGCGGCCCGCCGTGACTTCCTCCAGCACGCGCAACGGGCCCTTGCCGGCTTCGGCGGCCAACAGTGCGTAGCCATCGACCATGGCTTTGTCGTGCGGCGGCGAATCAATATCGCTGACGATTTCCTCCGCCAACACCCGCGTCAAAGCGTCAATACATCGCACGCGTTCCGCCGCAACGGGAGACGCCCGCCGAGCGATATGCGCCAAAGCTTCGGAAATAGTAATCATGCCGACATCGGGCTCTCTAGGAATCGTTGCAGAAGTTCAGGACCGTGGTCGGTGAGAAAACTTTCAGGATGGAACTGCCAGCCGAAAACCGGGAGTGTTTTATGGCGAATGGCCATGATTTCGCGGCCGCCGCCGGGCTCTTCCGTCCACGCCGCGACTGTGAAATCGGGGCTCAGCGTTTCCGGGCGAACCGCTAGGCTATGGTACCGCGTGGCGGTGAGCGGATTGGGCAGCCCGGCGAACAAACCGGCGTTATCGTGGTGAATCAAATCGGTTTTTCCATGCATCAGCCGACCAGCCGCCACGATTTCCGCTCCGGTGGCTTGGGCAATCGACTGATGCCCCAAGCAAACGCCGAGCAGCGGAATTTTACCGAGAAACCGCTTCACACACGCCAAGCAAATGCCGGCTTCGTCGGGCGTGCAAGGGCCGGGAGAGAGAATCAGCCGCTGGGGCTGCAACTGGGCGATTTCATCCAGCGATATTTTGTCGTTCCGGAAAACGCGAATATCGAGCGAGTTGTCGTATTCCCCCAACCGCTGCACGAGGTTGTACGTGAAGGAATCGTAATTGTCGATGATTAAGATCATGAGCAAGTAAGGCCGCAACCGATTCGAGCTACCGCCAGCCGCTACTCCTTGGCTGGAACGGAACGAAGTCTATATTCTACACGATTAGCAACGGCCAAGAAATATGTGGCATCCGCGACCGGCTTTGAGGTAAAACAGCGAACGCCTCTCTCGGTGAACTCTGTGTCCTCTGTGGCAAAAACTTTTTGTTGAGCATGAGCATGGATAAAAAAACAGCCCCGCCGGTAACGCTGCGAGCCAAGTGGGTGTTTCCAGTATGTGGCCCGCCATTGGAGAACGGCGTCGTGACGATTGGCGGCGGCCGCATTCTTGCCGTCGGAAATAAAACCGACGCTGGAAATGTCGTCGATTTAGGCGATGTCGCTATTACGCCCGGCTTCGTCAACGCGCACACCCATCTTGAATTCAGTGGTTTGAATGCGCCTTTGGGCCACGCCGGAATTCCCTTCGTCGACTGGATTCGCCAAGTCATGGCGTTTCGACAAACGCAAACAGGCGATTGGAAACAACAGGCCCTTGCCAAGGGGATTCAGGAATGTATCGCTGGCGGCGTCACGACGGTGGCCGATATTGCCTCGTCGCCTTGGCTGCCGGACGTCGGTTCCGCGATGCTCGACGGCGTCGACTTTCTAGAAATTTTGGGCGGCTCCCCCCAGCGATACGAACCGCTCTGGCAAGGCGCCTGCAAACTCCTGCAAGCCGATCAAAACGCCCGCCTGGGGCTGAGTCCTCACGCGCCCTACTCCACGCATATTGAACTGCTGGAGCGAGCCGCCCAATGGGCGGAAAAAGAAGCGGTTCCCTTGGCCATGCATCTGGCTGAAACCGTGGAAGAGGCGGAGTTGCTGGCGTCGCACAGCGGACCGCTGCTCGAATTCCTTCTCGATCTTGAAGTTTGGCGGCCCGACGCCGCGCCGCGAGGCATTCGTTTTCTCGACTACCTGGAGTTCCTGGCCCGTGCGCCGTGGTCGCTGGTCGTGCATGGAAACGTTCTAGACGACCAAGAGATTCAGTTTCTCGCCCAACGGCGCCGGCAAATGGCGTTGGTGCATTGCCCGCGCACGCATGTTTTTTTTCAACGCGGCCCCTTCCCGTTGCGTGAGTGGCTGGAAGCCGGCGTTCATATAGCCATCGGCACCGATTCGCGCGCCTCGAATCCTGATTTACACATGCTCGGCGAACTGCAAACATTGGCCGACCTGCATCCCGATATCGCGCCGCGGCGGTTGTTGCGGCTTGTCACGCAAGATTCCGCCGCCGCCCTCCGGCGTGAACAACATCTCGGCAGTTTGACGCCGGGCCGCCGGGCCGATTTGGCGGTGCTTGTTTTGCCGAACCACGCCAGCGACGATCCTCACGAACTACTTTGGGAATCGCCGGGCGTGCTGGAAACATGGCGCCACGGCCTGCGCTGCCCAGCGACGGAAAACTAGCGGCGGAAAACTAGCGGGTAGGCGAAGCCGCGCGGCCCAGTCTTGAATTCGCGTTGCGGGCAGGTGAGAATAGGACGGAAGTGAGATCGAAATCATCACTCCCGCCGCAAAGGAAACCGTTATGCCCGCGCACGTTCCGCCCGTCGCCACGTCGTCGAATTCCTTGAACCGCCGACGTTTCCTGCAAACCACGGCCGCCGCCAGCGCCGTGTTCGCCGCGCCCACGATTTTGCGAGGGCGGAACCTGAACGAGAAGCTGAATTTGGCGATCATCGGTTGCGGTGGTCGCGGCGCATCGAACATGCGGAGTTTGGAATCGCAAAATGTGGTGACGCTCTGCGACGTGAACGAAAACAATCTTAACTTTGCCGGGCAGCGGCATCCTAAGGCGAGAAAGTTCGCCGACTTTCGCAAGTTGTATGATCATGCCAAGGAGTTCGACGCCGTGGTGGTCAGCACGTGCGAACACACCCACGCCTTCGCCACGCTGCCCGCCTTGCAGTTGAATAAGCATGTGTATTGCGAGAAGCCGCTCACCCATAGCGTGTGGGAAGCGCGGGTGATTCGCCAAGCGGCGGCCAAGGCGAACGTGGCCACGCAAATGGGAACCCAGATTCACGCCACCGACAACTACCGCCGCGTGGTCGAGTTGGTGCAAGGCGGTGCGATTGGCGCCGTTCGCGAAGCACATGTTTGGGTTTCTCGCGCATGGGGGCGCCACGCCTCCGAAGCGGAAGCCAAACAAGCGGGCGATCGTTGGGTGACGCTCAAGCGACCGGAAAAAGCACAGCCGATTCCCGCCAACTTGAATTGGGATTTGTGGCTCGGCCCCGCGCCCAAGCGAGATTTTCACGAAGTCTACTTTCCAGGACCCAAATGGTATCGCTGGTGGGATTTCGGCAACGGCACGATGTCGGACCTGGGCAGCCACTGGATCGACCTGCCTTTCTGGGCGCTCAAACTGAGAACGCCCAAAACCATCGAAGCGGCCGGACCGCCGCCGCATGCTGAAATCGCGCCCGCCTCGATGGAAGTCGCCTATGAATACGGCGCTCGCGAGGATATGCCGGCGGTTCGCGTGGGTTGGTATCAGGGAACACACAAGCCGGCTATTTGGCGGGAAGGTGGCATTCCCAAGTGGGGCAACGGCGTTTTGTTCGTGGGCGATAAGGGCATGTTGCTGGCCGACTACGGCAAGCATCTGCTATTGCCCGAAGAAAAATTTCAAGATTTCCAGCCGCCCGCGCCCTCGATTCCGAAGTCGTTGGGGCATCATGCCGAATGGGTGCATGCCTGCAAAACCGGCCAGCCAACCACGTGCAACTTTGAATACGCCGGTTGGCTGACCGAAGCGAATCATTTGGGCAACGTGGCGTACCGCGTGGGTAAGAAACTTGAATGGGACGCCGAGAATCTTCAAGCGATCAACGCGCCCGAAGCCGAACCGCTGATGCATCGCGAGTATCGTCCTGGCTGGAAACTGGCGTAGCAAAACATACGTTCTTGTTTCAAGCCGCCCCCCGTTGAAGAACGTAGTTCACGATCTACTTTCGCTATTGCAAGATTGGCGTAATCGACTCGAAATAGACGACGGATACCTTGGGCGTTAGGTCGTCTATCCGACTAGCTCTGGCTTTATTATGAATCCGTCGATATACCTTGAAACTTCCGTCATCGGTTACCTCACGTCGCGGATCAGTCGCGACCTCGTCACTGCCGCAAATCAGCAATTGACACGTGAATGGTGGGATGAGCATCGCACAAATTTTGACCTTTTCATCTCGCAATTCGTCCTTCATGAATGCGGCGCCGGTGATTCAGACGCCGCCCGTGAACGCCTCGAAGTAATCACCGAAATTCCCGAACTTGATGTCACCGACGACGCGAAAGCATTGGCGAAGAAACTGATGACCGATGTTCCGCTTCCCGACAAAGCGGAGATCGATGCACTGCATGTAGCGGTTGCAACCGCCCACGGTGTCAACTATCTGCTAACATGGAATTGTAGGCATATTGCCAATGCCGTGTTGCGGCGTCGAATCGAGGCGGTGTGTCGCGATCACGGATTCGAACCGCCCACGATCTGCACGCCACAAGAACTCATGGAGATCTAACCATGTTTCGCGATCTGATTGTCGAAGAGATCCGAAAGCATCGCGAAGAATACGCAGCACAATTCAATTACGATATTGATGCGATCTGCGACGATATTCGTCGCCAACAACAACAAAGTGGGCGAAGAGTGGTTACACGCAAACCAAGGCCCGCAGCAACCCAGCCCAAAGATCAGCCGGCCGCATAATCGTCTCGACGGATGGCGCCGGCCAGAACCCGCTGCCGGGGCGGCGATTGTTTGCGAAAGGCAAACGCACCTCGTGGTTTGTGTGTTCCATTGTACACGGTGTTACGGCGGGGCGAGATCGACGGGAACAGGTGCTGACAGACGTTGCTGTTCGCCCGCCCTGGAAGAACCATCATGGACGTATTCACGCCCAAAAAACGTTCACAGGTAATGCGGGCCGTGTTGGGCAAAGACACCGCCCCCGAAATGACGGTTCGCCGCCTGACGCACGCCCTGGGTTATCGGTATCGGTTGCATGCGGCCAACCTGCCCGGCAAGCCGGACTTGGTCTTTCCCAGCCGGCGGAAGGTGATTTTCGTGCATGGATGTTTTTGGCACCAGCATCGTTGCCGGCGGGGAAATCGGGTGCCGGCGTCTCGCCGAGAATACTGGGTGAAAAAACTGGCCGGAAACAAAACGCGAGATCGCAAGGTCCGGCGTCAACTCCGGCGAGAAGGTTGGCGGGTGCTGGTTCTTTGGGAGTGCCAACTCAAAGACCAAACCCGATTGGCGCAACGCATTTCGACTTTTCTCGACGCACCACAGTGAGCGAGGAGCCGCCTTCCAGCAAAGCTCCTAAGCCGACTCCAGCTCGGCGCGATCGATGCGTTCGATGCGAACCTTCTCCACATGACGGCGGCTGGCCGCCAAGACCGTGATCCTCACGTCGTTGTGGTTGACCACCGCGCCGACGCGGGGCACGTCTTGCAGTTTGGCCATGACAAACCCGCCAATGGTGTCGTAGTCTTCGGGTTCGGGAAGGCCGAGTCCCCAGGCGTCGTTGAGATCGTCGAGGTGGACGCCGCCCAAGGCCTCGTACGTGGTTTCGTCGATTCGCCGCACTTCCTGATCTTCGACCGCATCGAATTCATCAACAATTTCACCCACGATTTCCTCCAAGACATCTTCAATCGTGACGACGCCGGTGAACGACTGGTATTCGTCGATCACGATGGCGAGGTGGTTTCTGGTGGCTCGAAAATCTCGCAGGAGTTCGTCGAGCCGCCGGCTGCCGGTCGTGATCGCCGCCGGACGAATAATATCGACCAAAGGTTGCCGCAACTCCTGGCTGCGCTTGGCCAGTTCTGGCAGCAGATCTTTTACATACAGCACGCCCACGATGTTGTCGAGATTCTGTTCGTAAACGGGAATGCGGGTGCGGCGCACGCGAATTACGAATTCCATGATTTCATCCCAACTGGAATTCACGTCCAAGGCATCGACCAGCGAGCGGGGCGTCATGATATCCGAGACGTCGCTGTCGCCGAGTTCGATCACGCCTTCGATCATTTCTCCGGCGTCGTTTTCCAGGAGGCCGTCGCGCAAACCGGCCGAAAGCACCGCCCGCACCTCTTCTTCAAAGGCCTCTTCTTCATCGTAGGTTTCCTCGGCGCGGCCGGCCAAGCGGCTGACAATTTCGTCGACAAACTGAAAGGCCACGTGCAGCGGCCACAACGACAGGCTCGACCACCGCCACATTCGCCAGGTGTGAAAGAGAAAAGGAGCCGACCACATGCGCGCCGTCGCGACTGGAATCCAGACCGACAACACCAGCATCGCGGCCACGCCTGACACCACAACCGCGGCCCATTGCCACAAGGCGATCGCGGAATTTCCGCTGCCGACGTAAAGCGCCCAACTCGCCAGGAAAATCGCCACGCCGGCGTATTGGATCATTTCCGCCGCCATGGCGGCCGGTTTATGTTGGGCGACAATCTTGACGAAAACATCCGACCGATTGCGGCGTCGGCAGTAGTCGCGTAATTCTCCTCGGGAAAAATGGTGCAACGAGCGAGCGCCCGCTCCCGCCATGCATGCAATGCCCGCGCCCACCACGGATAACCACGCGAGTAAATGGGGACTCACCCGATGCGCCCTCCCGACGCGGCGTGGGAACAGTCGCCGGTGTCGTTGGGAGGAGTGATTTGATCGTTGCGAGGAGTGATTTGATCGTCGTGAGCAGTGGTATTGTAGCGAGGCGTGATATCAAAGCCTTGCATGATTTGCACCTCCCGCCGCCGCATTTGCTCGCGCTGCTCGGGCGCGTCGTCCTCATGGCCCACCAAGTGCAACGCGCCATGCACCACGTAGAGCAGGAGTTCGTCTTCGGCCGACCAGCCATACCTTTCGGCCTGGCGCGCCGCGGTATCATAACTCACGACCACCTCTCCCTCCAATCGCAATGGTTCGCAATGCAACACGAAACTGAGCACATCGGTCGGATAATCGTGTTGCAGATGCCGCCGATTGAGCAGGTGCATTTCCTCGTCGCCGACGATCGCAATACTGATTTCAGCGTCTTGGATATTCGCCTCGGCCAGAATTTGTTCGACCGCGCGGCGCATGCGCGGGTCTTCGGGGCGGGGCGCGGGAAGCCGGTTTGCTACTTCGATTTCGAACACGGTATTTCCGGTTTCGCGGCGATGGGATGCGGGAGTGTTGTTGCTGAGACGTTCAAGCGGTTTGTTGGTCGGGATATTTCACGCGTCCATGATAGACGGCGGTCAGCGTTTTGATCAAACTATCTTGCGCGATTCGCAGTTCGCCGAGGCTGAGGTCGCATTCGTCGAACTGGCCGTCGAGCAGTCTTTTCATGCTGATATCGTTGACCAAACTCTCCAAGCGGGCGGGCGTGGGCTCGACCAGCGTGCGGCTGGCGCTCTCGACGGCGTCGGCGAGCATCATGATGGCGGCTTCCTTGCTTTGCGGCTTGGGGCCAGGATAGCGGTACGAAGTTTCATCGACTTCGGGGCTATCGGGGTCGGATTCGCTCTGCCGGTTGGCCTGTTGGTAAAAATATTCCACCAGCGTTGTGCCGTGGTGTTGCTCGATAAAATCGATAATCGATTGCGGTAGGCGATGTTGGCGGGCGAGGTCGGCGCCGTCTTTTACGTGGGAAATGATCACCAGCGTACTCATGGCGGGCGCCAGGGTATCGTGCCGGTTTCCGCCTTCCACCTGGTTTTCGATGTAATAATTCGGCTTGAGCATTTTTCCGATATCATGAAAGTACGCGCCCACGCGCACCAGCAGCCCATTGGCGCCAACCGCTTCGGCGGCGGCTTCGGCCATCGAAGCGACATTGATTGAATGGTTGTAGGTTCCCGGCGCTCGGCGCACCAATTCTTGCAGCACCGGGTGGGCGGCGTCGCCCAGTTCGAGCAGGCTCAATTCGGTTTGAACATCGAATAAAGACTCCACGAAGGGAAGCAGTCCGGTCAGGAGCACGCCCGCAGTGACCGCGCCCACGGAATACCAAAGGGCGTCGACCAGGAGCCGCTCCCAATCGTTCTGGCCGGTGAGTATGCCAACGCCAATCGCGGTGGCGCCGGCAACCACGGCCGCGAACAGGCCCACGTAAATCAGCTTGGTGCGATTGCGAACGCCTCCCAGGTGAACAATGGCCGCGGCCGACGAAGCCACCATGATCACAAATGCAGCCAGCCCCTGGCCGAATGAGAGCGTTACGATCAAGGCCAAGGAAGAGGAAAGCAATAGCGCCAGTTCCTGCTTGTAGGCGATCGAAATCATCATGGCGAACACGATCACCGGGATGAGTTCGACCCGCCATGCGTCGCGGGCGCCAAACCAGGCCAGCGCCACTGTGAACCAAACCAGGGCTAGGATAGTGGCGAATCGTCTTAATTCAGAGATGATTTTTGGTTCGCGAATCGAGATATAAATCCCGCACAACAAATAGAGCGCCGCATACATGCCCATTTGCGCCGCCGACCGAGCAACCATGGCGCCCCAGGTCATTTGTTGGTTGAATGCTTCGTGCTCGCGCCGCAAGAGTTGGATGTTCTCGACCGAAAGCGGGACGCCCGCCTGTATGCCTTCGAGTTTATCGCCCACGGCGTAATGGTGCGAAACTATCGGCGTGGCCCGCGCGGCGGCTTCCGCGGCTTCGTGCGTGGCGGCGATATCCCAGGCGAGGGTGGTGGGCAGACGTTTTTTGAGCCAGGTATGCAAACGCAGGCTGACTTCATTGGCGGCGTCGGCCGGCATCATCTTACCCAACTCAACACGGAGGCGGGTGGCGAGCTCCTCCACCACATCGCCGATGCGGGCGTCGGTTATGTTGACGCGCTGCCGGGTTCCGTCGTCGTTCACAACCTCGATTTCCGACAGCCGGCCATCGGAAAGTTCATGTTCCAGGCTTTCCAAAAGCCCCGTCTTGCGGTAGGGCGCCAAAACCTGCTGTAGCGCGCCGCGCAAGTTCGCTTGTATTTCGTCGTCGGCCAACGCCGCGTGAAATCGGTCGTAGGCCTGCTCTTCCTCTTCGTTCGGCTCCGGACTGCCAGCCGCCACGGGGGCGTCCAGACTTGGGGGCGGCAAGAACTCCCGCCACACGGAAATATCCAGCTCCGCGAACGACGACGAGCGAACCACCTGATAGACTTTGCCGATTAAAGCCTGCTGAACGTCGTCCAAGGCTTGCGGTCGATTCACGTAAACGCAGGCGATATCGCGCCGGGCTGTTTCGCGAGCCTGTTCGGTGGCGCGTTGGTCGGGCACGAGGAAGTCGACACGGGCGGTCAGATTTCTCGGCGGCGCCCATTGCGTGCGAAACGCGAATGGCTGTTTCCAACCGGTCGTTGTGAGCCACATGCCGATGGCCGTCAGCAAACACAGGCCCAGTCGTAATAATACGTCGGCGCGGCCCAGCGAACGCCACCAAACCATGAACTGGCCGGGCGGCAGAGGCAACGGCGAAACGCGGTCCACTCGTTTGCGTTTGAGGTTTCCCGACAGCATTTCCATCAACGACGGCGGTTGCCGTGGCCCTCGTCGTAGGCTTGGACAATATCCCGCACCAAACGATGGCGAACGATATCGGCCTTGGTCATGTTCACGATGCTGACGCCTTTAATTCCGCGCAAACGCGATACGGCGTCGCGCAGACCGCTCTTGGCGTGGTGCGGTAAATCGACTTGGGTGTCGTCGCCCGAGACAACAATTTTCGAGCCGGCGCCCATGCGGGTCAAAAACATTTTCATTTGAGAGACCGAGGTGTTCTGGGCTTCGTCGAGAATGATGAAAGCATCGTTCAGAGTTCGCCCTCGCATGTAGGCCAGGGGAATGACTTCGATGATATCATTATTCATCAGACGCGATATTTGGTCGTGGTCGACCATCTCGTTCAAGGCGTCGAGCAGCGGCCGCAAGTAAGGATTGATTTTCGCTTGCAGGTCGCCGGGAAGGTAGCCCAGCCGCTCTCCCGCCTCGACGGCCGGTCGAACCAGCACGATTTTCCGTAGCTCCTCGTGTTTGAGCGACTCCACCGCCATCGCCACGGCCAGATAGGTTTTTCCTGTTCCGGCGGGGCCGACTGAAAAAATTAAGTCGTGCTTCCGAATGGCCTCCACGTACTTCGCCTGCCCCGCCGTGCGAGGCTCCACCCGATGCCCTGCTTGGATGATGTCGATGGGGGTTCGTTGCAGTTCATTGCTTCGCCCTTGCACACGGGCCACCACTTCGTCGACTTCCGCCTCGGAAATAGACCGATGGCGTTCAACAATTCTTTTGATGGCTTCCAGGGCTTCGGTCGCGCCCGCGACAGCGGCTTCCTCGCCCGCCACGTGGATAATATTACCTTCCCGGTGCGTAACCGCAACGCCAAAGGCTTCGCGCACTCTGCGCAGGTGTTGGTCGCAGGGGCCGAACAACGGCAACAGCAACTGCGGCTCGACAGCAGATAAAGTGGCTTCGTGCATTCTTCTCCAAATCGGTTGCCAGCGGAGCTCGCTCCGCGAACAGCGGCTGAACTACGCCTGCTCCAGCCGCGCACAACTGGTTGCAAACCAGCCAGCACTTGTTGGGCCACGGCGAAAATGTCGTCGTGGCCACACACAACTATAACTGATGAAATCAGGGCGGGTACAGGCGGGCCTCGTGCGGCGACCACAAACCCTTTCATGGCAGTATGTTATGGCGTTTTTTCTGTCTGCGGCTTTCCCGCCGACAGCGTAGACACTCGGCAACGAGCCTTGACTCACCCGCCGCGCTCTTTTACGATTCCTCCGCCACGGAGCACCCAGCTCCGAGCAAGCAACTCGAACACCGAGCAGCCGGCAGGCACAAGCTCAGAAAGCGTGAGAAAATTTCTTCCCCGTTCAGAAGCCCGGATTCTTGGACGGTCGTCGAATCATCGTTGTCAAATCATCGTTGTTAAATCATCGTTGTTAAAAATGGCTTGAGGTATATTTGATATCTATTGATTGAAGATTCCGTAATAGTGTGGGAGGTCTTGGCCGATGCGAAAAATACTCTGGCTTCTAACGCTCGGCGTTTCTTGTTTGGCGGTGGTTATTGTCGCGATTCTCGCCGGCGCCTACTCCGCCACCCAAAAGGTTCCGGAGTTTTACCAAGAGGCCTTGGTGCTGGAGCCGGCAGCGGTCGCGGTGGCGGGTGAGGCGCTCGAACAGGAAGTGCTGGAGCTCCACAACGACGCCCGCCGCGTCGGGCATTGGGAGGCGGCTTTTACCGAGGAGCAGATCAACGGCTGGTTGTCGGTCGAACTGCCCAAAAATTTCCCGCACGCGCTGCCCTCGCAGATTCAAGAGCCGCGCATCGCGATTCGCGACGGCGATATCTTCCTCGCTTGTCGATATACGTCGGAACGCATGAAAACGGTGCTCTCGTTACAGGTGGAGGTGGGCCTTACCGAGAATGAGAACGAAATCGCCTTGCGGGTTCGCGGCATTCGCGCGGGCATCTTGCCGTTGCCCATGAAACGTTTCATGGACGAAATAAACCGGTACGTTCGCTCCGATTCGCTGCCGCTTCGTTGGTCGCGAATCGACGGCGATCCACTGGCGCTCTTGCAAGCGCCGGAGTATTACCAAGAGCTTGGACCGCAACGCATTCGCATCGAGGAAATATCGGTCGGCGAAGGTGTGATCAAAATTTCAGGCCGCACCGATGTCGGCCCCGACGCCTCGCCCGATGCGTTTTCGACGCGCATCTCTCAGTTGCTCAGCTTGGAGAACGCGACCGTCCAACAGTGAGCCTCCTGGCTGGCTTGCAATTGGGCCTTGCAGTGGAGGTTTTGGCCGCGCAATTCCAGTTCCAGGAAGTGAGGCGTCCACTTGATGACGGCATAGTCGCCTTCATCGCAGCGGCATACCACGCCGCGATTTTGGCCGACCGGCCCCTCGTAGTCGAGATACGCCTTGCGGTGCATGGCCAGTTGCCGGGCTTGTGTGGTCGCTCCCTGGCGGGGCATTTCCTCCAACGCCCACGTCGCCAAGCCGGCGTCGACCTCGGCGTCGACCTCGAACATCAAATCCCAATGTGAGGCGCGGGACGATTCCAGCGGCATTTCATGGCGTAGTACAACGAATCGGGGCATCGAGATATTGGGCCTGTGATAGAATAAATCGCCGCCGTGACTTTAAGAGCCAGGTCATTTATGCGTCCTGCTCTTATTGTTTGTTACATGCCCAACGTTCAAGATAACGCGGCGTTTTGGCAAGGCGTGTTCCCGTCGGAAGCATTCTCGCCGGAAGGCTAGCCGGAAACAAGATAACCACGAA
>QIKY01000198.1 GCA_003233175.1 Planctomycetaceae bacterium | reverse complement strand
GAAAAGTCGATATGTGCGGAAAAACAATTGAAATTAAGCCGAAATGGAAGTGTGCCTAATATCGTACTGATACTTGCCGACGATCTGGGCTATGGCGAATTGGGTTGTTATGGCCAACAGAAAATCAAGACGCCTGAGATCGACCGTTTGGCGGCCGAAGGCATGCGTTTCACGCAAGCTTATGCCGGATCGCACGTTTGCCAACCCTCGCGCAGCGTGTTGATGACAGGACTACACACCGGCCACACTCCGGTGCGGGCCAACGATGTCAAACAGATGCTCCACGATCAAGACCTCACCGTGGCCGAAGTGCTCAAAAGCCGAGGGTATGCAACCGGCGTGTTCGGCAAGTGGGGGCTGGGTTTTGAAGGCACTTCGGGGCGGCCTCTGAAACAAGGGTTCGACGAATTTTTCGGCCAACTGCTGCAAGTGCATGCCCATTTTTATCACCCCTATTGGATTTGGAAAAACGAAAACAAATACATGCTTCCGGGCAACGAAAACAATCGGCGGAAGCAATACGTACACGATGAAATCCACGCCCAGGCGCTCGACTTCATTCGCCGCAATCATGATCGGCCATTCTTCGCATATTTGCCGTACATCATTCCGCATGTGGAGCTGATCGTTCCGGAGGATTCGGAGATTCCCTACCGAGGAAAATTTCCCCGCCGCGCCATTCTAGATCCTCGACCAGGGTACCTCGGTTCAGACGACGGCCTGACCACCTTCGCCGCAATGATCTCGCGGTTGGATCGGCATGTCGGTGAGATCATGCAACTGCTGAAAGATCTTCACATCGACGATAACACCATCGTCATTTTTACGTCGGACAACGGCGGCCAAAACGGCGGCCAAAACCGTGGTTGGGAAAAAATGACCGACTTTTTTCACGGCAACGGCCCCTTGCGCGGGTACAAGGGCCAGTTCTACGAAGGCGGCATTCGCGTACCTTTGATCGCGCGTTGGCCCGGCCATGTTCCGGCTGGCGTGCAAAGCGATCACATGCTCGCTTTCTGGGATGTGCTGCCCACGCTGGCCGATCTTGCCGGGGCGGAAACGCCCAAAAACATCGACGGCATTTCCTTCGCTCCCACGCTGCTCCAGCAACCGGGGCAAAAAGAGCACGAATTCTTGTACTGGGAATACGCCCGCCGCGGCGGGCTCTCGCGGGCGGCGCGGAGCGGACGCTGGAAGGTAGTGCAGAACGGTCCGCGTACGAACATCGAACTCTACGATTTAGCGGCCGATCTGGGTGAATCCAAAAACATCGCCGCCGACCACCCAGATATCGTGGCGCGGTTGTCAAACATCATGGACGCCGCTCACCAACCGCCGCGAGCTTTCCCGCCGCAGCAACGGCGCACCGGCGTGCGAGATTACGTTCGCTAAGGCGAGCGGCAGATGAAAATTTACCTAATACAAGCACGAAGCGCAAGCGAGTGAATCAGAAAACGGTCATTCCCGCATAGGTGGGAACCCAAAAAAATCATGGACTCCCGCTACGTGCGGGTAAGTTGTTTTCTGCCGCTCGCCTAACGACCGTTCGAGCAAGTAGCGTTCTTTCGCGGAGCGAGTGGCGACCACAGGATAACTATTCTCCGGGGTCTGGCTGCTCTGTGGGATTAACCCCTTTTTCTTCTTGATACACGGGAAGTTCGGCCGCGTTGCTGGTTTGATTGCCGCCTTGCCGTTTGGCGCGGCGCAGCGCGGCTTCGGCCTGATCGAAGAGTGCATCTTGGCGTTCGATATTTTTCGCATCGGCGGCGATGGACACAAAACCCGCGCTAGCGGAAATGGCGGGCGCGGCGTTCCCGGCAGGCGCCGCCAGCGCGCCGCGCAGGCGTTCCACCACGTGGGACGCATCGGCCGGTTCGACGCCGGAGAGGAGAAGTCCGAATTCGTCGCCGCCCAAACGCGCGACAAAATCGTGTGGCCTGATCGCCTTGGCGAGTTGTTGGCTCAAGCGTTTGAGCAGTTCGTCGCCCGCTCGATGCCCTCGCCGTTTGTTGACTTCCCGGAAGCCATCCAAATCGAACAGGGCCAGGCAGAGCGGTTCGGCGGCGTGGAGCGGCTGGGAAAGTCGGCGTGTCCATTCTTCTCGCCACGCGCGAAGATTCGCCAAGCCGGTCAGCGGATCGGTTTGGGCGAGTTGCCGCAGCGCTCGCCGGGTGCGGGCGTCGTTATGTTGGCGGCGCCGCAGGCGGACGATTTGCGCCAGCAACCGGCAGGCTAGGCGTAGCTCGCGCTGCGTGCAATCGGCCGCCAGTACGACATCGCCGGAAGTGTTCGGCGGTAAGGCAACCGCGCCGATTTCGCCCCGGCTGCGTTGCTGCTCCCATGCTTCGGCCCACGGCGGGAGTTCGGCCCATAACGGGATATCGGCCAATATTATATCGGGGGCCAGTATGATATCGGGCGGCGCTAGGCCGAGGACGTTTTCCTCGCCAGACCGCGCGTGGGAAACATGGAAATCGGGGGCGTCGAGCCATTCGGCCCATTGCCGCCGCCGCGCCTGGTCCGCCGAGATAATCAAGACCTGAATCGAGTGCGACATATTACAGCGGGAAGTCGTCTTCGGCGGCCTCTTTTTTGTAGATCGGCATGTGCCGGTAATAGACTTCCAGAATCATGGTGGCCATCGACGTGCAATACAGACGGCCGCCGCGGTCGGAGCCGTGGTCGCCGCGCATCATCCAGCTTCCGTCGGAGTGCCCCTTTCTCGACTGCGCTTCGATCAGCGGATCTCGAACGCGTTTGTTCCAACGCTCCCACTCAGGCCCCTCGGCATGTCGCATGACCTGGGTGGCGTAGTAGTTATAATACATATTGCCCTTGGAAGGGCCGGCCTTATCTAGAATTTCAACGCCGCGCTCGATGCCGGGGTGGTCTCTTTTCCAGCCCAGATACATACGACACAGCAAGCCAACCGCCGTGGTGGCGCCGCCCTTGCCAGCGGCGGCTGGCCTGGTGTAACCATAGGCGCCGCCATAGGGCGACTGCACCGAATTCAAAAATTTATCGACGCCGATAATGGTCGGCGTGGGCACCATTAAGTGGGCCATATAACCGCTCTTGAGCGCCATCAATTGCCAGCCGACCACGGACGTGTCGCCGGGCATTCTGGCTCGATATCGCCACCCGCCGCCGACGGGGTCTTGTGCGTAGATAATATAGTTCAGCGCCAATTGGGCCGCCGGCGCCAGCTCCTTGTCTTCGGTCATGGCGTAGGCTTCGCACAGCACAATCGCGCACAGGCCGTGTGAATACATCGATCCGCCCCGCTCTTCGAATGAGCCGGTGGCCAGCCCGCCCTTGTTCGCCGTTTTCATGTGGGCGAGCAAAAAGTAAAGGCCGCGATGCACCAACGATTTGTATTTGCCTTCATGGTGCGTGTGGCCCGCGCCCAGAAACGGCAGCAAGGCCATTGCCGTGGCCGCGTTTCGCGCCGTTGATAAATTCCCAGGGTTCGGACAGCGGCCGTTGCACTTGCCGGCCCGATGATCGAAACTCCAGCCGCCATCGGGCAATTGATGTTTCGACAACCACTCCAAGGCCCGGCCGACCGCCGCTTCACTTCCCTTGCTGCCGCCGCTCGCCTTGAGCAGCTCTCGGCGCATTTTCGAGCCTCTGCCCGAGATCGCATTCCCAGAGATCGCCCCAACCGTCGCCAGTAAATCGCTTTTGGGCGCCGTTTTCTCGGCGAAGTCGACCAAGTTCACATCCACCGAAGGCGTTTCCGCTTCAGGTGTGATCGAGAGGGCTACCGGCTCTGAAAAATCTTCATCGAGAACCTCCATGGAGAGGGTTTCGGTGGTCAGCTCCATTTCAGATTCGATATCGATATCATCGATCGTGATGTCTTCGATTTCCTCGGCTTGTTCCTCTCCGCCGCCCAAGGTGAGCTGGCGAAACGTATCTTTCACGTCGTTGGGAAGCGAGAACACGGCCAAGAGCAATAACAGCAGAATATGCACCACCATGCTGACCAACCAACTCGGCACGGCGGTCCAAAGGTACCGCTGCGCCGACTGATTCACGTCGCCAGATTCCTGTTGGGGCGGAGCTTCGGTCTCTGCCTCTGGTGGAGGCGCTGACAATGCCTCTTGAGGAGGTGCTGGCAAAGGCGGCGCTGCCGCCGAAGGAGGCGCAGCGGGAACAGGGGGCGCAGCGGGAACAGGGGGCGCAGCGGGAACAGGGGGCGCAGCGGCGCTGGTCGCTACCGGCCTTGCCTGAGGCGGCGCCTTCATTTGCCGCGCGGCGTCCCGGAGCGGGGGCGGCGTGGCGGGGGAGTTGGAGGTTGGGAAATCATGGTCCATGTAATGATTCCACGAGAAAACGAAAACGCATCGTAGGCGCGAGCGTCTCTTTAATTCTCTCCGTTGGCTGTCAAAATAGCAAGTAAAAGAATCGGAAACGCATCGCCGGCGATGAGCAATGGGGTGCGGGAAATACCGGAATTTCCGATCTGCCGGCCTGTATCCCACAGTTCGTTGCGACCGGACGCCTTCAGGCGATCAGCTTCCATGGTTGCCGCGATTTACAAAACGTTTGTCGATACTGGCCCTCGCCCGAGAGTAGAGTTCGGCGTTGGGCTGGCGACGCGACCCCCGTCGAACCACCGCCAGCGCCGCATCAAAACGTCCTTCCCGATACAGCTGGACAATCCTTTTTTGGTCAATGTGCCGGGCGTTGACCAGCAGCGGTCCGTACGCGGCGTCGGTCCGCCAAGCTCGCTCCAAGACATTTTCGGCAGCGGCCAAATTCCCCTGGTCGCTCAAGGCGAGAGCCCATTGGCAAACGTTCGCCAGCAGGTTCTCTCGGGCGTATTCGTCTTCGGGGTCTAGCTGAAGGCTGGCTTCGTAGAGAGTGTTGGCGTCGGAAAATTGTTGGTTGGCCGACCGATACGCCGCCCGATTGTAGAAAATCTTGGCGATCAACTGCGTATCGGAAAGTTGGCGGGTCGGCTGCAAATAAATGGGATCGAGCAGGGCGGTTTTTTCCGCGTCGAGAAAAGCCCCCGATTCAATGTTGGCGGTCAATTCCACCATCTGGCCGCCGCCCGGTGTTGCGCCGTCGGGCAGACGGCAAAAAATGTGGCCGCGCACCATGCAGGGTTCGACATCCACCGAAAACTCGCGGCACAGGCAGGTAAACAGCACACAGGCCGAAAGGCAATTGAAATCGCCGCTTTGTAGAACTTCCTCGACGCGCGTTTGGTTCTCGACGTACGATCCTCGCAGCAGGCGGTCTCGCAAATACCGCCAAACAATGCGGCCCCGCTCGTGTTTCGCTTGGCCATTCAAACTCGCGGCAAGCTGTTCTCGATGACGCTGGAACTCCGCCGAAAGCCTTTCCAGCGCGGCGCCATTCTCGACGCCGCCGGCCACCAGCGCCGCTTCAAGGAGCGTGTGTTGGTGAAAGCGTCCGTCGGCGCCGTCTTGTAGAAGAAACGCGGTCCGGGAAACGGCGCCCGTGGAAAACGACGTTCGACGTTCCGCTGGCGATCCGGATCCGGCTCCAGCCACCGCCTGAAACATCGGCGTCAACGCCGCGAACAATAGCACGACGGGAAGCAGCCACACCGGCTGGCAGCTCTTTTTTCTCCGGTGTCGGGCCATCGAAGGCAACATACGCATACTCCAAAAAACGGGGGTGTCTTTTGGGAACATACGTTGCAAAAACGCCACGCGTCAGAAAAAAAACGAGCGACCCAAACGCGGCGGCGTTCACTCCGAAAGCGGTTCGGGCGGCATGTGGTGCCCCATTTTATCGCGTTTCGTGGCCAGATATTGCACATTGAACTCGTTCGATGGCGGCAAAATCGGCACTTGGTCGACCACTTCCAGATCGAACCCGCCATAGATGAAGGCGTCCGTCTTTTTAGGATTGTTCGTCAAAAGCCGCACCTTCGACATTCCCAGATCTTTAAGAACTTGAATGCCGATGCCGTAATCTCGGGTATCGACTTTTTGTCCCAAGGCAAGATTCGCCTCCACGGTGTCGAGGCCGTTGTCTTGCAGGGCGTAGGCCTTGATTTTTTCGGCCAGGCCGATGCCGCGTCCCTCTTGTGGCAAATACACCAGCGCGCCGGCGCCTTCGCGGCCGATCATATCCAAGGCCAGATGCAGTTGGTCGCCACAGTCGCAACGCAGCGAACTGATGAGGTCGCCCGTGAAACAACTCGAATGCAGCCGCACCAACGGCTGCGGTGCGTGTTGCACATCGCCCATTACGAGGGCCACCGGCTGGCCTGCTTCATAGCGAACGTCGTACACGATGATTTTGAATTGCCCATATTTCGTGGGCAGATCGGCTTCGGCGGCGCGGGAAACAAGACGCTCGCTCACCCGCCGATGCGTAATCAGCTGCTCGATGGAAATGATTTCCAGACCATGCAATTCCGCCAATGCGAACATCTGCTCCCGGCTAGCCCGATTACCTTCTTCGTTCAAGATCTCGCAGAGCACGCCAGCCGGCGCCAAGCCCGCCATGCGCGCCAAATCGATCGCGGCTTCGGTATGACCGGCCCGCCGCAACACGCCGCCCTCCTTGGCCAACAGCGGGTGGACATGCCCCGGGCGGACAAAATCTTGCCGCGTCGCGCAGGGGTCCGCCATGGTGCGGGCGGTGAGGGCTCGCTCTTCGGCGGTGATACCGGTTTTTCCCGAACGGTGGTCGATTGGCGTGAGGAAGCCGGTGCCCAGCGGCGCGGTATTGGTATTGGTGAGCGGCTCCAACTCCAATCGCCTGCCGGCTTCGGGCAGAATGGGCACGCAAAATTCGCCGCGTCCGCCGAGAATGAAATTCACGGTTTCGGTGGTCGCCTTTTCAGCGGCGCAGACGTAATCGCCTTCATTTTCTCGGTCTTCGGCATCGACCACGATGATGGTGTCTCCGCGTGCGATGGCGTCAACCGCAGCTTCAACAGTGGAAAAACGGCTGGTCAATGGTAGGCTCCCAAAAGGCGAAAGTCGGCGAGGGCGAGGCTTCCTTCGCGAAAACCAGCCACGCTGTTATTATAAAGCTCCCGTGATGGGCTTCCAGGGCGGGGAAGTTCTAATCGAAGCGGCGTGCGATTTAGCCACCGAACTCCGCCGAAGCTGCGGATACATCGAACAGTGAACTGGAGAATGCCATGCTAGACCGCGAAGAATACGTCGAACAGGCTCATTTCTTTGGCGTCTTGGGCGACCGCATCGGCCAAAACACGCCCATGCAGGAAATTCTTTCGCAGGTGCGTGAAGAAATTCTGGCGACGTCCGACCTGCCCAAGGCGATTGACTACTTGCTCAGCGAACTCAAGCACGCCGGCGTGTTTCACACCGCGATGGCGCGCATGTCGCATTATTTCACTGCCTTTCAAGCCTATGTGGTGGAGGCCGCCGAAGATGATCGGGGGCGGTTCGATTTGCGCGTCGCGATTGATGTTTTGCGTGAAGAGGCGTTGTATCGGGCCCAAGAGAGCATGGGGCCGCAGGGACTTTTTCTGTACCAATTCGAGGTGCTCTGCCGCAACCGAATGTCGTACGATCGAGGGCTGGCCGCCATTGCCGAAGACCCCTACTTCGACGCCGATTGGCGAAAATGGATCCTCACCGTGCGCCGCCAAATGGGTCTGGTCGATTTCGCCGACCTGATCTACGTCCGCAGCGAATACTACATTGAACAGCAACAACGAAAACGGCAACCCGTTCCCGCCGACGAACCGCCGCCGCTATTCGGCGTTCGCGAAGGACGCATCGCGCTGGCGAATCGGCATAAGAACCCGGTGTTTTTATTCGCCGCCTTGCAGCGGCAACTGGCTTACCCGGAGGCGCCGAAGCCGCGCACGCCGGACGTCGTGACACTCGTCATACCTCAACTCCAAGCCACCGTCGCGCGACTGGAAACCCGCGTTCAAATGCTCGAAGAGGAACAACGCGGCGGCATTGATCTGAGCAAACTCTACGAGCGTCCGCCAGAAAAGGGCGAATGAGCGAACGCCTGCCGGAGTGAACGCTTCCGAGCAACGCCCGGTTCGTTTTCGGGACTATTGCTTAGTGTCGCCGTTTTTGCGCGAGGAACCATTCGTACAGTTTGGGGTTGTTGTAGGTTTCGGTCCAGGAGTTGTGGCCGGCTTCGGGATAGATGGTGAACTGCACATCGCCGCCGGCTTTCTTTAGTGCGTCGACCATCGCCTGCGAGCGTGCGATGGGAACGGCTCCGTCCTTGCCGCCGTGAAACACCCATGTCGGCAGATGCGGATAAAGCCGGGTGCGGTACGTTTCTCCGCCGCCGCAAATCGGCGCGATTGCGGCGAGCCGATGCGGCGCGTACGCCGCCAACGCCCACGTGCCGAAACCGCCCATGCTCAACCCCGTGACATAAATCCTATCTTGATCGACTTTGTGCGACTTGGCGACGTCGTCAATTAAGGCCAGCAGTTCGTTGGGCTGCCACCATTTTTCTTTGGGACACTGCGGCGAAACCACGATAAAAGGAAACTGCTTACCCTCTTCGACCAGCATCGGCGGGCCATGCACTTTCACTAGGTTGAGGTCGGTCCCGCGTTCGCCGGCGCCGTGTAGGAACAGCAACAACGGCCAGGCGTCTTGTTTTTCATAATCTTGCGGCAAGTAGAGCAGGTAATCCATTTCGACTTTGATGTTTGTCGAAAGTTTAGCCGCCGATTGGCCGGTGGTTTTTGCGCCTTCGTCGGCCAGCAGCGCGTGGCTCGCCAAACAGAGAATGATCGCGAAAGAGAAAAACCGAAAATTGCAAAACATAGCCGTTGCTTTCATGTTGCTGGTGATAAAACTTCACACGGCTGGCAATGGATCGTTTAACGGCAAGCCGAAGGCGGCTGTGTTTTCCTGTCTTGCCCGAACGCGTGGGCTCAAAACGCAGCCGCCTTCGGCTTGCCGTTAAACGAAAAATGCGGCATTTTCAACCGTGAGCGGTATAAAGATAACCATAACCCTACGCCGATTCTAGCAGCCCCGCCAACACTTTGCCGGGTTGGCCATCGAGCAGCGATTCGTTTCGGGTGTTGCGTTGGAAGGTCATTTGTTTTTCGCCCAGGCCAAACAAGTGCAAAAGCGTGGCGTGGTAGTCGTAATGATTCACGACGTTCTCCACGGCGTGGTGGCCGAATTCATCGGTCGCACCGTAAACGCCGCCGGCTTTGAAGCCGCCGCCGGCCAACCACATGGTGAAACCATAGGTGTTGTGGTCGCGCCCGACCTTCGCGGGACCGGCGTCGTTTTGAATCACGGGAAGCCGCCCCATTTCGCCGCCCCAGTGAACGACCGTCGACTCCAACAGGCCGCGTTGTTTTAAGTCCTTGACGAGCGCCGCAGCCGGTTTGTCGGTTTTCAAGCATGCCGCCGGCAGCGCGGAGCGCAGGCTGCCGTGATGATCCCAGAATTGATTTTTCGTAAACACTTGCACGAATCGCACGCCGCGCTCCACCAACCGGCGGGCGATCAAACAGCGGGAGCCGTATTCTTGCGTGGCCGGTTCGTCGATGCCATACATGCGGTGCGTGGCGGCGGTTTCCCGGTGGATGTCGAGTGCTTCGCGCGCGGCCGATTGCATACGCGCCGCCAATTCAAAGTTCGATATTCTAGCCGCCAAATCAAGCTCACCGGGGTTTCGCTCCAACTGCTCCCGGTTCAATCGATTGACGAAGTCGAGGTAATTCCGCTGCGCCGGTCCTCGCAAATATTCCGGCGGCTCCAGATTGAGAATGCGCGGCTCGCGCGGCCGGATGACCGTGCCCTGATAAAGCGAAGGCAACCAACCGTTGTTCCAGTTCAACACGCCCTCGACCGGCAAGCCCTTGGGATCGGTCATCGCGACGTACGCCGGCAGGTTATCGGTTTCGGCGCCCAGAGCGTAGGTCAGCCAACTTCCCAGCGACGGCCGACCGCGTTGGATGCGGCCCGAATTCAAGGCGTGTATCGATTGCCCATGGTTGTTGACGCCGGTGTGCATCGAACGCACCACGGTGATGTCGTCCACGATTCCGCTCAAATGCGGCAGCAGTTCCGAAACCGGCGTGCCGCATTGCCCGTATTGCCGGAACTTCCAAGGACTGCCCAACACCTTGGTGCTGGCCTGGGCGGCGTTGTCGTATTTGATGGCGCCGGGAAAATCTTGGCCGTCGAGCTTGGTGAGAATCGGCTTGGGGTCGAGTAAGTCGACATGGCTCGGTCCGCCCTGCATGAAGAGCGAAATGACGGCGCGAGCCCGGGCCGGTTTTTCCGGCGCCTTGGGCGTCAGATCAAACACCGGCTTGTCGAGCGATGGCTGGAACGGCGCGGCCCGGGCTTCCTCGTTTTGCAGCAACCAAGCCAAGGCGACATTCGCCAGCCCAGCGCCGAGAAAGCGGCGGCGACTGGTGTTGGAGCAGGAAGATTCGTTGGTCATCTGGAAAGACCCCCTCAAAAAAGAAGCTGCACTACTCTACATATAAAAAGCGACTCGAACTGAGCAACGCCTGACAAAACGACGCCCACGCCCGTTGCTGGGCGATTTCGGCGGACGCCTTTTTATCACCGCTAAGAAACACCTGCTCTTGGCCCGCGATAAACGCCGCCGCCGCAGCGCGTTCCTCTTCATTCGCCGGTTGGCCAAACACCAACTCCCAGGCCTGGGCAATGCGAGCGGAACTGTTTTCCGGGCCGCCGCCGGCGTCGGCCTGAAGGCGTTCGGCCAAACGGGCGGAGTAATCCAACACCAGCTTGCTGTTCATCATCATCAAGGCTTGCGAAGCCACGTTCGACACCACGCGAGATTCGCAGTTGGGGTCCATGGTGGGGCTATCGAATGTTTCCATCGCACTCAAGGGCCGGCTGCGGCGGACCTGTATGTACACGCTACGGCGGAAGTCTTGACCGTTGAGCGATACGGCGGAGCCCGGCTTGCGTTCTCCGTCGAGGTTTTCGCGCCCGATCACAATCTGGCCGACTTCGTCTTGCATGACCGGAATCGGTTCTCCGTACAGATCGAACACCAGTTCGCCGCTGGCGGCCAGCATCGCGTCGCGCACGATTTCCGCTTCCAAACGCCGGATCGACATACGGCCGTAGAGTTTGTTGTCGGGGTCGACCGCATCGTGCTCCGGCCGCCGCCGCGAAGATTGCTGGTAGACCGCCGAGGTCATGATCAAACGGTGCAGTCGTTTCACTTGCCAACCGCCGGCGACGAAATCCGCAGCCAGCCAATCGAGCAGTTGGGGGTGCGTGGGCCGCTGGCCGAGCAGGCCGAAATCGGAGGGCGAGGCGACGATGCCGCGTCCAAAATGATTCAGCCAGATACGGTTGACAATCACCCGCGCCGCCAGCGGATGGCGAGGGTCGGTCAACTGTTGGGCGAACGCCAACCGCCGGCCCGTGGTGGGAAGTTTCTCGTTGTTGACGGATATGTCGCCGGCGACGGTCTGCGAGAGTGCGGCCAAACGGCCGGGCTGCACTTCCTGCTTGGGCTGTTCGTAATCGCCACGATGGAACACGAACGTCGGCGCGACGTGTTGCGGCGTTTCGGTGAGTACGCGGAGGAAAAGTTCGCGGGGAATGGCTTGGCGAATTTTCGCCGCGCGGTCGGAATAACGTTTGAGGTCGACCGCGGCGAGCGAATCTCGCAGGGCTTTGGCCTGGGCCGCATATTGTTTGATCTGCTCCGCCGCCGGAGCATTGAATTGCGCCAGCGTGGCGAGTGTTGCGGCGGCGCCGGCGTATTGGTTCAGCAGCGCGGTTTGTTCGGGGTTGCGTTTGTTGGCGGCCAGCGCCGCGGCCTTGCGGAGCGTTTCCCGCAAGGCTTCGGGGGCTTTTTCCAGTTCCTGTTTTCGCGTTTCGGCCAGGGCTGTTTTTTCCAACGCCTTGCGTTGGGCGTCGAGCTTGGCGGCCCGTACGTGGCGTTCGCGGTCGTACAGATAAAGTGAACCGGTGCTGATCTGCGCGATGCTGGGCCGCGTTTTCAAGAGCGCCTTTTGTTCATCGGTCCGCTCCTTGGCCGGCGTTTGATAGGCCAGCCGCAGCGGAGCGCGTTTTTCTTCAGGCAGCTTGAGCAGTTCTTCTTCGAGTGTTCGGGCGATGTACATTTTCGCTTTTTCAGCCCGCTCCTGATCGACCACCGCCGCTTCGGCGTTAATTTTTTTGGCCATTGCGCGGTCGGCCTCCGTGTACAGGGAAACGCGCCGCGCGTTGGGCGCCTTCCAGTGCTTCCAGTCGTAGGCCGGTTCAAAAATCGCCCGCATGCGGTAGTAATCGACCTGCGAAATCGGGTCGTAGCGATGGTCGTGGCATTGGGCGCAGCCGACGGTCAAACCCAACAGCGACGACGAAACGATTTTGATCGTATCGGCCACCACGCCATTGCGAGCCACATCCTGATCAATCCCGCCGGAGCCGGTGCCATCAGGCGCCATGCGGAGGAAGCCGGTGGCGGTGAGCTGTTCGATTTTTCGCGGCGAAAGATCACCCGTTTCCGGCGGCGCCATTTCATCGCCCGCCAACTGCTCTTGAATGAAGAGGTTGAACGGCTTGTCGGCGTTCAGAGAGCGGATCACATAGTCGCGATACCGATACGCCCAAGGTCGGACGGTATCCGATTCGGTATAACCTTCGGAGTCGGCGTAGCCTGCCACATCGAGCCAGTGCCGTCCCCAATGTTCGCCGTAATGTGGCGAAGCCAACAGTCGATCAATCAAGCGTTCGTAGGCGTTGGGGGCGGCGTCGGCGAGAAAGGCTTGAATCTCTTCTGGCGTCGGCGGCAAGCCGAGTAAATCGAAACTGGCGCGGCGAATCAAGGTGCGGCGGTCGGCGCGGGGTGAAAACGAAAGGTTCTCTTTTTCCAAGCGAGACAACACAAACGCGTCCACCGGCGACCGCACGGCCCCGGCTGCTTTGACTTGCGGAAGCGCTGCGCGGCGAATCGGCTGGAACGACCACAGGCTCAGTTCTTCTTGCGTGAGGAAGGGGCCATCGCCAATACTCTCCGGCTCCTGGCGAGCGGTCGGCGCGCCGGCGGATATCCAACGTTCGATCAGGGTGATGTCTTTCGCCGATAATTTTGTATCGCCGGGCGGCATTTCTTCATCGCGGATGCGTTGCAGCAACAGGCTTTCCGCCGGTTGGTGGGGAACCAACCCCACGCCGGAGTCGCCTCCCGTGGCGATCAGGCGTCGCAGGCGCACATCGAGTTCGCCCTCCCGGCGCCCCGATTCCCCATGGCAGATAAAACAGTGCCGTTTGAGAATCGGCCGGATGTGCTTTTCAAACGTGATTGGCTCTTCCGCCGCCGCCCGGCGTGCTGGAAAACCGTAGGCGAGAAAACCGTTTGCCAGAATGAAGACGCCAACGACGAACATCCAAAATCGAGAACGATTCATACGACAAGCCCGTGAAGGAAGGTAACCGGCGGGACAAAAGGCGGGTCGAATACTAGCGGCCAAAAACTGTCGGTTTCACGTCACTATTGATGCAAAAACACAGCCTCAGGCCAACAGCAAACTTCCTATTCATTGTTGCCGACTTAAAACGTGGTTGCAAGCCGAATCCGGGTTGGAGTGTACGCAGTGCGCTTGAGCGGGTCTTTCTGGAAGGCGCGCCGTTGGAGTTCAGCCTTGAGGCTGCCTCTGTTTCAGGGTTTATCTTATGGCCGTTTTCGAGCCATCCAACGAAAAAACATGCTAAAGCATGAACTCCAACGGCGCGAGAAAACATGCTAAAGCATGAACTCCAACCCCTCGCGCCAAGAAATGCAGACAGGCCGCCCGGAAAGCCTGGGCGGCCTGTCTGCTCTGGATGTTTGCGGCAACACTGCCGGTTTAGTGGCTGTAACCATGCCCGCCGGAGTTGTGACTACTGTAACCGTGATTGCCGGAGTTGTAACCGTGATTGCCGGAGCTGTAACCGTGATTGCCGGAGCTGTAACCGTGATTGCCCGAGTTGTAACCGTGATTGCCCGAGTTGTAACCATGCCCGCTGTAACCGTGATTGCCCAAGTTGTAACCATGCCCGCTGTAACCGTGATTGCCCAAGTTGTAGCCATGCCCGCTGTAACCGTGTCCGCCATTGCTGAAACCGTGGCCGTTGCTGTAACCATGGCCATAACCGTAGTTATTTGAGTAATGAACGGGGCTGTTGTGCGAGTAGGCGGCGGAGTAACCGTGGCTGGAGGCATGTCGGCCATGACCGTGGCGACCCCCGGCTTGGGCTTCGGCGGCGTTCAAGGCAAACACGCCGACAACGAGCAAACCGGCGATCAACAACGTTTTCGTAAGACGCAACATAACTAAACTCCCTGTAATGTGAATGGTTTTTAGATTTGGCTGGGTTTCCGCCCGTTGCCTGTGTCTGTAATGCACAGCGAAGGTTCGGGGGTTTTGTTACACCTAAAATCAGAAACTCTTTTCCAGCACGTTTCCGTGTGCGCTTGAGCGGGCCTTTCTGGAAGGCGTGCGCCGTTGGAGTTCAGCCTTTAGGCTGCTTCTGTTTCAGGGTTTATCTTGTGGCCGTTTTCGAGCCATCCAACGAAAAAACATGCTAAAGCATGAACTCCAACGGCGCGAGAAAACATGCTGAAGCATGAACTCCAACTCCTTGCGCCAAGAAATGCAGACAGGCCGTCCGGAAAGCCTGGGCGGCCTGTCTGCTCTGGAATGTCTGCGGCAACACTGCCGGTTTAGTGGCTGTAGCTGTAGCTGTGGCCGTAACCGTGCCCGCCATTGCTGTAACCGTGCCCGGTGTAACCATGCCCGGTGTAACCATGCCCGCTGTAACCGTGCCCGCTGTAACCATGCCCGCTGTAACCATGCCCGCTGTAACCATGCCCGACGTAGCCGTATGAATGCGGGCTGTAGGAGGAGTGCGAATAGGCTGGGTAGTAGCTGTACACGGACGTGTGACCGCCGCCATGGTAGCCGCCGGCTTGGGCTTCGGTTGCGTTCAAGGCAAACACGCCGGCAACGAGCAAGCCGGCAATCAACAACGTTTTCTTCAGACTCGTCATAACTAAACTCCCTGTAATGTGAGTGGTTTTTCGATTCGACTGGGTCTGTCATGCACAGCGAAAACGCCAGCGTTTTGTTACCAAAAAAACCAGAAACTCTTCTCCGGTCTCATCCCCCGCCGGCCTTCACCAAGGGAATTCGGATGTTTCCCATTCACCGGTCAAAAATAGTTAAAGATTCTTTCCACGCAAAATTCTCGACGCGCGATAGCTCCAAGCCGTGTACTCAAATGTGGATGTCAAGAAATGCAGGCAGGCCGCCCGGAAAGCCCGAGCGACCTGCTCTGTTTTGGAATGTCGGTGAAAACGCCGCCGGTTTAGTGGCCGTAGCCATGCCCGCCATAACCGTATCCATGCCCGCCGTAGCCGTAATCATGACCGTAATCCCAGCCGTGGCCCCCGCCGTGGCCCCAACCGTGACCCCAACCGTGACCCCAATTTTGCGGGTAATGCACCGGCTGGTAGAAGTGGTGTCCATAAGCGGGGTAATAGTTATGCACGGGTGCGTATCCGCCGTAGAAGCCGCAATCGTTTGCTTGGGCTTCGTTGGTGTTCATGGCAAATACGCCGACGACCAGCAAACCAGCGATCAACAGCGTTTTCTTCAGATTCGACATAACTACACTCCCTGTAAAAAAGTTTTTCGATTCGGCTGGGTCTCGGCCCATTGCCTGTGTCTGAAATGCATAGCGAAGGTTGCCGCATTTTGTGACACTTAAAACCAAAAACTCTTTTCGGGACTGTTCCTAATCGCCGCCACGGCGTCTTCCGCCGTTCCCATTTCCGTTGCTATTTCCGCGACTGGGCGGCGCCAACACGAGTTGGAAATTGCCTTTGCCGAGCAGGTCGTCGATGCGGGTGCGCATTTCGTCGCCGACCTCCACCTTGAGGCCGTTGGCGCGTAGCTTCACTTGCTTGCCGTCTTGCAATCGGAGCAGCAATTGCAACTCCTTCGAGCCGGGGTAGCCTCGCAAAATCTCGCGTAGTTTCGGCAGGCAGGAAACGCCATGCTCCGCTTCGTCGACGCGAATGACAACGCCCCGCGTGAACCGTGTTTCCAGATCGTCGATGCTGATCACATCGTTGCAGATCAGGTTGGCTTCATCGCCGCCGCGGCGGTCGACCGAACCACGAATCACGACGACGGCGTCGGCGGTGATCGATTCGCCGTGCTTGGAAAAATCTTCCGGCCAGAGAATACAGCGAATCGAACCGTCGACGTCTTCCAGGTCGAAGTTGGCGTATTTGGAAGGCGCCCCCGGTTTGGGATTACGCACGTGGGCCGTTTTGATCGACGAAATCATCCCGCCCAACGTCACGCTGCCTCGCGCCTTGACGCCCGCAATGCTAGTGGTGGTGTGCGTGCAATGCCGCGAAAGTTGGTCTTGAAATTCGGCCAAAGGATGCGAAGTGAGGTAGTACCCCAGCACCTCTTTCTCCAGCAACGACTGTTCCCGGTCGGTAAGCTCCGGAACGTCAGGCAGAGCCGCCGCGGCGTCCGGTTCTTCTTCCTCGATATCGCCGAAGAGGTTCGTTTGCCCCGAACGACGATCGGAAGCGGCCTTGGCGCCGCCTTGTATGGCGCGTTCCGCCACGGCCAATAACGCAGCGCGGTTGCCGCCCAGGGTGTCGAAGCCGCCGGCCTTGATCAGCGTTTCAATCGGCGCCCGACCGCAAGAGGAGGGGTCTACGCGTTCGCAGAAATCAAAAATATCCTTGAAGCAGCCGCCCGTTTTGCGAGCCGATACAATCGCCTCGGCCGCCGAACCGCCGCAACCCTTGATGGCCGCCATGCCGAAAATGATTTTGCCGTCTTGCACGTCAAATTCGACGTCTGACAAATTGACGTTCGGCGGCACCACTTCGATTCCCATCCTGTCGCAATCTTCAATGTGCTCGACCAGCGAATCCTTGCGTTTGAAGTTGCGGCCGGGAATGTCGCCGGTGAGCAGGGAGGCCATGAACTCCAGCGGATAATGCGCTTTGAGATACGCCGTTTGAAAAGCGATCAGTGCGTAGGCGGTCGAATGGCTCTTGTTGAAACCGTAACCGGCGAACTGGATGATCATGTTCCAGTAGTCGGTGGCCTCTTTTTTGGTCAGGCCATTCCCGACCGCGCCTTCCAAAAACTTTTCCTGATTCTGGTTGATCAGCGCTTCTTTCTTCTTGCTGATCGCCTTAATGCACGTGTAGGCGGCGGCCAGCGGGATGCCGCCCAACCGGTTGAGAATTCGCATCACTTGTTCTTGGTAGACCATTACGCCGTTGGTCTCTTCCAGTATCTCCTTGAGCACGGGGTGCTTGTACTCCGCCTGCTTGCGGCCATGCTTGATCGCCACGTAATCGTCGACCATGCCGCCCTTGAGCGGACCGGGCCGATAGAGCGCGTTGGTGGCGATGATATCGCGAAAATGGTCGGGCTTCATTTGCTGGAGCAGGTCGCGAATGCCGCCGCTTTCCAGTTGGAACACGCCCTTGGTTTCGCCCCGGCAGAGCAGGGCGAAGGTTTCGGGGTCGTCGAGCGGGAACTTGTGCGGGTCGACATCATGGCCGGTCGTTTTTTTGATCATATCGACCGCCGTGCGGAGGATCGTGAGGTTTCGCAGACCGAGAAAATCCATTTTCAAGAGGCCGGCGTCTTCCACGTCGTTCATCGACCACTGCGTGATGATATCGGTTTTCCCCGGCACGCGGCCCAGCGGCACATACTCCTCCAGCGGCTTATCGGCGATCACGACGGCGGCGGCGTGCGTGCCGACATTACGCGCCAAGCCCTCGACTTTCATCGCCAGATCGAGCAGTTCGCGAATTTCGCTATCGTTTTCGTACGTGGCGCGAAGGTCGTCTCCCTTTCCCAACGCCTCCTGGAGCGAAATGCCCAACTCCTCCGGCACCATTTCCGTAATCTGGACGACTCGCGCCAAGGGCACGCCGAGCGCGCGGCCTACGTCTTTGATTGCGGCGCGGGCCGCCAGCGTGCCGAACGTGCCGATTTGCGCGACATTCTTTTCGCCATACTTTTCCTTCACGTAGCGAATGATATCGCCCCGCCGCTCCTTGCAAAAATCGACGTCAATATCGGGCGCTTCGAGACGATTTTCATCCAGGAATCGCTCGAACAGCAAATCGTATTTGAGCGGGCACACGTGGCTCAAATACAAGGCGTAACACACGATCGCGCCGACGCCGCTGCCCCGCACCGTGGTGGGGATATTGAGCCGGCGGGCCTCCATGACAAAATCCCAGCAGATCAAAAAGTAGTTGGGAAAACCCAGTTTGGAAATCACGCCCAATTCCCGATTGAGGCGGTCCATCACGACTTGCGCCAACTCGCCATCAGGACACATCTCGGGGTCGTCGGCGTAGCGCTCCCGCAAGCCTTGCAGACACAACTCCCGCAAATATTCCTCGGCGGTTTTTTCCTGGGGAAGCGTGTAGGTGGGGAAATGGCGTTGGCCCAACTCCAATTCAATATCGACGGAGTCGGCAATTTCCTGGCTCCGCCCGACGGCCTCTTCCAGGCGGGGGAAAGCCTCATACATTTCCTCAGGACTGCGGAGGAAATACTGGTCGCCGTCCATCTTCATGCGGTTGGTGTCGGTGCGAAACCTACCGGTGTTGATGCAGAGCATGATATCTTGGGCGCCGGCGTCTTCGCGGTCGACATAATGGGCGTCGCTCGTGGCGACCAACGGCAGGCCCATCTTCTGCGCTACTTGCACGGCGCCGTCCAACGCCAAGCGTTGGATTTCCACGCCGTTGTTCATGATCTCGATGAAGTAGCGGTCGCCAAACAGGTTGTGAAACCAGGCGGCGGTTTTCATCGATTCCTCAAGTTCGTTCTCTCCGCCATGGCCCCGCAACAAGGCCCGATTGAACTCACTGGAAACACATCCGCTGAGGCAGATAATGCCTTCGTTGTATTGCTCCAGCAGCTCCTTATCAATGCGCGGCTTGAAGTAAAAACCCTCCAACGACGCCTTCGAAGCCATGCGCACCAAGTTTTGGAAACCGGTGCGGTTCTTTGCCAGCAACGTGAGGTGGTAGCTGGCTTCCTTCATGCGGCCGGCGCTTTTATCGAACCGGCTGCCCGGCGCGATATAGGCTTCGTAACCGATGATCGGGTTGATGTCGTTTTTCTTGGCTTGGCGATAAAACTGCAACGCGCCGTGCAGATTGCCGTGGTCGGTCAGCGCCAGCGCGTTCATGCCGTGCGACTTGGCGCGCTCGATCAACTTGGGAATCGAACCGGCGCCATCCAGCAAACTGTAATGGCTATGGCAATGAAGATGAACAAACGAACGGTCAGACATGGCGAATCCATTCGTGAAGGATGAGGATAAAAATCAAACGACGCGCGTTCCGCAGCCCGGATGCTAGCAACCTACCAGCGCGGCCGTCGGCTCGCTATCCTGCTGCGGAAGGGCCAGCAAATGGCTACTTGGCGAAGGCGCGTGTCGGCTTTGGCGGCGCGTGCGGGTGGACCGTGACAGGAGAAAACTATTACCGAGCTATTTCTCAGACCGCTACAACTGGCATCCCGCCAGGATGCCGCGTTCGTTGCGATGGCGGACCGGTAGTGGCGCTCCGCTTAGTACCGGCTAATGGCTGATAAGCCTTCGGCTTGAATGGAGCACGATTCATCTCTCGGGAGCGCCGCCGCTGGGCCGCTAACCGGTCATGCCGCCGTCGACCGTGATTACGGCGCCGGTAATGTAGGAGGCGTCGGCGCTGGCCAAAAAGAGAACGGCGGAGGAAACATCTTCCGGCGTTCCCAAGCGTTTGGCGGGAATTCGCTTTTTCACTTCGCCTTCAATCGCCGGACCAAGGGCGCGTGTCATGTCGCTTTCAATAAAGCCCGGCGCCACGGCGTTGATCGTGACTTTGCGACCCGCCAATTCGCGGCTGAGGCTGCGCGTCAAACCGATCAAACCCGCCTTCGATGCGGAATAGTTGGTCTGCCCAGGATTGCCAATCAATCCCGAAACGCTCGAAATGTTGATAATGCGGCCGAAGCGAGCCCGCATCATATAGCGCGAGGCGGCGCGGCAAAACAAAAAGGCGCCGCGCAAGTTGGTATTGATGACGTCGTCCCAGTCGGCGTCCGACATACGCGGCAGCAGCGTATCGCGGGTGACGCCCGCATTGTTGACCAGAATATCGATCTTGCCCCACTTTTCGACGATTTCATCGACCACATCGTCCACGCGTTGGCGGTCGGTCACATCGCAGCTAAAAGCTTCGGCCGAACCGCCGGCGGCGGTAATCGTCTCGACCACGCCGGAAAGTTTCTCGGCGTTTCGGGCCAAACAGGCCACGCGGGCGCCGTTGGCGGCCAGCCGTTGGGCAATCGCGGCGCCCAGTCCTTGCGAAGCACCGGTCACGATTGCGGTTTGCCCTTCAAGGCAGACGGTCATGGGAGAAGACTCAGGCATGTTTTTTCTCTAACTTTTTCGCTAACCGGCTTTTTCGCTAACCGGGCACGTTTTGAAAATCTATTTTCCGTTTGATTCGCCGCATCAAGCCTCGCAGCACTTTTCCCGGCCCGATTTCGAACAACCGATCAACGCCCTGCTCCAGCAAATACCGCATGGAGTCTTCCCACATCACGGGCGAGACAACCTGCCGCACCAGTAGCTGGCGAATTTCCTCGGGGTCGGCATGAGGACGCGCGTCGACGTTCGATATGACTGGAATCCTGGGCGAGCGAATCGAGAGGTCGGCCAAAGCTTCTTTGAGTTTTTCGACGGCCGAATCCATTAGCGGCGTGTGGAAGGCGCCGGCCACCGCCAGCGGTATGACTTTCATGGCGCCGGCTTGTTCGGCCAACGCCGTTGCCCGTTGGCAGGCCGCGGTATCGCCCGAAACCACGATATTCGCCGGACACAACAAATTCGCGATCTGCAAGACTTCGCCCTCTTGGCGGGCCTGTTGGCAGATGTCTTCGACTTGCTGGCGCTCGAAGCCCAGAATGCTGACCATGCCGCTGGGCTGGACGTCGGCGGCTTCTTGCATCGCCTGACCGCGAAGCTGCACCACCCGCAACCCATCTTCGAAATCGATGGCGCCGGCAAACACCAGGGCGGTGTATTCGCCCAAGCTCAGCCCGGCGGAAAACTCGGCGCCCGCCACGATATCGGCAGATTCTTCCCGCAACGATTCCAATGCCGCCAAACTGGTGACAAAAAGCGCCGGCTGGCTATGCACGGTGGAGTTGAGTTTTTCAGCCGGCCCTTCGGCGCAGAGTTGGGCCAAATCGTAACCCAGAACCGCCTCGGCCCGCTCGAACAGTTCGCGGGCCGCCGGCAGGCGTGTACGCAGTTCGCGCCCCATACCCACGGTTTGCGCGCCCTGCCCTGGAAATAACAGCGCAGTCTTACTCAATGGGTAATCCTTGGTCTTGCACTTTTATCGAATGCCAACGGGGTGAAGCTCACATTTAGGACGGGGCGCCGGTCCCGTCCATGACGACGCGGCCCATGTAATAGCCGCACTTGGGGCAGACGTTGTGCGTTGGCGTGGCGGAACTGCATTTCGGGCAGTACGCCAGTTGACGGGCGGCAACGCCATCGTGCGAGCGACGTTTTCCGGTGCGGGAATTTGAATGTTTACGTTTTGGAACAGCCATGGCGACAACAACTCTTCAATGTGTGGTGGTGTAAGGAGAAGCGCTACATGCTACGAGAAAACGAGCGGGATTGTCAAGGAAGGCCTCGATATCGGCAGCGCTCCAGCCAAGTCGCGGCCTATTATTCGAATGAGTAAGCCGTAACGCGTTTACACTAAAGACGTTGCGGCGATAAATCCAATAAGATCAGTCCATTGACATTAACGCGTATTCACGTATAATGTCAGAGCGTTAATCTTAACTCGGGTTAAAAAGGGGCGGAAATGGCGGTGAAGCCTGTACCTGAGTCGGAACTACACAATCGAATGAGAGTGGATAACCCCTGGTGGGGCCCGCGGCGCGAAATCGATTACGATCGATTTGGCAGACTTCCGAAGCGGGAGTACTTCGACTTATTTTTCCCGTTTGTGCAAGAGAAGGAGCCCAACCGCGCTTTGATACTAATGGGGCCTCGGCGGGTGGGAAAAACCGTCATCCTGCACCAATCGATTCAAAAACTCATCGATCAAGGCGTCGCCCCCAGACAAATATGCTACCTGGATCTTCAAACGCCTCTTTACAATCACATTCCGCTTGACCGCCTGACCCGAATTGCTCGTGAAGCGTCGCAATGCCCGGACGGCGAAGAAATGTTTGTGTTCTTCGATGAGGTGCAATACCTGCCGCAGTGGGAGATGCATCTTAAGAATCTGGTCGATGTAGCCCCGTCCAATAAGTATATCGCGTCGGGTTCGGCGGCGGCAGCGCTTCGGCTGAAGAGTACTGAATCGGGCGCCGGCAGATTCACCGACTTTCTGTTGCCGCCTGTTACTTTCTTTGAATATCTGCAACTCATTGGAGCTGATAAGATCATCACGGCGAGAATCAAAGAAGGGGGCTACCGTGTTCAGTGGTCTGGTATCGAGAAGCTCAACCAGCACTTTTTTAACTACCTCAACGTCGGCGGCTATCCGGAAGCTATTTTCTCCGACACGATTCAGTCGGATATGGGGCGATACATCAGAAGCGATATTGTCGACAAAGTTCTCATGAAGGATTTGCCAAGCCTTTTTTACGGAATTCAAGACGTCCAGGAGTTGAACGCGTTGTTTACGATGCTGGCCTACAATACCAGCAACGAAGTGTCGTTAGACGCGTTATCCCAATCAGCGGGAATAGCGAAAAACACTATAAAAAGGTACGTGGAGTACCTGGAGTCGGCATTTTTAATCAAGGTTATTCACCGAGTAGATCGATCCGCGAAGCGCTTTAAGAGAGCCAATTTTTTTAAGGTTTATCTTACAAACCCGTGCATCCGAAGCGCCTTGTTCGCGCCCATCGGGCAAGACGACGAAGCAGGCCATCTTGTGGAAACGGCTGTATTCTCGCAGTGGTTTCATTCGATCCACACACCACTCTACTACGCGCGCT
>QIKY01000381.1 GCA_003233175.1 Planctomycetaceae bacterium | reverse complement strand
TCCTTCTCGGCGCCGCGTTGGTTGGGCGGCAGAAACGTGTTGAGTTTCTGCTCGATCACACGTGGATTCTCTCCCGATTGAATCGCCATGATTCCGCGAACCACAATTTCCTTGGCCAGCAATTCCTGCTTGCTCATGAAGGACAGCTTCTCCGAAAACGGTAGAAAAATAACGTTGGAAACGATCGCGCCGTAGAGCGTTGTAAGCAACGCCACCGCCATGCCGGCGCCGATTTTCGAGGGGTCCGACATATCACCCAGCATGATGATCAGCCCCAGCAGCGTGCCGATCATGCCGTAGGCCGGCGCGAAGCGGCCGAGTTGATCGTACACGCTTTTGCCATCGCGATGGCGCGTCGCGACGGCGTCGATTTCGGTGCGTAGAATATCTTCGATCACTTCCGGCCGCGTTCCGTCGACAGCCATTTGCACGCCCAGCGTGACGAATTTGTTTTCGATCTCCTCGATGCGGCCCTCCAATGCCAGCAGGCCGTCGCGGCGAGCCGTTTCCGCCAGGCTGACAATCTGCTCGACCAAACCGGAGAAGTCTTCCGCTTTATTCAAGAACACTTTCTTGGCCACCATCGGCGAAGCCAACAACGACTTCAACGGGAAGGAAATCAGCGCCGCGGCGATCGCGCCGCCAATCACGACCATTCCCGAGGGAGCGTCGACGAACGAACCCAACGAGCCGCCGCCGACGATAATCGCCGCTAGAATCAGGCCGAACGCCGAGATAACCCCCACCACGGTCGCGATATCCATTTACTCACCTGTGCTTTCTGGTTGGGGTCGGCTGACTCTCGGCGGAGGAATAAAATGCTTCGCCTGCTGGTACTGCAAAGCCAAACGCACCACGTCCTCCATGGTTTCCTGCACAACCAGGCGCTCGCCCGTTGTTAGCGTGACAAACGTATCGGGTCGAGACTCCACGAATCGGATCAACTCCGCATTCAAAATGAACGCTTCACCGCTCAGATGACGCACCTTAATCATGGCCCGCGTCCTCCGTGGGAACTCGTATTAATGGCCTTGCAAACATAGTTCAAAATCCGCTTGCCGTTATGGAAATTATCGTAGGTTGAGTAGCTCATCGAGCATCTGTTGCGCGGTGGTGATCACGCGCGTGTTTCCTCGATATTGGGTCGACGCCAACACTAGGTCGATCAGGTTTTGACCGATGTCGGTGTTCGATAGCTCCACGGCGCCGGCAATCACCTGGCCGATGCCGTTGCCGCCAGGATTGCCCTCCACCGGCAGGCCGGAGTTCACGCCCAAGGAGTACAAGTTCTGTCCACGCTGCTCCAAACCCGAAGGGTTGGCGAAACGAGCCAGTCGGACTTGCCCCAGGCTGCGGCTTACGCCGTTGGTGAACGCGCCACTGATGATGCCGTCTTCGCCGATACTGAAACTTGTCAACTTACCGGCGGCAAAGCCGTCTTGCCGAGTGGCCGCCAAACTGGAGCTATCTTCGGCCAATCCGGAAACACCGGTGAAATCAAGATTGAATTCGAGTGGCGAGGCCGAGGGAATATTGCGGCGGTCGATCGACACCCGAGAGTTCGTGGTGGAAATAAAGTTGCCTTCGCCATCGAACGAAACCAAGCCGGTGCCCACCGCTATTTCACTGCCCGAAAGCGGATCGTTGTTGGCGGAATCGGCGAACCAGCGATACGTGGTGGCGTTCGACGACCGGCTCTCCAAAATGGCCGTCAGGCGAACATTGATCGGCACGCCCAAGGAATCGAAGGCCAGGAAATCGCCGCCGGTGCTTTCGCCCACGGCGGTTTGAATCGAACCGAATTCCATGTTCGGGCTGGTATTGGTGCCGTCGGATTTCCGGATCGAAAACGACGACAAACCAATTTCCAACGCGTTGGCGGTTCCGTTGTTCGACACAAAGCGTATTTTTCCGTTGTTGATCGTGACACCAGGCGACAGATCGGATGTTTCACCGGGAATCACATTCAACGATTTTGGAATCGGGTTTTGCGGATCGTCTTGCTCGCGTTGGATGCCCATCGCGTCTTCCATGAAGACTAGCAAATCGCCGATCGTGGTGGTGGCGGCCACCTCGAATGTTTTATCAGCCAGTTGGGCGCCGCCTTTTTTGGCCGCGAAGGTCAGTTCACCCAAATCGAAAACGCTCTCATAGCCCACATTCGAACTGTTGCCGTTAAAGCGAATCACGTCGGTGAGCACGGTGTTGAAGTCGACGCGGGGGCCGTCGAAATCGAGAATGGCCTGGCCGGGGCCAAGCGCCGCGCCGGCAGCCGGAGCGATCGTCGTATCGGCCACGTTGTCGGTGAACGACTCTCCAGGATTCAACTCCTTCACCAGATAAAAGGAGCTGGCGTCGTTGCGAAGATTTCGATAAACACGCACTTTGTTATAGGCCGGAAAAGAATCGGTGGCGCCGGGAACAGGCGGCGTCGGCACGTTCCGAATTTGAACGCGTCCGTTCTGCACCGCGATCGGCGTTCCCGGCAGCGTGATCGGCCGACTTTCCTCCGTACCGGCCAAGGCGTAGGTGATCATGTAGGTGTAGTTGCCATCGATCGTGGCTTCGTCTATGGACGGCGCCGTGGCCAGCACCGTGGTTCCATCGTCGACGAAACTAGCGGCGTTGTACGCGATGTTCGCCCCCACTTGTTTGAAGGTGTCTTGATCGCTGCCGGCAACCGCCCCGACTTCCCGCCGGTAGACGTTCACCAATGTGTATTCAAACGCCGGGCCGCCTGGAGGGAGCGGCAAACTGGAGAGGCTGGCCGAATCGTCGCCGGCGCCGATGGTCACTGAAACCAAGTCGGTGGAGGAGCTAGGATCCGATTCCGAGCCGGAGTCGTCGGTAAATGAAAACCGGTATTCGTAGGTTGTGCCCGGAACAAGAGCGCCGGCGCCCGTGTTGTTCGTGACCGCCGCCGTGCCGGACGCCGCCGCTGCGGGAACCGGCCCGACGGAAACCGCGACGCCGGTGGTATCGGGTTGCAGGGTTGCGGAATCGCCGAGGGTCGCACTCTCGACCACTTCCGCCGTATTGGCGATTTCGCCGGTGGGCGTCAGGGTGCCTTCCAGCGTGACATTTTGCGTGGCCTGCGCAACGGAGGCGCCGCCCAACGGTATTTGCAGCGGTTGCAGTTGCGTGGTTTGAATATTGAATGATTCATCCACGCCGAAACCGAGCAACCTCGCACCGGAGGTCGTCACCAACTCGTTCGCGGAGTTTGTTTTGAACACGCCATTACGCGTGAAAAATCGTTCACCCTGGCCAGCCTCGACCATGAAAAAACCATCGCCTTGAATGGCCAGGTCTGAGGGACTGGAACTTACCTCGATCGTGCCTTGCGTGAAATCGGGCGAGATCGAAGCCACCTGCGTGCCCAAGCCGGTTTGCCGGGGGTTGGTGCCGCCGGTATTTCCCGTCGGCGCCGACCCCAAACTTTGCGTTTGCAGGAACTGCGTGGCGAACAGCGCCGTCGATTGCTTGAAGCCAACGGTCTGTGAGTTGGCTAGGTTATTGCCGACGACGTCAATTTGTGCTTCCGCGGCGGTCAATCCTGTAAGCGCCGTGGTTAAAGCAGACTGTAAACCCATCTTATCATTTCCTCCATGCTATCAGTTTCAAGCGAAATGCGTGCGTTGCGGGAAACGCTTTTCATCGCTTGTAAATAACTCCATTCACTTCGACCCACTCGTTTTCATTACTTTCTCAAGACGCCACTGGCTGGCTTTCCTCTGCAACCGCTTCCGCCTCTGCAACCGCCTCCGCCTCCGCTTCCGCCTCCGCTTCCGCCTCCGGCGACGACGCGCCGTTTGGCAGCACCGAACGCACATTCTTCAAGTCAATTCGGTCGGATCCTATTTGCAACTTATAGGTGCGCGAGTCGTCCTTCTCATTGACGCTCACCGAAACACTCTCCACGACGCCCTCCACGTTTTCACCCGTATCGGTCAAGGCTTCGATCCTTTTGCCGATCAAACTACTCGCCGTGCCCAAACTTTGGCCGGTGAGCACGCCTTGCAGTGTTTCGATCAGTTGATTCGAGGAGGCGATCTGACGCATCTGACCGATCTGCGCGATAATCTCACTGTTATCGGTCGGATTCAAAGGATCCTGATTCTGAAGTCCCGTAACCATCAGTTGAAGAAACGAATCAAGTTCAACATCGTTAAAATTATTGCCGCCTCGTTTGACATTTTGCACGTCTTCGGCGCTAACGTTCACAAAATTGGGGATGCGCGACATTTCAGTATTCCTTTTGGATTTTCTGTTTTTGGATCGGCGGCGGCTCAATGCGATGCGGCTTTACGCCGCGCCGCCTTATACGACGCCGCTTTATACGACAACGTCGAGCAGGCCATCGCCTCGCCGCGGCGAGGCGGCAGTTGTTTGTTCCGATTCTCTTTCGGGCGAGCTGTTTTCAGGTTGTGCGCGGGGTTCGCGCTGGTTGCGCTGCTGTGCCTGGCTGCCTTGGTCGGCGTTGGGTTGTCGGTCGCTGACTTGCACATCGAAGGTTTCGATCCTAATTTCCTGTTCCGCCAAACGCTCGCGGAGGATCGGCAGTTGTTCCAGGAGTAGGTCGCGCGCTGTTTGCGTTTCCGCCTCCAGCGTCGCCACCAGCGCGCCTTGCTCCACTCTGACCTGCAGCTTCAACGCTCCCAGTTCGGGAGGACTCAAACGCAGGCGAATTTCCGCATCTTGGCGTTGGCTTGCCGCGCGCAAGGCGTTCGACACGCGTTGCACAAAACGAGATTGGTCGGCCTGATTGAGTTGGCTGGCGTCGGAGCGGTAGGAAACGCCGAACAATGCTTGCGAAGCCCGGCTGGCCACTCCCGCGGTGCGATTGGGCGTTGCGGGAGCGGCGTTGGCCTCCGTGGCGGACGCACCCGTGGCGGAATCCGCCGCCCGCTCTTGCGGGAGCGTTTCGCTTGCCGGAGCCGCCGATTCGAGTGCCGTGTCTAAAGAAGCTATCGCAATATTTTGGGACTGCGCGGCTGCGGTGTTCTTAGATGCGGCTTTCTCCGCCGCGCCGGCGATTGAAACATCGTCGGTGTTTTTTCGCTCAGGCGAATGGCGTTTGGGCGCATCGTCTGATGAGGATGCTTCCGTTGCCGGGGCGACCGGGTTCTCGCTTGTCATTTCGACAGACGCATTCGCCGCTTCGGCATCGGTGGGAGACGCGCTGCCTCGCTTTTCGGCACTTTTAGTAAGCGGTGTTTCAACCGCGTTCACGCCGTTCGACGCCGTAGCGGCGGCGGTCGTTGCCTGATCAACCACGGTCGCGGCCTCCTCACCGGAAACGACGCTGGTCGGCTGGCCTTCCTGAATACGATCGGCCGCCGCCAGCGAAGCAGCCGCCTCACGGCCGACCACGCTATCTATGGTGGTGTCGCTGTTCTGGGCTGGCAACGCGGCGCCCAGCACCGCATCGGCCACTTTGCCGGGAGCGCTGTCGGCGGCGGCCTGCGACGCGTTTGCCGCCGCAGCCTCCGCAACGCCTTGTTCGATGTTGGGGGCTTCGATATTGAGTGGTTCGACGTTGGGCGGCGCCTCGGCCGCGGCTTCTAGGAGTTGAACATCATCGAGCGTTTCAGATTCGCCTTCGTTCGCCAAGCTCGGCTCTGTAGGAAGAGCCGGGGCTGAATTCTCCGCCGGCTCAGATTGCGGCCCGTGTTGCTGGTTGTTGTTCTCGGCGGAATCCGCCGTTTGCGCCGCCGTCTGGCCGCCGGGCTGATTCGCCGCCTCTTGGTCTTCTCGGGACGATGATTTCAAAGGGGATTTCAAAGGGGATTTCAAAGGGGATTTCAAAGGGGATTTCAAAGGGGAATTCAAAGAAGATTGCGGGGCATGATTTTCGTCGACTGTTCGAGGCTTGTCTTGAACCGCTGCTTCCGCCTTCTGTTCGGAGTTCGCCGGCGCGGCGCGCAATTGCGATGGGAACGACTTCTCATCGCTCGCCGGGGGCGCCGCTTGCGCAGCGCGGAGAGGCGCCGGCGCCGGGGCCGTGATATTGAATAGGTCCGCTGTGGGAGTGGTTGCCATGATTGATTATTTCTCTCTCGACTTAAACTCGTCGAGTTGATCGCGCGTCTGTTTGTAAATATCGGTCTCGGGTATTCCGCGACGAATGCGGTTCAAAATATCGTGCAACTTGGCGCTTTCGTCGGCCGTTTTGAATTCGGCGATGATCTTTTTACGGCTATCGACCGGCATCCCCTTGAGAATAGTAACCACCGCGTTCAGCGATTCCTCGTTTCCGGCCGATCCGTCGGCGCTCTGCCCGGCCTCTTCGATGATCTTGAGGATTTGCTCCTTGGCTTGTTTGGGTTTGATGGCTTCCAACGTACGTTGCAGCTCCAAGATGCCTGCTTCCCGTGCTCCTTGTTCAAGCGATTGCAAACGGTTGTCGAACGATTCCTTGAGTGCGTTGTAACGCCGCCGATCGATGGTCAAATCATTTTGCAAACGCCGGATGTCGTCCAACGCCTTGTCGAGCGCCATTTCCCGCATGTCGCGGGCGAGGCTTTGTTCGACGCGCTTCTGCAACACCTGTTCGAATGAAATCTGTTCTGATTCAAGTGGTTTCCTTGCATCTTCTTCCTCTTGTTGCATGGCGGCTAGGTCGACATTCTGGATCACGGCCACGATCTGAAACATTTTTTCGCGGTCGATTTTTCCGGCCGACAACAAATACATCATGCCGGCGGCCGCCGAAATCACGGTGCCGATACAGAAGGCCGCCAACACCGGCGCCAGAATGCGATAAAGGCCCATCATTCCGCTTCTTGCTCCACGGTTTCATGCTCAATCGTTCGGACGCGTTGCGCGATTTCATCCATCTGTTTGTTTTCGATCCTATGTTGTTCGTGTTGGAACTGCGTTTTTTGCCTTTCCCGCAGCTTTTCCAAAACCTTGACCTCTCGGTCGGCTTCCATTAGCGCCTCGCGGCGTTGATGTATGGCTTGGGCGATGGTTTTCGCTTGCTCCCGCAAGGTTGCCTGTTGCGCCAACAGCACGCGTTGGCGCTGGTTGGCGTGCAGCAAGGCGTCGACATCGACGGTTCCCGGTTCGACGGCTTTGTGTGTCGAGAGCTTGGCGTTGTTGAGTTCATCGTCGATTTCTCGTTGTTGGTCATCAATAATTTTCTCCGCCTCTTGCGCCTGCGCATATTGCTCCCGCCGCGCGTCGCGGGCCGACTCGCGAAGTTTGAGCAAGGTTTGTAATCGAAAACGAAATGCACGCATGGTAATGGCGCCTGGTTTGGGATTTCCTGTTTGTCTATTTATCCGCCGCCGGCTGGGCGACTGCTTGCTGCAGAAGCCCTTGGGCTTGGGTTGTCAACTGCGTGAGCAGGGCTTGTGTTTGTTCCGCGGTGGAGTGTTCGACGGGTGTCTGCTTCAGGAAGGCGTCGATCGCTGGTTTGAGGGCGATGGCCGCGTCGACAATCGGATTGGCGCCCTGCCGGTACGCGCCGATGGATATTAAGTCTTCGTGATCGCGGTAGGCGGCGAGAATTTGTCGCAACACGGAGGCGGCGTTCATGTGCGCCGGTTCGACCACGTCGGGCATGGTGCGGCTGATGCTTTCCAGTACGTCGATGGCGGGGTAGTGCGATTTGGAAGCTAGCGAGCGGGAGAGAATAGTGTGGCCGTCGAGCAGACCTCGCACGGTGTCGCTGACCGGTTCGTTGGTGTCGTCGCCTTCCACGAGCACGGTGTAAAACCCAGTGATGCTCCCCTGTTTGCTGCGGCCGGCGCGCTCCACGAGTTTGGGCAACAGGGCGAAAACCGAAGGCGGGTAGCCGCGCGTGGTTGGCGGTTCGCCGGCAGCCAGGCCGATTTCTCGCTGCGCCATGGCGAAACGGGTGAGGGAATCCATCATCAGCAAAACGTTTTTGCCGGCGTCGCGAAAGTATTCCGCGATGGCGGTGGCCGCCATGGCGGCTTGCACGCGGGCCAAGGCCGGTTCGTCGCTCGTGGCCACGACCACCACGCTCTTGGCCAAGCCTTGCGGCCCCAAGTCGCGCTCCAAAAAGTCGTTCACCTCGCGGCCCCGCTCGCCGATCAGACCGATCACATTCACATCGGAGTTGCCGAACTTGGCCAACATGCCCATCAACACGCTCTTGCCCACGCCGGAGCCGGCGAAGATGCCCATTCGTTGGCCGACGCCGCAGGTCAGAACGCTGTCAATCGCACGCACGCCCGTGGTGAAGGGAGTGTCGATGCGGGGGCGTTGCACCGCCGGAGGCGGTCGCCGACTCAGTGGCGTGCGATCGGCCAGCCGCAGCGGCGGGCCTTCGTCGACCAGTTCGCCTTGGAAATTCACGACGCGTCCCAACAAACCGCCGCCCACCCGCAAATAGTGAGACGTTCTTATCATCTTCACCCGATTTCCGCGCCGCACCCCGCGAACTTCTTGAAACGGATAGACCAACGTGAGCCGGTCGCGAAAGCCGATCACTTCGCCGAGCACCGGAACGCCGGTTTGTCGTTCAATTTCCACGACCGAACCCACCGGCGCCGGGAAGTCGGACACGGCGGTGGTCACACCTTCGGTGCGCACCACCGTTCCGGTCAGCCCGGCGGGCATGATGGCGGCAAGTTGTTCGCGATACGATTGCATGTGCGTGACAGTTTTCAAAGGTTTGAGATCGATTAAATGAGTTCTTCCGTGATGCGAGCAAGCTGCGTGGCGACGCGTTGGTCGATGGCGCCGAACTCCGTTTGCACCAAACAGCCGCCGCGCTCGATTTCCGCGTCGGGCACTATTTCGGCGGCGCCCAGGCCGCTGAATTCATCCACGAAGGCTTGAATTTGGTCGCCCAACGCGACGCAGTCGTTAGGATTCAGCCGCACCCGCAGTTGGCGGGCCCCGGAGGCCAACTCCAACGATTCTCGCACCACGTTCAAGCTGAGCGTCGGCTGTTTCTCCAACTCATGGCGGAGAATGCGTTCGGCAATCGCGCCGGCCAGCCGCACGACGTTCTCCTCCCATTGTTGGCGCCATTCCGACCGCGCCTGCTGGATGATATGAATCGCTTGCTGGAGGGCCGACCGCAGTGTTTCCAGTTCATCGGTTCGCGACGCCTTCGCCTCTTGCCGCACTTGCTGCAACGCCTGTTCGATCGCTTGTTGTCGACCATCGGCGGTAGCCTGCTCCTTGATTTTTCGGGCTTGTTCGTGAGCTTCGGAAACGATCAGGCCGGCCTGCTGGCGAATCTTGCCCAGGTACTCCTCCGCCTTAACGGCCATGTCGTCAAAGTTGAACGCCACGCTCTGGGGCGCGTGGTTGTTCTGGCGTTGCTGGCCTGTTTTGATAACGGTCGCCATGGAGGATTCGTCGGTCTAAATGTAAAAGGGTGTGAACGTCTGTTCGCTAAGGACCGTTCGGAAATTTAGTGTCGCCCAGGTGTTGGGCAAAGTCATTTGTCAATAGTTATTTTTCATTTGTCATTGGCCATCTATACCGCTCACGGTAGAAAATGGCGCTTTTCGTTAAACGGCTAGCCGCGTGGAGTATATTTGCCTCGCATCTTTGTTTCTCTTTCTCCAATGACGAATGACGAATGACGAATGACAAATAACTATTGATAAATTCCTTTCTTTGCCTACGTAAATCAGACAATTATTTCTCGAACGTTCGCTAAGCCGCCGCCGCGAAACGCCGGGTAACGGGTAGTTTGATTTCGCCTTGCCTCGCCAGTTGCTCGACGAGTTTTGCTATTTCAAGTTGTGCCTGCTCCACGTCGCGCAGGCGTATCGGCCCCAACTGCTCCATCCCACGACGCATGGCGTTCGCTTCACGCGTGGTCAAACCTCGCGAAATGTGCGCCACTAATTCCGTGCTGGCGCCGGCCAACGCCAACAACGCCAGCTCCGGCGACTCGCCCAGCACCCGATAGAGTGATTTTTTATCAAGCTTGGCCAAGTCGTCGAAGGCGAATTCAGGAAGGCCGGCGGCCTGAAGGTTTTTCTCCGGCGGGCTGCCTAAAGAACTCGGCGGCGATATTTCCTGTACTTCGCTCGCAGGGGCGGCAATGGTTCCTGATTCTGGCTTTGGAGTGGGCGGCGGAGCGTGGGTCGCTTGATCGGCGGGCGGCTCTGGGGTGAAGGGGAGTTGGACGGTTCGCAGCGAGACGCCTTCCTGGGCCAGATTGTCCAGCAGCGATTCCCTGGCGGCGCCGTTCGAAGACGACAAAATCTCTTGCAACACCGATCGCCCAGATACTCGGCGGCGCTGCTCTTCGATCGACTCCGCCAACGTCGCGGCCAATGCGTTTTCCACCGCCTGAATGATCGAGGGGTCGGTTTCGCGTAGATCAATAATGCGCCGCGCCAATTCCACTTGCTCTTGCGAGGAAAATGCTTGCAGCACTTGGGCCGCCTTGGTTCGGGGTAAATGGGCGATCACCAAAGCCGCCACTTGCGCATGCTCCTTCTGCAGAAACGCCACCAAGGTGGGAACCGGCGCTTGGTCGAGCGTCAGACCCGGCGGCGTTGTGGGCGGCGTTGCTAACGGCGGTGTTGCCGTTGGAGTCGTTCTCGCTGTTGGAATTATTGTTGCGGTCGGCGCGTGCTCCAGGGCTTCCCTGCTGGCCGACGACAACTCCAACGCAACAGCCTCGCTGCTTGCGGCCTCGTCACCAGCCGCCGCCGGCCTCCCGCCGGCGTCAAAAAATTCGTTCAAGATGCGTTCGCGTTCTTCTTCATGAATCGGCTCCAAATCGACCAACACATCGCGAACCTGTGCGGCTTGTTGATCACTCAACGTGTCGAGTAGGGCGTCGGCCGTATGGCGGTCGAGCGAGTCGACCAAAATGGCGACTTTTCGCATGGCGTTGTTTTTTTTATTTGACATTCATTCGTTCTCCCACCGCTGGCATCGCTGCAAAACTTCAAGCATTGGTATCAACGGTATCAACCGACGTCGCCGATCCAACCTCTGAGCACATTGGCGGCGGCTTCAGGATCTTCCTTGACAATATCGGCCAATTCGCCGCGAAGATCGGGCCCGCCGGAAAAATTCGTTTTCAGTCGGCTGGCCCGTTCGGGGTCCGCTGGTTCTTCGCCTTCTTCGGTAGTTGTCTGTTCGGCCAGTTGAATGGACTGCTCGCTTTCCTCCGACGCTTCCTCGGCGTCGGGGCTGCCAGCGGCGGCGCTTCGCACCATATTTCGGAGCATCAGCAAACCGACCACGCCCATGAGGGAGAGCCCCACGGTTTTTACATTGCCGCCCAGCCAGGCCATGAAGTTGGCGGCGAATCCTGGCGGTTGGAGCGGCTCTGTTTTGATGTCTTGATACGAGGAGACGGTCACGTTTTGATATTTGTCGTCGCCGGCAGGCAGTTCGGGAAGGACCGCCACGATCGCTTCCTGGATTTTGGTGCGATTGTCGGTTTCAATTTTTTGCAGGTCATCGGGCGTGGGCTCCGGCGCCGGTTCGCCATCGGCGCCGGCGGGGTTCTGTTCCCGCCACACCGCCAAGGCGTAACTCTTGGGAATGGCGATCGAGGTCTTGACTTCTCTAGGAACCAAGTCTGCGGGGCGAGCCATGATTTGTTCGTACGAGGGAACCGTGGTTTTGTCGCTCTCAGACTGTTCCGTCGTCGATTCCGCGCCCGCCACCTGGTTCACCGTAGCGCTCGAATTGGCGGAAACTCCATTAGCAACAGCGCCAGGACGCCCCGCCGGCGCCGGCTGCGAAGATGTCTTGGTGGTGCTGGAGTCCCGGGCTCGAATGGCGACGGTTTCCGTGCTGTCGTATTTCGTGGAACTGCGTTGCACAACGCCTTCAGAATTGAGTTCGACATTCACCGCCACAATCACGCCCGGAATGTACGACAGGCTGGACAGAATTTTTTGGCGGTAACGATCCTCGTACATGCGTTTGCGCATGGCATAGGCATCATTTGCGGCGATCGGCATGCCGTTGCTGTCGAGGCCAACATGCGAAAGCCCCGCGTTTTCGTCGATCACCGTGACATGCTCGGGCTTCAATCCCGCTTCAGCGGCAGAGACCGTATTTCGGACCGTTCGCACGAGTTGCTCCGAGAGGTGGGTATTGCCTTCAGCCCACACGGCCGCCAAGGCGCGTTTTTCCTTCCGCCGGGGAAAACCGCCGGAGTCTTGCTCGTCGTATGTCACGATGGCCGTTTCCACGCCGTGCATGCGAGAGATGATCTGCGACATCCTTTTTTCATGAGCGTGTTTTGTGCGGGCTTCGCGCTGCGCGTTCGATTCAAACGGACTGATCTTGCCGACGGCGTTGTCCATGAACGTATCAAGACCGGGCGGCATGGCGTCGGCGTCGGCTAACGCCGCCAGGAATTCGATGCGCGCACTACGGGAAACTTTTACTCGATTGCCCACGATTTCGTAATCGTAGGAACTGAGCCCGGCCGTGGCGAAAGCGCCTTCCATGCCCTGAATTTCGCTGGAGGAAAACACGCGGCCGCCCAACAAAAACTCATCGAGAGAGGAGCTTCGATATTGAAACAAGTAGGCCACGCTCAACAACACAACCGCAAACAACATCGCCGCCGTGATCCGCCCGCCGACCGACATCGTGGCGTACAACTCTTTGATTTGATCAGAGGTTTGATTCAAGAAGTCCATCCGTGGACGCCCTTACGTAAGTAGTTCAAGTGAATGGCTGGGAGTTACGCGTAGCTAGGAAAGCGTAGAGACACTAGCTCCCCAGATGGCGTTTGAGAAGCCCGACTTTTTCAAAAAGCCGGGCTTCTGAATCGGGACGCGGTTTTTTCATGTTTTCTAAATCCGAATATCTTTTACTTCTTGATAGGCTTGCAGCATTTTGTTTCGTACTTGGAGCAACATGCGGAACGACATATCGGCCTTTTGGATGGCGGTAAACACTTCGGCGGTGTTGACATCGCCGCCGGTGACGAGCGTTTCGACTGCTTTGTCGGCGTCTTGCTGCATGGAGTTCACCTGCTGCAACGACTCCAGCAAAAGATTCTTGAACGGCTGTTCGGCCGACTGCAACCCTTGGGGCTTGAGCCCCGGAGGCAGCGCGGCGGGCAGCGGGTTCAAACTTGAAACGGAATTGATCATTGGTTCGACTGCAAAAAAGTGAAAACCTTAGGACCGCTCGGGAAATTAACTCTTCAAAACAACAACCCTTACGCCAAAATTCGCAACGCCTGAGCTCCCATGCTCTTGGTGGCTTCGATCACGCCAATATTCGCTTCGTAGGCCCGCGTGGCTTCGAGCGCGTCGACAAACTCCGCCGTCATGTTGATATTCGGATACGCCACATACCCTTTATGATCGCCTTGTTGGATCGCCAACGGATGGTTGGGTTGGTACTTGTAGTTCGGCTCAATCGTTTCCGTTTCCACCGAAGCGACTTTCACGCCGGCGGCGCCATCGGGCGTGGAAAGGTCTTCGTCGGTTTGAAACACGACGAACCTCGCCTGATACGGTTCGACATCGCCGTTCTCATTTCGCAGCGACGACATATTCGCCAGATTGCTGGAAATCGCGTTCAGCCGCACGCGCTGCGCCACAAGTGCGCTGGCGCTGATATCGAATGCTGAAGCCATCAAAAGACTCCTTGGAGAATAAATGAAAACGGTTAAACGCGTTCGCTGATCGCTGCTTGAAGTAAGCGAAACTGGCTGCTCAAAATGGCGATGGCCATATTATGCTGGTCTTGGTTGTTGGAAATTTGTGTGACTTGTTGCTCCAGCCCGACGTCGCTGTCGTCGAGATGAAGTATTGTTTTGGCGGAATCTCGCACGCGCCGCATGGCGTCGCCAGGACCGGAAGACGAAAGACCCTCCGACCAACTGTTGCCTTGCTCCCGATGCGTTTGGAACGCCTCCTTCAAACGGCCGTGAAACTCCTCCACCGAAAGGTCGCGGGTTTTGTATCCGGGAACATCCAGGTTGGCGATGTTTCCGGCGAGTACTTTGTGCCGCGACTCCGTGAAGTTGATGACTTCCTTGAGCGCGGGAATGGTTGTGGCGTCGAACAGGCTAGGCAGCATGGTTCACCTTCGCTTCACCGCCACGTTGCGGCGACTTCGCAGGATGCTTATGCAATTGGCGCGCCAAGCGGTAATCGCGCGGCGATGTAAAAACTCGCATCTTGTTTCCTCCACCTACGTTAGCCGACTTCCGGCAACTCCCTCGATTTCTCCAACCGGCGCCTTTTGCGGACGCCATTCGGCAAGAAATGCCGAATCCACGTTATGGATATTAAGTATCGTGCGAAAAATAAGTATCCGATTTACTCGTACGATGGCCTTCCAAGGCCGTCGGTCTGTTCTCGGGATGTCCTGTTTCGACGGACTTGGAAGGCCATCGTACAGCATTGTTTTTTCATTCGCCTAAGCGGCTCGCGCCAGCGATTTATCGCGCGGGCCGTATCCGTAGCTTTTTAATTTGTTGGCCAAGGTTCGTACTCCGATGCCGAGCGCTTCGGCGGTTTTCCCACGGTGGCCGTCCAGTTTTTCCAAGGTCGATTCGATCAGCATGCGCTCCATTTCATGCAACTTGGCGCCCACTTTCAGCGACGCGGCAGGCCCGCGGGCGGCGTCGGCGTTTTCGCCCATCAACCAAGGGCGCAGGTCGTCGGCGTCAATTACCGGCGCGCTGTGCAAGACGCTCGAACGGGTCATGATATTCTCCAGTTCACGCACGTTGCCGGGCCAATCGTAGCCGGTGAGTAGGTCTTTGGCGTTTTCGCTGAGCGCGCGCGGCGGGCGTCCGATACGTTGCCCCACGTTTTGCAAACAGTGTTCGCACAGCAAGATGATGTCGGAGCGGCGTTCTCGAAGCGGCGGCACATCCAACGGCACAACCGCTAGGCGGTAGTACAGATCTTCGCGGAAACGACCCGCCTCGACTTCACCCCGGATATCGCGATTCGTCGTCGCGAGCACGCGCACATCGACATGCATGGTTTGGCAATCGCCCACGCGTTCAAACGTTCTTTCTTGCAGCACGCGTAAAAGTTTGGCTTGCAGACTCAAATCAATTTCACTGATTTCATCCAGCAAGATCGAACCTTTGTCGGCCAGCTCAAATCTTCCCACGCGCGCCGATTCAGCGCTGGTGAAGGCGCCGGGCACGTGTCCAAACAGTTCGCTTTCCATTAGTTGGGGCGACAGCGCCGGGCAGTTCAAACTCACCAAAGTTTCGGCATGCCGCGGGCTGGAGGCGTGAATCGCGCGGGCGACCAACTCCTTGCCAACGCCGCTTTCGCCCGTGATGAGCACCGTTTCGGCGGTGGAGGCCACCTGACGGATTCGGTCTCGCAGCGCCTCCATGGCCGGGCTGGCGCCGAGTAACGGCGCCACGGCGTTGGAGTCGGCGGCATTGCCGTTGGCGGCGTCTTCACTCCGCAACACATTCTCGCCAAAACGCAAAGCGCGGCCGACAAGCTCCTCCAGCGTATCAACGTCGAAAGGCTTTTCTATATAATCAAACGCGCCGTGGCGCATCGCCTCGACCGCCGAAGCTACGCTGGCGTACGCCGTCACCATCACGATTTGCGAACGGCACTCGCGTTGTTCGAGCCGGCGAATGAATTCGAGTCCACTGACGCCCGGCATTTTCATGTCGGTGATGATGACGTCGAAGCTCTTTTTTTCCAGCAGTTCCAGGGCTTCCACGGCGCTGGCGGCGCAGCGCACCGTTCTGCCCTCCGATTGCAGCACGTGCGCCATCGACTCGCGAGCGCTGGCGTGGTCGTCGACCACCAGAATCGATTCCTTCACAGCCGAAGAGTTTTGGGGAGCGCGTATCATGCGGCCGCCTTTCGTAGTTGACTGGGAACTCGCAGCGTGAAGGCGGCGCCGCCCTCCGGGCAATTGGCCACCGAAATCGAGCCGCCATGCGCTTCGGCAATGCGATGCACAATTGAGAGCCCCAAGCCGGTGCCGCCGCTCTTGGTGGTAAAGAAAGGATCGAACAGTTTATTTTTGACCGATTCGGCGACGCCCGGCCCGCTGTCGGCAACTTCCAACTCCATCCCGGCGGCGTCGGCTTCTCCGGTGACCACCAATTCGCCGCCCTCGGGCATGACGTCGATCGCGTTCAAAATAAGGTTCAACAACAACCGCCGCAGCATGTCGGGGTCGGCGAAACACTGTGTTGTTTGGGCGATGTCAATTTCCGTGCTGATTTTTTGGGCGGCGAGTTGCGGCGCGAGCGATTCGCACACGCCGTCCACCAGACCGCGAAGATCGAACGAACGGCGTTGGGGATCTCGGTCGGCTGAAAAATGGAGCAAGTCGTTCACGGTCGCCTCCATGGCCAAAAGGCCGCAATCAATTTTTTCAAGCACCTCCGACACGCCGGCGTCGGCTCGACACCGGCGTTGCAGGAGGCTCACGTACAAGGTAATAGGCACCAAACTGTTGCGAACTTCATGCGCGACATGAGCGCTAATTTGCCCCAGGTCGGCGAGTCGGTTTTTTCGAGCCAGTTCACGGTTCTTGATTTCAAGCTCATCGGAGAGCCGCCGCACTTCGGTGCGCAGCGTGTGATGCGTGCTCTGCAACCGCTGCGTGGCCGATTCCCAGGCTGCAAGCACGGTTTCGAGGTCGACATCTTGTTGGAGTTGTTGGAGCGTCATGCCGCAGTTCGCCGTTATTTCAGTGGATCGCTTATTGTTCAGACGTAATATCAAGCTGGCGGCGGGCCGCCGTATCGTTGGTCAAGTAGGCGCTGCAAGCGTGAACGCCCGTATTCGCGACTTCGAGTTGCGAGGCCACTTCGTCTCGGCGGCGGACAAGCGTCTGTTGGTCGTTGCATTCCGCTTGCTTGATTTCCTCTAGCAATACGGCGCAGCGGTCAGACATCTCCCGGCACCGCCGCCGATCTTCCGGCGTGCGCCAGCGGCGCTGGGAAGGGTCTTGGGTTCGAAACGGATCGAGCTGGCTTTCCACCCGTTGCAATTGATTCAGGAGCGACTGTTTGGCCGCGAAAATTCGATGCAGCGACGAGAGATCACCCGCGCCGACAAACTCCGCTTGCCGCATGGTCAGCCGGCGCAGGTGAATGAGAATATCGTGCTTGCAGCCGATAAGCTCCGCCAGTCGTTCCGTTTCATAGCTCTGCTTCGCCACCATTGCTTCCTTGCGTTGGAGTGAAGGTGTAATGATTTAATACTGCTCTTAACGTGCGATCAGTAAATCGAGCAAGCTGGACCAATCTTCTCGGCCGTAGCGAGTTGTTTTCGTGAAATCTGCGTTTGCGGGAATACGTTGTAAAACAAGTTTTGCCTGTTCCAGCGAGCCTCTGGCTTCGACCGGCCGTTGCAAGATTTGCAAACACGCCGCAATTTGCACAAACGCCTCCAACGATTCCGGCTGCGTTTGATATAAATTCGTGGCCGTGGAATAGGCGTGAATCGCCTCTTCGTATTGTTTCATGTCGAAGAAGGCTTCGGCGCGCGCGAAGTAACAGTTCCGCAGGAGCCCTTGTTGTGATTCGGTGGGCGGCTCGCGTTCCTGTTGGTCGACGAGCATTTTTATCAGTTCGCTGTAAATGGCGACGGCCGCTAGCAACTCTTCTTGGATTTCTCGCTCCTGCACCGCTCGGCTGGTCTCGATGGTGACCAACGGCAATCGTTTGATCGCGTATTTCGCGGCGCGGCGCACACTCTCGGCCTGGTAGTATTTGATGAAAGCAACTTGATCGGAGTCGGGATAACGCTCGGCGGCCTCTTCAAGAATGGCGACCGCCTCGTGGGCGACCTTCTGCAACTCCTCTAACTTCCGCAGCGTTTTTTTTGTCGCCTCATCGCCACCTTCGGCCGCCAGTATTTTGCTCTCCGCATCGAGAATCATGGTTCGCTGGTAAAGCACCTTGCCCAACGCGATTAAGGAGTCTCGCCATTCGGGTCCTCGAGGCGTCAGTGATTCGCTATGCAGGTTTTCGTAAAGAATCTTCTGGGCGTTTTCTAACTCGCGTTTTTCGACCAAGGCCTGAGCCGTCAATAATCGAGCCCGATACGATGCCGGGTGCTGGGGGAAAGAGGCGATGACGTCCGCCAGCGGGACGATCGCCTCATCCACCCGATGCTGTGAAAGCAGCGCCTCTCCCAGGGCCGCCAGGGCCTGGGCGCGCCGGCCGCTCGACTCTCGCGCCAAATAGGTTCGCAACAGCCGCTCGGCGTGCTCGAAATCTCGGCCGGCGAGGTAGGAACTTGCACTTTCCCAAAGGTAGTCGCCAAAATCGGTCGACGCCTGACGCATCTGCGCCAACAGGCCGTAGGCAATAGCTGCTTGGCGCATCTGCTTTCGGGCTTGCCGCAATAATGGCTCCGCCTGGAGCCCGAACTTGCCTCTGGCCTCGGTGAATAAATGATCCGCCCAGGCGCGTCGCGCCTTAGCACGAAGCTCCATGGCTTGGTCGTCGGAAACCAGGGGCGGCATTGCGCGAGCGAGGTCGATAGCCGGTTGGAACTTTCCCGAAGCGATGTAGCCGAAATAGGCGTTGTGTAGGCGGAAACGCATATCGCCGAGAGTCATCCAGGTGTTGCTGAAGGTTTTCGGCGGCCCGGCTTCCTGAATCGCGCGACGATACGCGGCAAGCGCCGCTGTATCGTTTCCTAACGCGCGTGCGGCGTCGCCCTCCTCGACGCCCGCCGCGACGCATTCAGGCGTGCCAAAATAGAGGCGGCGAACTCGCGAGAACTGCGTGGCGGCGGCGCGTTGGTCGCCGCTGAGTTTACGGCACACGCCAACCAGAAATTCCGACTGCCGAGTCGCCGAAGACCCCAAGGCGTCGCGCGCCTGCGCCCGTTGCAATAGCGCCTCCGCGGAAGCGATCTCGGCCTGTGCCTGTTTTCGCAACGCCTCGTTCTTCTGCCGAGGATCGGAAAGAAGGGGGCCGTATTCGTCGATTTTCAGGCGGGCGAGCATCACCAGAACCTCCGCGCGAAAACTCGACGCCACCGGAATGTTGCCGAGCGTCGCGAGCGCTTCATCGCGCTGGCCCAACAATAATTGAATTTCGCTATGCCGCAATAATCCCCGATTGCGGTCGTCGGGGCTTAACTCGGCGCCGCCTAAATAAAGCTCACTGAAGTAAAGCGATTTTTCCAAGTCGGGCGTCGAGTCGTTCTTGTACGAGACCGAAAGCAGATAATGCACCTGCTCAGGATGCACGGGATTCTCCTCCAATGCTTCGGTCAACACCGGCAAGCTGCGCGCGTAGAGGCCGATCTGGACGAGCGAGTTCCCTAAGAGTGTCAGGCCCTGAGAACGGCGCCCCAGGGGAAAAGCATGATTGCGCACCGTGTTCAGGTAACTTGCCGCGACCAGCGACAGTTTCTTTCGCTTTTTGGGATCCCAGGTCACGATCGCCTCCAACGCCGCCGCGGCGCCCAACACGAATTCCTTGCCCAATTGCTCGTCGTAGGCCGTGTAGGACGTTTCATCGATTTGCAGCGCGATTGTTTTAGCCTTCTGGAGGCGGCCTTCATCAAGCGCCGCCAAAGCGTCTTCCAATGTTCCCAGGGAAGCACCACGCTCTGGCGCCATGGAATACGACGCCAGCACGATCATGCCAGCCGGAATCAGCAAGACCGCCAGCGCCAGCGGCGCCCGCATGAGCGGCTTCTGCATTACCCAGCGGGGGCCGCTCAGCAATCGAGAACGCCAGCCGCCGCCCGACGCCACGACGTCGGACTCTGCCAGCGATTCTGATTCGGGTTTGTCTTCCGCGGCCATAACCTACTCACAAAAGAAGATATCCGCTAACGGTAAAAAGCCACCGACCCCCCCTTGTGGGATATCAGTTCCTGAAAATACGGCGGACATTTACCAAAAAAGATTAAAGATTGTCAATGCGGCTTTGTGGGAATCTTTGTTTTCGCGCGGCGGAACACACTTTGGCGGTGTGTGGCGAGAACTGAAACAGTACGCCACACACCGCGACATTCTCGTTTGTGTCCCGCCTCTCAGGCCATATCGTATTCACCGATCATCGAGAGCAGCGTACCGGTTTCCAACTCCATGAGCGGCGTCGGCTCGTTGGCGCCGTTGGAACGTCGTTTGATCGACACCCGCGGCGCCAGCTTGAAATGCTCGTGGGTCCAGGAAAGCGCCCGAGCCGCCGCGGGAATAGCCCGTTCCGCTTCGACCACCACCTGCAAATCACCCGATTCCACGTAGAACTTCGCCATGATGACTCTCCCTTGAAAAGTGCTCCCTGGTCGGCGCGGGCGATGTCGCCACGAACCCTCGATAACCAGCGGATTAACAGAAGCATTCTTCGCAGGCGGCAAGACACGTTAGGTCCGGTGGCGACGATTTTTCCGAAAAAACGGATTTTTCTTGAGCACATGGCGGTTCGAGTTGACAACCCGCCGCAAACGACTAGAATTACTGTAACTGAGACTTAATCTCACTAACGACCCACTGCAAAACCGCACATGAAGACCTCACAAAAAGAAATTGTTCTGGCCACGTTGCCCTCCGCCGCTCCCAAGGAGCGTTTGCAGGCGCCCAAGGAGCGTTTGCAGGTGCCCAAGGAGCGTTTGCAGGTGGTAGTCCAGACATCGGCTACGGGCGGCAGTCGGATCGAAGTGCGCCAACAATCGCAAGGCGATGGCGTCGGTTGGTACACGCAGTCGAGCCTGACGCTGGCAGCGGACCAGATCGATGATTTTCGCGCAGCACTAAGCGCCGCTCGCATGGCGGCGGGCCAGAATGGCGCCGAATCTTCTTGCCGGGTATGCGAACCCCCATCGGCCGCCACGCTGCGAGTCGTCCGCGCCGATTCGGCTTAAGACCAATCGGGACTATACTGCGCACGGTTGAAAATGGCGCCTTTTTCGTTTAACGGCAAGCCGAAGGCGACTGCGTTTTGAGCCAAACCGTTTGGGCAAGACAGAAAAACGCAGTCGCCTTCGGCTTGCCGTTAAACGAGCCAATGCTAGCCATGCACAATATTTACGACAATTATTCCTCGCCCGATGCTTAGCAGCAGTCCCGAAATAAGTTCCCTGATGTAGCTCCCAAAAGCCCGGCATTTTGAAAATGCCGGGCTTTTATTTCGGTATGTGAATTTGGGGCCGTTCCCAGAAATTGCCAGTTGACGCGCCCTATCTCCGCAGTTATAAACAACGTTGCGGAACCCCCCGCAGGTGGTAAATAAACTTTGTGCTTGGGATGAAAAATGGAATTTATGCGTTTTCGGCGAATCGAGAGGCTCGGTTTTCTTTGCTTGTTGGCGACGGCTTTGATGAGCGGCTGTGGTTCGCCCGATACCGGCGGCAAATTGGCGATTTCTGGTTCGATCACGTTTCAAGGCCAGCCGTTAAAGGAAGGCTCCATCGAATTTACCTCGGACGACGGCAACCAACAGACTGGCGCCGCCATCGAAGATGGCAAATTTTCGATCGACGCCATGCATGGCCTGCTTCCAGGGGCTTACACGGTGCGCATCCATTCCGCCGATGAGAGCGAAGTTCACGCCAACGAAGAGGCGCCCGGCATGGAGAGCATTCAACAGACGGCCACCGAAAGGATCCCCGCCGAGTACAACGTCAACAGTAAGGAAGTCGTTCAAGTAAAGGAAGACAGCGAGAACGACTTCGTGTTTGATATACCCTGATCCCGAAATGCGTCCGGTCGATTCGAGCTGCGCATTTTGTATTGCGACGATCGTATTATATTTTTCCCGTCATTTGGCTTGTTCGTCATATCTCGTGCGGCCGGCGCTTGAGGTTTTGTATCGATGCGATGCAAACCGCATTTCTCGTCTGTTTGACGTATGACAGTTACGAAAGAGGTTTTCCATGAAGAGGCAAAAGGAAAGCGGCTTTACGCTGGTTGAGTTGCTGGTCGTGATCGCGATCATTGGAATCTTGGTGGCGATGCTTCTGCCCGCTGTTCAGGCGGCGCGCGAAGCCGCGCGGCGCATGCAGTGTGGCAACAACATGAAACAAATCGCGCTGGCCACCCACAATTACCACGACTCTTACAACGTGTTTCCCACCGGCGCCTATAGCTGCTGTTGGGGAACCTGGCAAATCGCGATTCAACCGTACGAGGAAAACGGCAACCTCTACGATCAGTATTTCCACATCCGCAAGTACGATGAGAATGGCGATAGCTCTTATCGTTACGGCGGGTCGAGGAATCGTCCGGTGACGACGCAGCGAATTTCGGCGCATACGTGCCCCAGCGATCAACCGAACGCTCCGATTTCGGGCATCACGAGCCACAATTACGCGGCTAACTTCGGAAACACCGGGTACTCGCAACAAAGGTCGCTCAACGGCGTCCTTTTTGCCGGCGCTCCGTTCCTCTTCACTCCCTACCGCGCCAGCGGCGCCAAGCACGGTAAATTCGCCACGGTTACCGATGGCACGAGCAACACCCTGCTGTTCGGCGAGGTGCTGCAAGGAATTGGCCGTGATTTGCGCGGCTTCACTTGGTGGGGCGACGCCTCCAGTTTCACGGTGTACCTCCGGCCGAATACGTCGCAGCCGGACCGCATCTACACTTCGTATTATTGCCAGAACAATCCTCGCCGAGGACTGCCTTGCGCGGTGGCCACCAGCACCAACCCCACTATGTTTGCGGCGCGCAGCCGGCATCCTGGCGGGGTGCAAACGGCGTTGGTCGACGGCTCCGTTTCGTTTGTCGCGGAGACCATCGAATTGGCCATCTGGCGCGCCAAGGGCACCGCCCAGGGCGGCGAAGCAATTCAATAAGAAAGTTCGGAGCAACGAGTTCCCGAATTGGCGGCGCGAGAAGCCCGGCTTTTTCAAAAAGCCGGGCTTCTTCTCTGGCCCGCGGAATGGACGTTCGTCCTTCGCATTGGCTGCGGCGTCGGCCAACGCATCGAGTAGGGTGAGCCGCGGGGATCAGCCGCGACTCAGCCCTCTCACAGAACCGTACGTACGGGTCCGTATACGGCTCCTGTTTCAAG
>QIKY01000145.1 GCA_003233175.1 Planctomycetaceae bacterium | reverse complement strand
CGCCGGGATGCATCGTTCGCTACGGTAGCCTACCGGTGGTGTTCGCTGCGCTCGACCACCGGCTAATGGCTGGCAAGCCTCCGGCTTGGCGAGGATTTCATAACATCATTGCACGAAATAGTATTTGGACGCGTCCTCAGCGGCGCGTCCGTAAATAAGTTACCGGTTGTCGATCAAAAAAGCCCGGCATTTTCAAAATGCCGGGTTTTTAATTCGGTAAGTTATTCGCGGACAGGCTGTTAGGTCGAGTAAATCCAGCGGCCGAGGAAGATCGTCGGCGCGAGCAGCAGCAACACGAAAAAACCGTTGAGCGGTCCGGCAATGGCTAGCGTGATTGCGCCGTCGAGCACGATTAACGAGAGGATGCATTGTTTGACCGCCGCCTGCACGCGGACGGGCGCGGGGTCGTAGATGGCGCTTAGGCAGCGGCGAAAAATGGTGAACGACAACAACGCCAGCAACACCATCCAGACGAACTCCGGCGCGAGGGCGAACTGCGCGGAGTTGAAATGTAGTTTTTGGGCGTAGTCGCTGACCAGGGGAAACAACGCCAGCAGCGCGATTCCGCCCGCCATGACCGACAACCCCCAGGCCAACGGCAACATTTGGCTGCGTTTGGCTTCGGTGCGGGCGAACCAAGTGACTCCCGCAATGTAGAGGCCGATGCCGCCAGCGACCAGCCATTGACCGCCATCGAACCCTGCCAGCCCCCAACCGCCAAGCGAATGCGGCGAACCGCTCATGCCCAGCAGCACGTTGAGCAAGCGGCAGGCGCCCATGGCCAACGGCGCGGCGGGCGTCGTTTTCAAAACCCCATCATAAAGCACAACCGCCACCGCCAGGCACGTGGCGATAATGCCGCACTGCGCCGGCCAGGTGTTTTCTGGAAAGGCGAAGCCGGCCGCCCAACCCAACAGCACGCCGCCAGCCAGCAGGGCATAGCCGCAACGGCGGGCGGTCGCTAACGAGATGCGTCCGGAGGGGATCGGCCGATGCGGTCTTTCTTGCAGATCGAGGGCGTGGTCTTGCACGTCGTTGAGCACCATGCCCGCCATATACAGCAAGCAAGAAGCGCCGACCAACAGAGCCAGCATTCCCGGCAGGGCGAGGCCTCCATGCACGAAGAAAAACCCCATGCAAACATCGGCGGCGGCCGTGAAAACATTCGGCGCCCGAATTAATTCAAGATACGCGCGAACTGTTTGCCGCACAGACATCGGCGGCGGAATGTCGGAGTGTGTTCCCATGGTTTGTCAACGAAGAACGAATGATTCAGAACGCATAGCGCGGCCGATGGCCGCAACCAAAGAGTCGTTTTTGCCACAGAGGACTCCGAGAAAGGACTTCAGAGCCAGGGATGACGTCCGAGGCATCAAACTCTGAGTGCTCTGTGCCCTCCGGTGCAAATTTATTGGCTGATTTGTTCGAGCGAAATTTAGAGTCTGCCGGCGTTTCAAAACGCTGACCAAAACCCGCTCAACTGCTCGCGCTACGATAACTCAGCAGCGCTCGTTTGAACACCCACCGCGAGCCGAGCAAACTTCCCACCGTGGCGACAACCGCAAACGCGGCCAGCGGCGCCCAAGAGTCTCGCGAGGAAATGGGTTGTGCGAGCAGGCGGGCGGGAACGTTCACCACCACCAAAATCGGAATCAGATACGTGAACACAATTCGCAGCGGGTCGCCGAAGCCGCCTTGATAGATTTCCATCGGGTACCGCGAGAAGTTCGTGATATAGAACCAAAAATTATAAAGCGTTTGATTGCGGCCGAGCCAAATGCTTGTGGCCGCCAGCGAGATCATCAAACTGTAAAGTATGCACACGCCGAAGGCCAGATACATCGGGTAAAGCAACGCCATCGCGGGGTTGATCACTAGCGGGTCGGCAGCCCGATGCGTCAATTCCCACAGGCTGTACGCCAGCAGCACCAAAGCCACGCCGAAATTGGAAAGCGACGACCATTCCACCTTTTGGAAGGATATCAGGAACTGGGTGTCGATCGGTTTGAGCAATGCGAAATCGAGGCCGCCGGTGCGAATCAGTTCGCTAAACTCTTGTGCGTTGGGCATGAAGAAGGCTTGCACAACGCTGTTGATCATCCAGGTGGTGGCTAGAAAAACGAAAAACTCATGCTTGCCCCAGCCGGAGTCCGGGCCGATCTGAGCGGTATAATGAAAAATCAACAGGTAGAAGCCCAGGTTCATCAGCGCCCAGCACATGGACGTCACGCATTGGATCAAAAAATTGACGCGGAAGGTCATGTCGCGCACAAGGCTGTTGCGGGCGAAGGTAAGAAATACTTTCCAGTAGGAAGGCTGGTCTGACATCGCCGTCTAACCTCCAAAACCGCTGTAGCGAGTCAGTCCGCGACGATAAAGGTAGCGGCTCAGTACGACAAAAAACGCCAGCCACGCCGCCTCCAAGGCAAGTTCGGGCACGAGCGATTCGGCAGGTATCTTGCCGAGCAGAATAGCCGCCGGGAAGTAGGCCATGTATTTCAGCGGCGACAAATCAACCAGCGTGTGAAACGGTTCGGGCAGCATGTCGAGCGGGAACATGTGGCCGGAAAGAAAGAAGCTGAAAAGCATATAGACAAAAAGCAGGGAGCTGACTTCCAAGAACCAGAAGCCGATCAAGCCGATCGAGGCTTCCAGAAAATAGCCCAACAGAAAGCCCATCAAGAGCGACGCCACAAAAGCCGCCACGCGGGGAAGATCGGGCGAAATCTCGAAATAGTCGCGGCAGAGAAAAAACACAAAGGCGAATGGCAGCGTCGCGACAGTGTAATAAACCGCCTTATGGGCGATGCGGTTGAGCAACAAAAAGCCCAGCAGGTCGATCGGCTGGATGATGAACTTCTTGATTTCCCCCGTTCTGATCTGCAAGGCAATTCCCGACGCCAAACCCGGCATGCTGGAAAAAGCCCGCGCAACCATCGTGAGCAAATAGTAGGCCACCATGTCGTGGTAGGTGTAGCCGGCCAGCGTGTCTTCGCTGCGGGCCGCGAAAATGGCGCTCCAAAGAAAAATTTGCGTCACGATCGGCAGGAACCGCATCAGCGTTCCCAGCGCGAAGTCGCCCCGATAAACCAGCCGCTCTTCGAGGCAAATACGAAGAATCGTCTTCCAAGTGCAAAGGCGGGCGTACATGGCGTTCCGGGAAATGATCAGATGTTGGAGTTCATGCTTTAGTGTGTTTTTCTTTTCGAAGGCTGCCTCAAGGCGTGAACTCCAACGGCGCGGCCTTCGGTCACAAGTCTTCCAACGTCTGAACATATCGCAGCCGCACGCGGCGAATGTGCTTCACTTTTTCGTGCGACGAAACACGATAGCCGTGCGTGTACGCGGCCTGATCGGAACCGACGTTCACGGGAATTTGAATGAAGCCAAAAGGGGCTCCTTTATCAGTTCCCATATAAAGCATATTGGCTATGCTGGCCTCTCGCCCATTCTCAGAATCGCTCTGATACACGCCATCATAGGGGCCGCCCCCCACGCATTCCACGATGTACGCCATGGCTGAGGTCCGAACTGAAGCGGCCGAAAATCGGCCTCCACGTATGCGAATGTGCAAATTATACCTCAAGGCGGCGTCGTTGAACACATTTGCACCATGCTTAATGCGAATGTCACATTTTAAGGCGAATATCACACTTCCGGTGGTTTGAGGTATAACACGATGGCCATTGAGGTTCAACTGCGGCGCCCGGTCTTTTGAGCGCAGTTTACATTTCATCAAGGCTCGCGTTGCCGCAAATGGGCTGGCTGGCTACAATCCGGCATTCTCGGTTCAATCCTCCGTCAAGGAAGACGGTCATGAGCGCCAACACCGCACACACTTCGCACGGCAATCCCTTTCAACCACACGACTTCGGACGCGACGTCATTCTCGCCGAGGGCCGGGCCCTGGTGGCGCTGGCCGATACGATTGGTGAAGAATTTTCTCGCGCCGCGGGCATGCTCTTCGCTTGCCGGGGGTCCGTGGTAGTGACTGGCATCGGCAAAGCGGGCTTGATCGGCCAAAAAATCGTGGCCACGCTGGCTTCCACGGGTGCTCCGGCGCACTTTTTACATCCGGCCGAAGCCATGCATGGCGACCTGGGCCGCGTGCAGACAAACGATGTTGTTTTGGCGTTTTCCTTCAGCGGGGAAACGGAAGAGGTGGTGCGTTTGCTGGCGCCGCTGCGTCGGCTGGGCGCGCCGCTGATTGCGGTGACGCGAAACGCCGCCAGCCAACTTGGCCAGGCGGCCGACGTCGTGCTTGCTCTGGGAGACCTCCGCGAAGCGTGTCCGCTCGGCTTGGCGCCCTCCACGAGCACCACGGCAATGTTGGCCTTGGGCGACGCGCTGGCGCTTGCGGTGAGTCGGATGCGAGGCTTCCAGGAAGCCGATTTCGCTCGTTTTCACCCCGGCGGAAGCTTGGGATTAAAACTCGCGCGTGTGGAGGAAGTCATGCGGCCGTTGGACGAATGCCGTTTGGCGTCCGACTCGCATTCCGTGCGAAACGTGCTCATTGAGGTTCGCAAGCCAGGACGCCGCACCGGCGCCATGATGTTGGTCGACAACCAAGGTGCGTTGGTCGGCGTGTTCACCGACAGCGACCTCGCCCGCCTGCTCGAACAGCGTCGTGACCTGCAATTAGACAGGCCCGTTCGCGATGTCATGACACAGAAACCCGCCATGCTGCATCCTGCCGATCCGCTACTCGATGCGGTGGAGCTTCTGGTGCGGCGAAGCATCAGCGAACTGCCGGTGGTCGACGATCACAAACACCCGGTGGGCATGGTTGATATCACCGATGTGTTGCGTCTGTTGCCGGAGCCGGAGCGTCCGCCAAGCGTCAATACTTCAGACGCCAGCACTTCCGGCGCCAACACTTCATCCGACACCCCTCCCAACGCCGCGCCGCGTCCAACGTGTGAAGAAGCAATCACCCTCCGATTCCCCACGATTCCCGAGTCATCATGAAGCTCAAAGAGCGATGTAAAACGATTGAATTCATTCTTTCCGATGTCGACGGCGTTCTGACCGACGGCGGTATTACGTTCGACAACAACGGGATCGAGTCGAAAACGTTTCATATCCGAGACGGTCTGGGCGTTCGTATTTGGCGTCGTTCGGGTTACAAGTTTGGCATACTCACGGCGCGAAACTCGCATATCGTGAAAGTGCGTGCGGCGGAGCTGAACGTCGAGATTGTTCGCCAGGGCTTCGAACAAAAACTCCCCACCGCCATGGACGTGATTCGCGAAGTCGGGTTGGAACCCGAACAAGTGTGTTATATCGGCGACGATTTAACCGACCTGCCCGTCATGCGTTACGTGGGGCTGGGCGTTGCCGTGGCGGACGCCGCCAGCGAAGTTCTTTCGGAGGCCGATCATGTCACGCAGGCCATCGGCGGAAGAGGCGCCGTGCGTGAAATCATTGAAACCATTTTGAAGGCGAAGTCACGGTGGGACGGACTCATCAGTAAATACATGGCGCCCTGAGGCCGAGAACGTGTTTTGAGAAAGCTTAAACCTCATTTATCAATAGTTATTTGTCAATTGTCAATTGTCATTTGTTATTCATCGGCGACCAACGAATAATTCGTCGATGATTCTATTTTCGTAACTATTCAGCGACGAGCTTTGATCGGTACTTGATGGAACCACGAATAGACACGAATTCTTGTGGCGAGTTCTCCACGTAATGGCACGGCTGACGTTGCCTGTTTCCAGGAGAAAACCCGAGAGCCCGTTGAAATTCATTCGTGTGAATTTGTGTCCATTCGTGGTTCTCGCAAAAAAAAAACACCGTGCGATCATCGCTGAGTAGGTACGACAATTTTTTGATCAAATCGCCAAACCGCCTCTGTTTTCCTTGGCGGTTTGCCGGTGACACCCCCTTCCAAGGCCGTCGATTTGCAGAGGTTCGAAGCACGGAACGGCCTTGGAAGGCCGTCGCAACATCATGCAATCCACCGTTCCCAAATGGCGAATTCCACTGGCCTTGCAAACGCTGGCGTTTGTAAGCGCGGCGTATTGGCTCTACGCGATTTTCCTCACGCCAATTCTCGAACCCTCCACCACGCTGCGCAAGACGGTTGTTTCATCGACCGCCGCCGCGGCGCTTACCGCATTTTCTTCGCGCCCTGAACTGAACGACCTGTTTCCACCCGACGCCTGGGAGCGCGACAATCCCATGGTGTTGGAAACCAAATACGGTTGGCTGCTGATCAAGCAATACGAAACCACCGATGGCAATGAAGAAACCGGCCTAGCCAGCGAGATCAAACTAAAACCATGCACTATGGTGTTTTTCAGCGAGGAAGGAAAACAAAACGGCAAGACGCGGCCCATCGTGATGCAGGCGCCCGACGGCGCTCGGCTTCAATTCGACGCGGGGACAAATCTGCGGCGTGGGAAATTCGGCAACCTCATACAGGCCGCGCTCGTTGGCGACGTGCGTGTGTTTAGTCCACCCACTTCGCCCCTTCAAAACGACGGTTTCGAACTCACCACCCGAGACCTACGCATCAAACGCAATCGTATCTGGACGCCCTACGAAGTTGCGTTTCGGTTCGGCGCTAATCATGGGCGGGGGCGCGATTTGGTCATCACGCTCGGCGGCAAAGACGATATCCCGGGCGCGCAACGTCTGGGCGAATTGCGTTCGATCGAGATCGTGCATCTCGAACATTTGCAACTCGAAGCGCCGGCCAAGGCGTTTGCGGCTGGCGAACCCAAGGAAACGCGGAAAAATAACGCCCCAGTTCAGACGCCCGGTTTTTTGAAAAAGCCGGGCGTCTCGGACGCCGATTCGGGATTGAATTCCGCCGCGCGTCCCCAGGCCGAACGCACGATGATCTCGGTCGTTTGCAAGGGCCCGTTCTTGTTCGACTTCGAACAACGACTGGCGACGCTGGAGCAGGAGGTCGTGGTGACGCGTTTGCCGGTCGCGGCCGACCCAGACCAACTGCGGGGCGACCGACTTGCCATCCATTTTTCCGAACCCGCTGCCGACGGCGCGAAAGGAAAACGCGAGAATCGCCTGGCCGGCAAACTGGGCGCGTTCCAATTGGAGCGGCTGACCATCATTGGCCGCCCGGCGGTGCTTAACGCTCCGTCGTACGGCGCCTCGATAACGGGCGGATATCTGGAATATCATTTGGCGGAAAATCAGATCATCGCCAGCGACGAAAAAAAGGTCGTGCTCAAATACCGGCAGATTGCCTTTGAGGCGTCGGAAGTGGAGTACACATTCGGGCCAGATGGTCGATTGGGCCAGTTGTGGTCGGCGGCCGGCGGCGTATTAAAAGGCGTTTGGGGACAGGACAAACCCCAGCCGTTTGAAATTCGCTGGGGAGGCAGCCTCCGACTCCGGCCCTACGAAGGGCGGCATGTGCTCTCGGTGGCGGGCGGTGTTTCCGCACAAATGCAACAGTACGGCGCCGCCCACGCGGGTGAAATTCACCTCTGGCTGCGGGAAACGCCCAGAATGGCGCTCGGGCCGACCGCCAGCGGAATGAAGTACGACCTCCAGCCGGAGCGGTTTGTGGCGTTGAAAGAAGTGTCGTTCGATTCACCGAAACTAAAACTGGACACGCCGCGTTTAGAAGCCTGGATCGAAGACGTGCAACCATCGCCGGCGTCCGCGCCGGAGAAAAAAAACGCCGACTTGCTGAACCCGAGAAAGAACGCCCCCCGGCAATTCAAGCTTGCCGGGCGCCTAGTGCGATTGAAGCTGTTGCGAAGTTTGCAGAAGGTCTCGCTCGACGAACTTTCGATCGACGGCGAGGTGGTGTTGGAGGAGACCGTTGGCGCCGGCCTCCAGGGGGCGCCGTTTGTCGCGCGGGGCGATTCCCTGCAACTGGTGCGCGTGTCGGAGCCGTCCACCGAACTGACCGTCTACGGCCAACCCGTGCAGATCGCGGCGCGCGGCATGCGCCTGACCAGCTCGAATGTTCACATGCATCGCGGGCAAAACCGGTTGTGGATCGAAGGCCCTGGCTCGCTCACGCTCAACAACCTACAAAGCAAGCTGAAAAGCACGAAGTCCGGCGGCCTCGATTTCTCCAACAGCATCACCGCCAGTTGGCAAGCCGGACTGACCTTCAACGGCGCCACAATACGCTTGCAGGAAAAAGTGGAAACACGCGGCGGAGAGCAGGTTATCTATAGCGACTTTGTCGATGTCAGCCTGAACCGTCGGATTGATTTCTCGAAGAGCGGCAAATTCGAGGAGATTGAAGCCGACCGACTCGCCTTTGGCGGCGGGGTGTTTGTCGATTCACGCACTTCGGAAAAGGGCGTCGCGACGTCTTGGTCGCAAATACAGGTTCAGGATCTTACGCTCGACCGCGCTGCGGGAACACTCCTGGCCAGCGGTCCTGGCTGGGTGAAATCGGTACAGCGGGGCGGCGATTTTTTGAAAAACGATTCGCCGGTTTCCGCTCCCAAGAAAAACAACAACTCACTGCGATTCGTGCGCATCGAGTTTAATCACGCTATCCGGGGGAAGGCTTTAACGCCTTCGCTCTCTCGCTGGCAACTTGAATTCCAAGAACAGGTGGCCGCGATCGTGGGGCCGGTTTCGCGATGGGTCGACGTGCTCACCGCCGAAACACCAGGACCCGAAGGCGTGGTGCTCTACTGCGACGTTCTTTCCGTAACACAGGCAGGCATCGGCCCCAACAAGGAACGCCTGCTGGAGTTGGAGGCCCGCGGCGACCGCGACGTTCAAGTGCGTGGCGAACTCTTCAACGCCAAGGCCCATGTTATCAAGTACGCCGTCGCGAAAGATCTTCTCGTGCTAGAAGGAGGACCGCGCGGCGATACCCTAGTGAGCCGCAGCGAACAGGCCAACTCACCGCGAATCGACTCCGCCGCCCGCCGAATTTTGGTGTGGCCCAAAAGCAACCGCATTGAAGTGGACGACGCCAGCTACCTCGATTTGGGGCCCATCGGCAGCGCCGCGCGATCAAAGCGCTAGCGGCTGCTCAATAACTTTTCCGTGTTCTTCGGATGCGAGCCAAGGCGCGCCTTCCAACGGCGCGGCCCTGGCCGCATCCCGCCACTATTTACGGCATCATCGGCCAAGGGTCGCTGAACTGCGAAGCGCCGCCGCCAAAGCTTGCCAGCCACGCCAGCAGAGCAATCAGAACGGCCATTCCGACCACTGTCGCGACCGCGATCCAGCGATCATGCCGGAGTTGCTCTTCTTCGGTGAGTGTGTGTTTTTCACCTCCCCACCACTTTCCGGGGGTTCCCGTTTTAAAGGTGGTAGCCATGATACTCCTCCTTTCCCCAACAGAGCCAAGGTCTTAACCTCTCTACTCTTTACTACGAAGAGCGGCGGCCATTGGTGCGCAAAATTTTCGAGAAATTCCACGCCGGGTTTCGCCACGGCCGTCAATCGGCGGGCGTGTCGGCGGGTGCTTTTTCCGGGAAGGCGGAGGGCTGGCTAATCGGGCCGTACATTTCCGGCCGGCGGTCGGCTATGCGGTCGATTTCGTGGAGACCTGGAATCCTGACCTGCCGTTTCCGCCGCGCCCAGGCGGGGTCGATCTCGGCGTAGAGAATGGTTTCTTCGTCGGAGCCGGCCAGCACGATAGTTTCGCCGGTGGGGTCGCAGATTTTGCTCATGCCGATAAACCGATAACCGCGTTCCTCACCCACGCGGTCGACCGACATATAATAGACGTGGTTCTCCATCGCCCGGGTGTTGATCGCATGGCGTGCGAACGATTCCGCTGCGGTGGGCCAATTCGTGGGCAGCACGATCAAATCGGCGCCAGCCAATGTCATCACGCGCGAGCCTTCGGGAAAGGCGCCGTCGTAACAAATGTTCATACCCAGCCGCACGCCGTTGGCCTCCCACACTTGAAACGGACGATCGCCCGGCGTGGCAAAATGATCGACCCCCAAGCCCGGCAAATGCACCTTCCGATAGCCACCCACCACGCCCGCCGGACCGACCAACACGCAGGCGTTGAAGAGTTGCGAACCAACCCGCTCCAACATGCCCACCACCGCGTGGCTGTTGGTATGACGGCAAACATCGACCAACCGCCGCACGCTCGGTCCGGGAATAGGCTCCGCTTGCGGCAGCGCCTCCTCCAAACTCGTATAGCAATAACCGGTCAGCGCGCATTCGGGGAAGACGATCAGCTCGGCGCCCTGCCCCGACGCTTCCTGAATGAAATTCTCGATGCGGGCCAAATTGGCGGACACGTCGGCAAAGGCGACATCCATCTGAACGCCGGCCACTTTCATGGTTTTCTTTGTTTCGGTCATTGCTGGGCGCGTGGAGTGATGGGTTTTGGTTTTGTAGCGGAGCCGCGTAACAAGCCGTATGTGGCGCGCCGCTGTCAATTCACGCCGCGCATGAACCGTATGAAGTCGCGGTCGAGCGATTGCAGGTCTTGGCCGAAGGCATGGCGAAATTCGGCCAAACGCACATCGGGCTGATCTTGAAAAACCGGTTTTTTTTGTGCTAAATCGTGCAGGTAGCCGACAAACGCCTGGCGATGCCGTTGGATCAAAAAGTAGTTCAACGCCCAGGCTTCGGCGTAGGCGTCGAGCGCGGTTTCACCATTGTGGAAACGGGTGGTGTCGCGGAGCAGCGTTTCCAGGGAATCGGCGGGTCGGGTGCGCAAGTATTGACGAAAACGCAGCAGCCTCTGCCGGTTCACGCCGCCAATCGTGCGCCAGCCCTTTGAACTCGAGAGGTCGGGGGTTTCAAAAAAAACGGCCATGCCCTCGCTCAGCCAGATGGGAATGTCGGCGTAGCGCTGGTGCAGCCCACAGTTGAACGCCAATTGGTGCGTGGCTTCATGCACAATGGTGGCCACGGTGCTCGCCGCCTCTGGCCGCGACAACACCCGATTAATATGGGCCGTGGAACTACCGGAGTTGCTTCGCGAACGCAAGCCGTCGACGCCGGTTAGGTCGTACATATTGACCCGGTTCGTCTTGAGGCTGTAGTAGCCAATGATCGCGCCGGCGCCGGTTTCCCCCAACTCGGTGCGGGCGTAGCGGGCGTACGACGCTTTATCGGCGAACACGAAGGCCACTAACGGCATTTCAGGATCGTGAAGACGAAAATTTCGTCGTTTCCAATAATTGGAGAAGCCCCGATACAACCGTTCGTAGAGCGCCCCGCACCATTGTGCATACGCCCTGGAGGTGTTGTAACAGATAATGTAATGCGAGGTGCGATGCACGCGAAAGCCGTCCGGCAATTCTCGCAAGGCGGCGGCGGCGGTTTCGTCGCGATCAAAATAGGAGAACGGCGCCTGGTCGTTGGTTCGGCGGGTGATTTCATCCGCCTGCACCGCCCAGAGCACGGCGTCGCGGGTCATGAACAACAGCCCGCCATCTTGACTTTCCACCACCGCGCGGCCCTCAAGTTGAAGCGTGGCGCCGTCTCGTTCGAAAGCCACGTGCTCCATCGCACTCGCGTTCGATGCAGCGGCCCAGACCAGCAGCGCCCACACCGCCCACAAACGGCGCGGCTGCGGAAAACCCAGGCCTAACGGCCTTCGATTTTTGTAGTTTGGAAACATGCTTCCATTCTACCGCGCATCGCGAAGTCCCGCAGGACCGTTTTCAACTTCGGCATGTATAATCGGGATTGCTCCCAAGGCCGGAAATAGAAAAGGCGGCGCTATCCGGTTCGGGCGCTGTTTGTTGGTTGATGCGGAGCTAGAATAAGCTTTTCATAGGGTCACGAATTTCACGCTTGAGGAGCTTTCAATGATAGTGCTCAGAACGATTTTTCTTGGGGCGGCCATTGTGTTTTCCGGGGTTATTACAGTTGGCAATGTCTCTGCCGCCGACGATGCCTCTGCCGACGATGCCTCTGCCGACGATGCCTCTGCCGACAATGCCTCTGCCGACGAAAAAACCACTGTCGCCGACAACGTACTCACCTCGAAAGAGAAGAAAGACGGCTGGCGGCTGCTGTTTAATGGCCGCGACCACACCGGATGGCGTTGCAACAATGGGAAGAAGATCGCGACGCCGGTCGACCAAGGTTCGTTAGTGCCTTATAAGTCGGGCGGGTATCTGGTTTTGCACGACGACCTCTTCGCCGACTTCGTGCTTCGGTGCGACGTCCGCTGGGAAGCGGAACATTGTAATTCGGGCATCTTTTTCCGCGTGAGCGACAAAAAAAACCCGGTCCACACCGGTTTTGAAGTTCAGGTGATGAGCGGCGCCGGCCTCAGCAAGCACGACATGGGCGCCATCTACGACCTCGCGGCGCCGACGAAAAACATGGGCAAACCGGCGGGCGAATGGAATGCCATTGAGATTCGTTGCCAGGGGCCGAACATTCAGGTGAAAGTGAACGGGCGGGTTGTCAGCACGCTCAACTGCGACGACTTCGACCAACCGGGGGTGTGTCCCGATGGCCAAAAGCACAAGTTCAAAATCAAGGGGAAACCGATCGCGGTAAAAAACTTCGCCCGGCGCGGCTACCTCGGTTTTCAAGACCACGGCCAGCGCGTGTGGTACAAAAACATTCGCCTCCTGGAGCTTTGACGGTCCTAAGCAAGCAACTCGTGAACCACGTGGCCCTTGCTGATCGACATCGGGCGGCCGACCGGCGTGATCAACTCTTGTTCAAAGTCGATGCCCAGAGCGTGTAGGATCGTGGCGTGGATATTCGCCACCGCAATGCCCTTTCCCGGTTCGATTTGATTTTCTTCAGGATGTTCGATTTTTTCACCTTCGGGGCTGGTGCCGCCGTGGACATACCCTTGTCGAAAACGGCCTCCCGCCAGGGCGATACTGAAGCCGTGGGGCCAATGGTCGCGACCAGCGCCGGGGTTAATGCTGGGAGTTCGGCCGAATTCGCCGGCGCAAACCACAATCGTGCGTTCAAACAGCTCTCGCTCTTTCAAGATGCGAATCAGGGCTGCGAAGGCGGGGTCGAGCGTCGCAACGCGAGCGCCCTGGGTGGCATGGTTGTTGATGTGAGAATCCCAACCGTTTAGGTTCACTTCGACGCACCGCACGCCCACTTCCACCAGCCTCGCAGCTGCCAAACAGCCTCGCCCGAAGGGCGAATCGCCGAACGCCTCGCGCACGCTCTCCGACTCTTGAGAAACATCGAACGCCTTGAGTTGGTCGGACGACATCATCTTCACAGCGCGGCCGATGGTGGTGCTTTGCAGCGTTTTGCGTTTTTCCAGATCTTTCAAACGGCCTTTGGCGAAGGCGCGTTCGACGAAATCGACATCTTTCAAGCGACGTTGGAATCGTTCTTCCGGCACGCGGGCCGTGACATCGGGAATCGGCGAGGAGGGGTCGTTCGTTTTGAAAGCGTCGTATTGGTCGCCTAGGTACCCGCCGCGGCCGGGCCACTGCCCCGGTGAGATGGAAATGTGCCGTGGAATTTCCACGCCTTCCTTCGACAAGTTGTGGCACAACACCGCGCCAATCGACGGATACACCAGCGTGGGGTCGGGGCGAAAGCCGGTTTTCATGTTGTAGGTCGCTCGTTCATGATCGCCTTCCCGGCTGACCATGTTTCGCACCAAGGTGAACGAACTCAATTGCTCGGCCGTTTGCTCCATGCCCTCGGCGAATTGGACGCCCTTCAAGGCAGTGTTGATTGCCTTGGTGTCTCCGGCAATATTCTTGCCGGGGTGCGGGTCGAAGGTTTCCAATTGGCTTGGTCCGCCTTGGAGCCACAGCAGAATGACCGACTGCGCCGGCTTCCCCGACCGATCTTGCTCCGCCTGGCGAGCCAGGCAATGCGCCACGGGCGTGAGCCAACCGAGGCCGGCAAGGCCCGCTTTCAAAATAGTGCGACGATTGAAATGGGTCGCTCCGCCACAAGCGGCTGCTTCAAGATCTAAGGGATTCATGATTTTGTCCTGCCGTTAAAAACACATGCTACCGCTGAGTTAATGATTCCAGGAAAACTCGGTGGAGTTGAGTAACGTCCAGGCGATGTCTTCCATGGCTTGGGCGCGCCGGTTTTTTCGAAGACCGGCGAGTTTTTTGGCGAAATAGGCCGATTCTTCTTCAACGGGCCGGCGCGTGAGCACGGTCAGGTAAACCATTTCAATGGCGGTTGGATCATCGGGCGCCAAGGCCGATATGCGAGAAGCGGCGTTCGCCATGAACGTGTTTTTGGTGCGTTCCTTAATCAGATTGCCGTTGAGCATCAGCAGGCGTTGGGGAATGGTGCCTCCCCGATCCTCGAATTCGTCTTCGCCGGTGTCTCCGTAGCGTTGGACAAAATTATTCTGCTGGAAGAAAGTGATGATGCGAAACACGACATGCGACCGCGCGTTCGCCGTTCGCAACGTCGACGACTGCATCATGGCGCCGGCCACCTGCTCCGGCCGCAAACGCGTTAACGGAAAGACGGCCCATTGATCTTCATGCTGAATAGTAGCTTCAAAATCGGCGCGGCTGTCGAGTTGGTAGACGCGCGTCGCGGCGATGGTTCTTATTAAACGTTGGAGGTTGAAGTCGTGTTCGGCGAAGTCGGCGGCGAGGGTTTCCAAGCCGGGAGGGAAAGGGCCTTCCAGCGGCAAATCGTCGATCGGTTGCACCAGCGGCTGCCCAAACATAATGGCCCACATTCGATTCACCATCGCCCGCGCGAACGGTTTGTTCTCCTTGTGCGTGACCCAGGCAGCCAGACGTTGCCGTTGGGTAACGCCTTCGGTTTCCTCGGGCAGGAGTTCCGCTTCGAACGGCACGTTGGGCGCGACCACTTCCTCCGTTTCGGCGCGGAGATATTGGTATTTGTAGTCTTGCTCCAAGGTGTCGCTGATGCCCATGAGCGACGACTGGGCGTGTCCGTAGAAGGCGGCCAACTCATGGAAATGCGTTTGCTTCCAGTGATCGCCGAATTGGTCGTCGTGGCATTGCACGCAGTCGAGCCGCATGCCAAGAAAGGCGCGCGTGGTGCGGCCGGCCAGCCGGATTTCGTCGGGGCGTTTGTCTTCATCCTGTTCGGCGTCTTGGTCGATCGTGACACTGAGAAAATTAACGGCGGGAGTGTCGGTCCAGAGGCCGGCGTCGGCAATCAGGGAACGCACGATAACGTCGTACGGCTGATTCTCTTGGAGTCGATCACTGAGCCAAGTCACGAACCGGTGGCGGCGAAATAATATAAACGGCCCGTCCTCGGTGCCCACGTACGCCCGCGCCAGGCGTTCGGCGAGGTAGTCGGAGAAGCGACGATCTTCAAATAGTCGAGAGAGCCGCCACTGCGTGGGGTCGTGTGCGTTGGCGGCTTCAAAGGCTCGAATCTCCTCCAACGAAGGCACGGACCCAGTGAGCCCCAACGAAAGCCTGCGCATGATGGTTAAATCGTCGGCGGGGGCGGCGGCCTGCATTTCCAACTTAGCCCACTTGGCCGCAAATTGTTGGTCGACCATCGAGGCGATTTCGTGAATACCGGCCTCTCCGGGCGATAATGGCGTTGCTTCTCGCGGCGCCTCTTCTCGCGGCGCCGGCGAACCGCTGAGCAACGTCGCGACCATGAAACTCAGGCCGAGAATCGAAACGCCAAAGAACAATGCGCGTTTAGCCCACATGATCGCTCCTTTATAATCTGTCATTTTTGAAACCAACCCAAGCCTTCGGGCGGTATCAACCTCTGTAAGGCGTTACCCGAAAGGGCTTCCCCCGGTTTCAGAACGCGGTTTCAAAGCCAAGACATCCAACCACCTCTTGCGAGGGGAGAGCAACCATGTCTGATCCATTCTTGTCGCCCCAATCGGCGTCGTCTACCTCTAGCAAATCAAACCCGGACGAGGCGGAGTTGACGAACCAGGAAATTCCCCCGGTTCGCATTGTCGCCGCCGCCTTGGCCCCGAAAGCACAGCAACCCTCAGTAGAACAGATACAAGGGGAGCAGCAACAAGAAGAGCAAAATCTGCAAGTGGCCGAATTGGTCGACGTGTCTGGAATACCAGAGGCGTCCGTTGCCGAAGCGCCCCGCCGCGGTTGGATTCGCCGCGTGGTCTATTTTCTGGGCTCTTGTTTCGAGTGGCTGTTCGGCTTGATGAGCCTGTTTTTGGGGTTGGCCGTATTGGCGACCATTCCCATCGTGCAGTTCATCAGTTTGGGGTACTTGCTCGAAGTGAGCGGCCGCATCACGCGCGGCGGTCGTTTGCGAGATGGCTTTTTCGGCATTCGCCGAGCGGCGCGCATCGGCAGTTTCATATTTGGCGCCTGGCTATGGTTACTGCCTTTGCGTTTGATTTCCGATCTTTGGTATTCGGCGGAGTTGATATCGCCGGGCAGCGCGGTGAGCCGCAATTGGCGTATGGCGTTGGTCGTTTCGACGATTCTCATCGTGGGCCATATCTGTTGGGCGTGGCTTCGCGGCGGACGCTTCCGGCATTTCCTCTGGCCAGCGCCGCTCAAGTTGTTGCGGAGCCTGCCGCGGATGCGGGAAGTGCTCTCCAACGCCAGCGACGCCACCTGGAATTTTGCCGAGAGCCTGCGTATTCCATACTTTTTTTGGCTTGGCGCCCGAGGGTTCGCCGGCGCCGTGACTTGGCTGTTTTTGCCCATCACTCTGCTCGCGGTGGCCCATTCCATTCCCGACGCCGGCGGCGCGGCTGTAGGGTTCGTGGGCGGCGTGCTGTTCGCCGCCGTGCTGCTTTATTTGCCGTTCCTGCAAGCCCACTTCGCGGCGGAGAATCGCTTCACGGCCTTTTTTGAAGTGGGCGAGGTGCGGCGCATGTTCCGCCGGGCGCCGGTCGCTTTTTGGTTCGCGCTGTTGGTCACGCTGTCGTTCGCGTTGCCGCTTTATCTGTTGAAAATTGAAGTGCCGCCGAGTGAAATCACCTGGATTCCCAGCCTGTTTTTCGTGGGTTTTATTTTTCCGGCGCGCATGCTGACGGGCTGGTCGCTTTCTCGCGCGAAAAAACGGGAATTGCCCCGCCATGCGTTTTTCCGCTGGACGGCGCGTTTAGCCGCATTGCCGATAATCACGGTTTACGCATTTATCGTCTACTTTACAATGTATTTCACGTGGTACGGCGCCTGGAGCCTGTTTGAACAGCATCCTTTCCTCGTTCCCACGCCGTTTCTGGGCGCCTGAACAACGTTTGCTCGCGCGTCTGGAAGGAATTCGGACATTACCTTGGTAATGGAGACGCGCGGTGCCCTTACGCAATTTGAATGTTATTTTCTTGGCGGCGGTTTTTTCGGTGCTCTGCAGCGAAACCGCCGAGCGCAACCGCTACGTTGCCGTATTGGCCGAAGCGATGAGCGTGATCGAAAGCGAGTATGTGGAAGAGGTCGATTCGCGCAACCTGTTTGAAGGCGCGATGAACGGCATGGTCAACAGCCTGGGCGACCCCTACTCCCGTTTCATCCCGCCTCCCGCGCTGACCCAGTTCCAAGAAGATCTTGACCAAGAATTCGGCGGCATCGGCATTCTGGTGGAAGTCGACCAAAAAACCGAGCAGCTCACCATCATGAGCCCTCTGGTGGGAACGCCCGCCTACAAAGCAGGACTGCGCTCCGGCGACATCATCACCAGCATTGATGGCCACGCCACCAAGGGCCTCACGCTCTCCGACGCGGTCGACATCATGCGCGGTCCGCCGGGGAAAGCGGTCGCCTTGGAAATTCAACGACACGGCACCGAGAATCCGATCCATTACGACATCCTCCGCGCTATCATTCCCACCGAATCGGTGCTGGGCGACACCCGCAACCCCGACGGATCTTGGAATTTCTATTTGGCCGAGAACGAGCGAATTGGCTATATTCGCATCACCACGTTTGGCGATCGAACCGTGGAGGAACTCACGGCGGCGGTGGCCTATGAAAACCATCCGGTCGACGCCCTCATTCTCGACCTGCGAGGCAATGCCGGCGGGTACCTCTCAGCCGCGATCGACACCTGCGATCTCTTTCTCAACAAGGGGCGAATCGTGAGCACGCGTGGCCGCAACGGGGTGGAACGCACTAAATATGACGCCAGCGCCGGCGTGTTGTTCGACGAAAACAAGCCGATGGCCATTTTGGCCGATACCTATTCCGCCAGCGCGAGCGAAATCGTGGCCGCCTGCTTGCAAGACCACAAACGCGCCGTGGTGGTTGGCGTGCGCACCTGGGGCAAGGGCACGGTCCAAAACATCATCGAGATGGAGCGCGGCGCCAGCGCCCTGAAACTCACCACCGCCAGCTATTGGCGACCCAGCGGAGTCAATATTCATCGCATTCACAAGGGAAAGGAAGATACCGAAGAAGGCGACTGGGGCGTGCGCCCTAATCCTGGATTTGAGGTCCCACTCACTCCCGAGGAATTCGAGAAAGTGATCCGACGCCGGCGGGCCAAGGATATCAACCAATACGGCATCGCCGCCGGCCAACAACCACCCGTTGCCGACGAAGAGCCAGGCGGCGAAAAACAAGCCGACGAAGAACCGGCTAACAAAGATCAACCCGACGACGAGCAACCCGCCAACGATGACGAACTGTTCGACGACCCTCAATTGCGCCGCGCGATTGATTATCTTGAAGAGCAAGTCCAAGCACGCCGGGCCAGCGCACGAAAGGCGTAAGCCACACCATGAATGACATCCAGATCGGTTATTGCACTAACGTTCACGCCGGCGCCGACCTCGCGCAAACGCGGGAAAACTTAGCGCGGTACGCGTTGTCGGTGAAGAAACATTTCAGCCCCGAGTCGCCGATGGGCGTCGGCTTGTGGCTTTCAGCGCCCACGGCGCGCAAGCTTCAAGGCGAGGGCCGAACCGAAGAGTTCGCCGCCTGGCTGCACGATTCGGGTTTGGTCCCCTTTACGCTCAACGGCTTTCCCTACGGCGACTTTCATCAGCCGGTGGTCAAACATCGGGTCTATGAGCCGACTTGGTTCGAGGCGGCGCGGGCCGACTACACGCAAGATTTGATCGCCATTCTTCACACGTTGTTGCCGGCTGGGGCGGAGGGCAGTATTTCGACCATGCCCATTGTCTGGGGCGAGCCGCGTCCGACCGGGGAGCAGCTAACGCAGGCGGCTGACCATTTGCGCGGCGTGGCGCGGCGACTGGCCCGCTTGGAGCAAGACACCGGCCGCTTGATTTACCTCTGCCTGGAGCCGGAACCGGGCTGCTTCTTGCAACGAGGCGACGATATCATTCGTTTCTTCGCAGAGTATCTGCTGCCCGGCGGCGAGGAAGATGCGCTCCGCCGGCATGTGCGTGTCTGCCACGATGTGTGCCATGCGGCGGTGATGTTTGAAGGCCAGCACGAGGTGTTGGAGAGTTTTCACCGAGCCGGAATCTTGGTGGGCAAGGTGCAGATTTCGTCGGCCGTGAAGGTCGATTGGAACGCCGTCGGCCAGGAGCAACGCGAGGCCGCGTGGCGGCAGCTGTCAGACTTCGCCGAAGATCGCTATTTGCATCAGACCATGGTCCGCCGCGGCGCCGGCGAACCGCCCTGTTTTTATCAAGACTTACCCGCGGCGCTCGCCGCCGAAACGCCGTCGGGCGAGTGGCGCACGCATTTCCATGTGCCGGTGTATTTGGCGGAATTTGGCCACTTGCAAACGACGCAAGATCAAATCGTGGAATGTCTGCGCGCCGCGCGGCAATTCAGCCAAGTGACCCACTATGAAGTCGAAACGTATGCCTGGGGCGTCTTGCCAGACGCGCTGCGCGAAGACGATCTGGCGGCCGGAATCGCTCATGAACTGCAATGGTTCGAAGGGATCAGACGGCTTTGATTTTGTGGTTCCGTCCTTTTGCTGCTCCGTTTTAGGCGAGCGACGGAAACTCAACGCCTACCGGCTGAAGCCGGTAGGTTCGTCAAAAGAAGTTGTGAGCTACGGACTGAAGTCCTGCGCACCCAACAAAAATAACACGCAACCTTCCTCAAAAGACTGGCAATGAAAAAGAAGAATCACCACAGAGGACACAGAGAGCACAGAGAAAAAGACGCCAAGAGACTCTCTGTGCTCTCTGCGTCCTCAGTGGTTACATTTCCTGCCACTGGATTTCTTCGTGGTGATCGAACCCTTGCCGCCTAAAAAAAACCTAAAGGAATCGCCTGAAGGCGAGGGTTTTAGACCCATCGCAAGGACAATATCTTACCCGCATGCAGCGGGAATTCTTGAGATTTCTTGGGTTCCCGCCTACGCGAGAATGACCGTTTGCTGATTCACGCGCTTGCGCTTCGGGCTTGTATTCGGCAAATCTTCATCTGCCGCTCAGGCCAAAATCGGCAGCAACTTCGGCGGCGCGCTGCGAATGTTTTCGTCGGGCCGTTTGGCGATCACGGCTTCGGTGTATTCCGCGATCTGCTCCGGCGTTTCGAAGTATTGGTCGTAGGTCCATTGGTCGTCGAATTCGCAGTTGTCGGTGGTGTAATCTCGGCAGATTTGCGGCCGTGTTTCATAAATGCCGCAACGGTTGTCGTCGCCCAGATGCCTACAGACCGTATGCACCAGCAGATACCAGGTTTCGTCTTCGGTGAACACGCTGGCCCGTTCGTGCAATAAGTACCACCGGATAAACTCAAAGTCTTCCAGATCGACGGGCGTTTCGATCGGCAGTGCGAAATAGCGGCAGCACTTGGCCGGGCAGTGGTCGCAGAGGACTTCGCCCGGCTGAAGATCTGCAACGCTGAGTACTTTGGCGCGAACTTTCGACATAAGCCCATTCCCTGGTTGGCGAGTTTTATTCTCGGTTCGCCAAATCATACGACGTTTGCATACTAAAGTTCAAGACCCTGGCCGCCGGAGCGAAGAAGGAAAAGAAATAGCGCCGCTCGGCGCGGCGTTGTTCGTTCGCCTCGCGTCATGTTGTTTTGTTGTCCTTTCCCCGGCCGCCTGTCTACACTAACAAACATGAAACCGTCTCGCGCCGCCTCCAACATCTTGCTCGCCGCCGCTCTGGCGTTGGTGTGTGCGTTGCTTTGGGCGTGGGGCGAGAGCAGAACGCTTTTGCTGGCTTGGAATACGGCGGTGCTGGCGGCGGCCGTTTGCTGCATTGCGGCGCCGCTGGGATTCTTGGCCGCCCTGTTGATTGAACGCACCGATGTCGCCGGGCGGCGCGTGATGCAATACTTGCTCACCGCCATGCTCTTCATGCCGCTCTATTTACAGACCGCCGCCTGGGAAGCCGGCTTCGGCAGACAAGGTTGGTATTCCTTCTCTCACGGACTGCTGGCCCAGCCGCTGCTGCACGGTTGGACAGGCGCCATCTGGGTGCATGCCATGGCGGCCATTGCGTGGGTGTTTTTGATTGTTCGGCTGGGCGTGCGGCAAATCGACGCCGAATGGGAAGAGCAAGGGCTGCTCGACGCCTCGCAGTTTCAAGTGTTTCGCCGAATCACGTTACGGATGGCGGCGGCGCCGTTGTTGGTGGCCATTCTCTGGGTTTTTGTCACGGTGGCGGGGGAAATGACCGTCGCCGACGCTTATCAGGTGAACACCTACGCTCGTGAATTGAGCGTGGGTTTTGCTCTCGGCGACAATCCCAACGAACTGCGAGCCACCGCTTCCCCCAGTGTTCTGCTGCTGGCGGGTTTTACAATTTGTGCGTTGGCGGTGGCGCGGCGGCTAACGCCGGCGCGGCGTCAAGCTTCCATGCGATACGCCCCGCGCATAGCGTTGGGGCGGGCCAAGAGTGTCTGGGGAATTGTGCTGCTTTTGATCGGCCTGATGATGATTGGCGTTCCGCTGGCCAACCTGCTTTATCAACTGGGGCTTGGCGCCACATGGGAAGACGGGCAGCGGGTGCGATTTTGGTCGTTGGCCAAGGCATTGCGTTTGCTTGAAAACGGCCCCGAACTTTTTGGACGTGACTTTATGTGGACGGCGTTTATCGGCATCGCCACGGCCACGCTTTCGCTGGCGGTCGGACTGCCGCTGGCCTGGAAAGCGCGGCGGGGCGGCTTCTGGGCGGTCGCCGCGATTTTCCTGATTTCGCTTGGCTGGGCGATTCCCGGCCCCGTGATCGGCCTTCAAATCATTTCGCTGATGAATGCCTCGCAGTGGCCGCTGGTCGATTGGCTGTACAGCCGCACCATTGCGGCGCCGGTGCTGGCGACGTCGGTTCGAGCCATTCCCCTGGCTCTGTTGATTTGTTGGCATGCCATGAGCAGCACTTCCGACGATACGCTCGACAGCGCCGCCACCGAAGGCGCCACGCCCTGGCGGCAGTTTTGGGCCATGGCCGCCGTTCCCAATTTGCGGGGTTTCGCCGTTGCTTGGCTGGCCGCTTTCGCCGTCGCGACGGGAGATGTCACGACCAGCGTGCTGGTGGTCCCGCCGGGAATCGATACCGTCGCCCGCCGCATTTTCGGCTTCATTCACACCGGCGTCGATGATCAGGTGGCGGCGCTATGTCTGACAAGCATCGCCGGCTATACGCTCCTGGCAATAGTGGCCTACGCCTTGCTGCCGAAAGACGAAGGCCGCGAAAATAGTTGAGCTTGCACGCGCCGTTGGAGTTCAGCCTTCAGGCTGCTTTCGGCCTTCGCAAAAAGTACGAAAAACACGCTAAAACGTACACTCCAACATTGCTGAAACGCTTGTTGCAACCGCCCTACGGTTTCTTGAATATGAAAGGCGCTGTGAATTTGTACGTGCCCGATTCTAGCGCCACAACCACCGCGCCCGGCCGTGATTCCAACCATTGAACACCGGGGCGCCGCGCGAGCAATTCGCCCGATTCGCGAACCAGCTCCGCGGAAGATGTGGGTACGTATGCCGTGGCTGTCGTGTTCGGAGGCACAACGACTCGCCAATGTATTTTTCCGTCGGCAATTTTCCAGTAGCTTTCGATCTTGCCGTAAACACTCACGTGCGATGCTCGCGCCCAGGTTAAATCGCCCACGACGCGAGGACGCAGTATAATATGCTTGAAGCCCGGCTGGTCGGGATCGTAGTTGATGCCGCCGAGCGTTTGGTAACACCAAGCCTCGAAGTTGCCGGAAAGAATCTTTTGGCTCTCGCGTTCATGCCGCCGCTCTGGGTGTCGGTATCCCAACGCTCCCAAATCGTGGTGGCGCCCTTGCCGATCATGTAGCCCCAACTGGGGCGGTCGGTTTGCGTGGCGATTTGATAACCAACTTCAGGATGGCCGATGTCCGTGAGCACCTGCATTTGCCATTGTGTGCCGATCAGTCCGACGGAGGTGTGTCCTTTGTGGGTTATGACGATGTCATCCAACAGATGTTTGATCACCGCAGCGCGATGTTCTTTGGGAACAAGTCCAAAGGCCAGCGGCAGCTCCGCCGCACATTGCGTGGCGCTTTCGTAGGTTCCGGTTTTTTCGTTGAGGAAACGTTTGTTGAAGCCGATGAAAATCCGCTCGGCAAGTTCACGAAAGTATTTTTCATCGGCCGGTTTGCCAAGAATACGCGCCGCCCGTTCAACAATGCGGCAGTTGTTATACAGATACGCCGTGCCCATGAGCGGCCGCGAAGTGGCGCCGGAATTTCGGCTATTCGCCCCGATCGACGCCGTATCGACCCAATCGCCGTAGTTGCAATGGTCCATGGTGTTGTCGGGTTTGAGATTTGTTTTCTCGTGGTAGAGAACAAACCGCTTCATCATTTCGAAGTTATCTCGTAGCGGGCGGTCGTCGCCGTAGAAGTTGTAATACCAATCGGGAATAATCGTCACGACGCTGGGCCAGATAATATCCTTGCTGTTGAATTTCCAGTACGGCGGCAGGATCTCTTGCAGGCTGCCGTCGTCGGCTTGATGCATTCGATAGTTATGCAGGAAGTGTTCGTAGAAGCGGGCCACGTTAAACGCCCAGCCTTCGCTTTCCGATGTTTTCGCCGGATGCCCCGACCACGGCATGCGTTCGTCGCGATCGGGCTCCATCGGCACGCTGCGGTTCTGCATCCGTGTTCCCCAGCGAGCGTTCAGGTAAATTTTGTTGATCAGTTCGTTGGAGCAGGCGAATTCCCCCACCGCTTCGTGGTCGGTATGCGTGACCAAGCCGGCGAAGCTTTCCTTGGTCGGTTCGCCGGGAAAACCCTCCACCTGAACCCAACGCGTGGCGTTGCCGCGAAACCGAGGATGCCAAATTTCCAGGCCCTCGCCTTTCAACGTGTAGATGTCGGTATTCCTCGCGCTGCGGTCGTTGTGGTAGTTCAGCGTTCCGTCGGGCAGCACGTTGAAACTTGTTCGCATCGAAACCCGCGCGCCCGCCGGACCTTTCACTTTCAGCCGGACCACTCCATAAAAGGCTTGCCCAAAATCGACCATCCAGACGCCCGGCTTGGGCTGCACGATTCGCACCGGCTGGAGCACTTCGGTGACGCGAATCGGCTCCATCATCTGCGCTTCAAGCCGCCCGCCGGGAGGTTGGCTGATTTGCACGGCCTGCCATTTCGATGCGTCGAAACGCGGAGCCGACCAGCCGGGCATTTCCATGCGGGCGTCGTATTCCTCGCCATCGAATTCGTTGCTCGCTCGCAGCGGACCAGCGGCGGTCGCCCGCCACGACGCATCGGTGACAATCGTCTGTTCCGAACCGTCATTATATTGCAGGCGTATCTGAGCGAGCATTCGAGGATCGCCATAGGAATGCATCGGCACGGGTTTTTGCGAGCGCGGCGCAAAGAAGCGGCCGTTGCTCAACACCGCGCCGACCACGTTCGCGCCGGAACGCATGGCGTTTGTCACATCAAACGTTACGTACAGCGCGCGTTTGTCGTAGCCGGTGAGCGCGGGGTTCATGAGTTGGTCGCCGATCAAACGGCCGTTGACATACAAATCAAAAAAGCCAAGTCCACAGACGGACGCCGTCGCGCGCCGAAGCGTTTTTCCCTCCAGCGTTTGAAACGGACGCCGCAAATATCGCCCGGCAAGGCGGCGATGTTCGGGTTGCCAGTGCTCTTTCCAGGGGATGCCCCAAGGACCGATGCCGGCCTTGCCAAGATCCATCGCGGCAACCCATTGCGGCGCCGTGGTTTTGGCGGTCTGCCAACCATCACCGACCGACTTGCGAACTTTCCAGGTTTTGTCGGAGTACATCACGAGCGGAGGGCCGCTATCGAATTCGATGCGCAGCGCGTTAATCCAACCGCCAGGATTATTCGGCACGTTGGCGTTTCCGTTTCTGACAACCGCCGCGAGTTGGTTCAATCCTGGTTTGAGAGAGTCGATAAGATCGACCGCCGCCAAATTCGGATGCCCATTACTACCGCCAACCAGCTCGCCGTTGACGAAAAACTGGGCGGAATCGTCGGCGGCGAAAAAGCAGTGGGCGCGAACTATTTTCCGATTCGTAGGCAGCGTGATGTCGCGTCGATACCACCGTGCGCCCACCGGTGCGTCGAACGTCGGGTTGCCTTCAGGATACGCCAGCCAATGGGCGGCTTTGATGTCGGCGGTTTCGATTCCCGGATCCGGCGTTTCGTGAAGACCGATCCACTTCGCCTCTTTCCAGGCTTCCGGCGTCAGCAGGCCCATCGACCAAAACGCGGCGGAACTCCATGGCGAAACGTTTCCTTGTTCATCCCAGAGACGCACCTTCCACCAGCACATCACGCCCGATGGAAGCGGCTTGCCCGCATACGCAACAAGCTGCGATTGCTCGGATTCGACGCGCCCCGAATCCCACATGTCTCCCTGATTTTTTTTCAACAACCGACGATCACTGGCCACGATCAATTGATACGCCGACTGCCGTTGCCCGCGCAGCCGGTCGGCGGTTGCCGTGAGTTTCCAACTCAGGCGAGGTTGCAGGTCGTCAATTCCCAGCGGATTCACGAGGTGTTCGCAGCGCGGGTCGGTCGGCTGCAAACGCCCCGGCGGCGGCTCATCGGCAAACGCGTGCGGCGAGAGCAGGAGTAGAACAGCCGTTGCCAGAAGCATGGACAGTTTTCGAGCGGGAGCCATCATCGGTTGGCCTTCATTCTGAGGAAATCGCGAAACAGGATTGTTTCCGACAAGTTGTCGACTTCGTTGCAATGCTCCCAGTCGATCCAAACGTATTCCACGCCGATGTATCCGGAGTAGCTCTCATTCTTCATGACTTCAACCACGCGAGCGTAGTCGATGGTGTTGTCTTTGAACGAACATTGCAGGCGGCCTTCGCGCGCGCCGCGGGCGTGAAAGTGTGAGGCATGAGCGAGCAGCGGTTCGATTTGCGAATCGGCGACGCCATCGCGAGTGAAGTGCGTGTAGTCCAAGGTGAGGGTGAGTCCTGGAACAGACGCCACCAACTCCAACGCCTGTTGCGGCGTTGTCGCGATCGAACCGACATGCGCCTCAACGCCAAATACAATACCGGCGGCGTTCGCTCGTTCGACGCGCCAGGCAAGCTCCTCATGGCAGCGTGCGAGAGAATTTGCGGCCGGTTCTTCGTCAAACAGAACGCCGGGCAGCGTTGTTACGTGTGGGCATTCGCAGGCGGCGGCGTAGTCGAGCGTTTTCTGGAACCAGTCGCGCGCCTTGGCGCGGCGGGCGGCGTCGGGATGGTTCACGGCAAACGTTTTGAAGTCGGGATCGGTTTGGAGGAAGACATCCGCCACTTTCAATCCACGTTCGGCAACCTGCTTCTTCAACGTTTTTGCCGCCGATGCGTTGGCGAATTCTCGTGAAGGATGTAAGTGCGACCGCCCTTCAAACAGCCCGATGTCGACGCCCTCGAATCCTAGCATGGCAATCAAATCGAGCGCGTGTTCGTGCGATAGCAGCGGGAAGGCAAAATCGGCGCAAGCCAAGGGGAATGTCATGACGCTTCTCCCGCCGCCGAAGGCTCATTTCCAGGCGGCGATTCATCTCGAAGCAGCGGGGAATCGTCGGCCGTATCCCATTCCGCAGCGGCCAGATACCCGCCATCCACCACGATGGAAGTTCCCGTCACGCCGGCCGAATCTTCACAAGATAGATACAGAATCGTGCGGGCGATATCATCCGGCTGCATGGCCCGATGCATCGGCACGCGGCGCACCCGCTGCCGCAGCGTTTCCTCGGGATCGGGCGTCGTGTCGAGATGCTCGCGCAGCATCGGCGTATCGGTAATGCCAGGACACACGCAATTGCATCGCAGGCCGAGCGCGGCGTAGTCGAGCGCCATCGACTGCGTGAGCGACAGCACCGCCCCTTTCGACGCCGTGTACGCCGGCGTGGCGCGCTGCCCGACGTGGCTGCTGATCGAACCCACGTTCACAATATAACTGCGGGCGTTGCGGCCAAGATGCGGAAGCGCGTGTTTGAGCGAGAAGAAGATGCTCTTCACGTTCACGCCCATGAGCTGGTCCCAATCGTGTTCGGAGTATTCGTGCAGCAGGCCCACATGCACGATTCCCGCGCAGTTCACCACGATGTGAAGACCGCCAAACTTCGTAACACTCAACGCGATCGATTCGCGCACTTGCTCGCTGTTCGAGACATCGCACGAAGTGTAAATCGCCTGGCCGCCGGCTGCGTTGATCTCGCTAACGATTTGCTCGCCCTCTTCATCGCGAATGTCGGCGACAACGACCGACGCGCCTGCGGCCGCGAATAACCTCGCCGTGGCGGCGCCAATTCCCAACGCCGCTCCGCTGATCCAGGCCACTTGCCCGGCAAGCCGTGCGTTCACGCCAAGTCCTCCTGAGGTATCGCCGTGATCCGAGACCACTTCACCCGAAAACTTTCCTGCTCAAACAGTTCAGGATTCAGAACGCCGATCGGTCTTTTGCCCAGCGAAAGATCGAGCATGCCTTGGCAGGCGGCGCGGCCGATATCGCGAAACAGTTCGGCTGTCCAGGCGATGGAGTGCGGGGCCAGAATCACGTTCTCAAGTTCGGCATACCGGTGCGGTTTTTTTACCGGTTCCTCGGCGAAGCAGTCGAGCGCGGCGCCGGCGATGCGTTTGCTTTTTAGCACATCGAAAAGTGCATCTTCCTCCACGATGCCGCCCCGCGCCGTGTTGATCAGATACGCGCCGCGTTGCATGCGTTCTAACTCCGCGGCGCCGATCAAGCCGCGCGTCTGCTCGTTCAACGGACAGTGGATCGAGACAAAATCGGCCGTGCCGAGCAGTTCATCAAGCCCCACTCGTCGGACGCCAAGTTCTTCAAAAACCTCGGCCGGCGCCAGTGGATCAAAAGCCACCGGCTGTTGCATTGCGAACCCTTGCAGCAGCGCCACCAGCGTTCGCCCAATGCCGCCCAGCCCGATCACGCCCAGCGTGCGGTCTCGCAGTTCGCAGCCCATGTATTGGGTGCGTTCGTCCCACTGCCCGCTACGCACCAGCCGATCTTTTACAAGCATGTGGTGTGTCAGGGCGAGCATCCAGCCGATAGTGGCCTCCGCCACCGGGCGGTCGACCGCTCCGGCGGTGATCATCGCCAGCACGTTATTCGCGGTGCAGGCCGCGACATCAACATTATCGTAGCCGACGCCGAATCGTCCGACGGCTAGCAGTTCAGTACAACCCGCCAGCGAATCGGCCGTCACTTGCGGCGTCAATACAATCACGCCATGTACGTCGGCCAACTGCTCGGCTGCAATTTCCTCTCGGTGTTCGCTAAACTTCGAGACCACAATGTGGCCTTGCCCCTCGAACACGCCCAGCCCCAAATCGGCGAACTTGGGCTGACCGGCTTCATCGTAAAAGTCGGCCGTCTGGGCGATGCGAAAAGGAGCGCGAAAGGTTGGTCGTGCTGAATTATTCACGGGCTGCTTCTAATGTGATGAGGTAGTCTTCCTCGATCAAGATTCGCTCCGGCATCGGGCCGGCGTAAACCCAGATCATGTCCATCGTGGTGGTCGATTCATTGATGAAATAGTGGACCCGGCCACGAGGAACCATTGCCGTTGCACAGTTCGCAAGCGCGTACCGCCGTCCTTCCACTAGGCAGTTCGCTTCGCCAGCCACGATGCAGATCGACTCGTCAAAATCATGCAGGTGCGAGGGCAGGCGCCCGCCAATTTGGAAACGCGCGAAGCCGCCACTCATTTCGAGTCCTGGAACCAGTTCGGCATTAAAGTAGTCGATGAATGCAACGCCAGGACCGACGCCGCCCACCCGCTTGGCGGTTTGGAAGCGGGTTATGCGTTCAAACCCCGGCAGGCCGTTGGAATCGGCGGGCGTCTCGATGCGAGTGAACTCGCGCGATACAAGCTCCCGCTCCGGCGTGCTCATGGCAAGTGCGACGTGCAGCCGCGAGGTTTTTGTAGAACTCGGGTTGGTCGATGCATGCGGCAGCCAGCGGGGGATGATGATGTTATCCAACGGCGCCAGGCGATACACGCGGCCTTCCACCGTGATCTCGGCTTCGCCTTCCAACACCGTAACCGACTCACTGTCGGGATGCCTGTGGCAGTCGAGCGCGGCTTCGGGTTCGAGCGTCACGATGCCGGTGGTCAGATTGCGAGCTGTATTGAAGCCGCCAACCAGCGGCGTGAGCCAGACGCCCGCCTGCAACTCCACCGGTTCGCCGTCACTGAGTTCCGTGATGACTTCTTCGCGATCGGGCTGCATGTGCGCCGGTGGTTGGGGGAGTGGCGGTTGAACGGCGCGTCCGTCCGCTGGATCAAGGCTTGTGGCTGGCAAACGGTCGCCGCCCACCGCTTGCAACGACGCATGCAGCGACCGCAACAAGAGCCCGGTATCGGCGCCCAAACCGAGCATCTGAAATCCCTGCTCGCGACGCTGGACTAAATCCTCCACGCTGGTTGTAATCAGACCGCAGTGTTTGCCCGCCGAGTGGATGGTGTCTTTCAATTCCAGAATTTGCTCCGCGACTCCCGGCCCTTCCCACTGACCGCGAAAGCCGGCAGACGAGGAAAAATCGGCCGGCCCAAAAAAGAATGCGTCTAGGCCGTCAACGTCGCATATCGCGGCCACGTTTGGAATCGCGGCCACGCTTTCGATCATCGGTACGACTAGCACCTGCTCATTCGCCTCGGCCGCATGTTCGGAAAAACACTGGCCCCAAACCGTCGCTCGCTCGCCGCCGATGCCGCGTCGCCCTTGCGGCGGATAGCGGCAATCGGCCACGGCTGCTTCAAGTTGCGCTGCCGATTCGACCCACGGTATGACGACGCCGTCGGCGCCGATGTCGAGCGCGCGTTTCGTCAGCGATGTGCTGCGTTCGGCCAATCTCACCAACACGACGGTATCGCTGCGCAGCCCGGCGCGAATGTGCTCGTTGATATCTTTCCAATCAAGATGACCATGCTCGGCGTCGATCACGACCCAATCCAACCCCAAAGCCACCGCTATTTCCGTGAGCGTGGCCGATTCGAGCGTCACCCAGAGGCCGTGAACCGATTCACCCCGCGCCAGTTTGTGGCGAAAATTTTGCAACGCCCGAGGTTTCATGGGAGGGAATCCAAAAGGTTGTGCTGGTGATCAATCACTAACCGATCATTGATGCCGCTGATCGGTTAGTGTATGATCACGAAAGTGGAGCGTCAAGCGAGTGTCGCAAAGTTAGAAAGTGTGGAAAAACCACCTCTCGATTCAGAAGCCCGGCTTTTTGAAAAAAGCCGGCTTCTCAAACGCTATTTCAGTAGGAAACACGCCATTGGCTGCATCAGCCCCAACGAACCGACCTGCCGAAGTGGCTGATTTGCTTGGCCGCTTCATCGCGGAGCACCAACTCAAACCCGGCGACCGGCTGCCTTCCATACGCGACTTGGCTTCCAAATTTGGCGTGAAGGTGGGCGTTGTCCGCGATACGTTGCTCGACGCCCAAGGCAGGGGAATTATCAAGGTGCTGCCGCGAGCGGGCGCGTTCGTGGAGGCGGTCGATAAATTGCCGACCAACGTCACGACGGCGGGACGAACCGGCGCGCGTTTGCGTGAACTGCTGGCCTCGCAAGACCAAAATCTGTTCCATCTATTGGACGCACGAGAAACGCTGGAGCTCGATTTGATCGCCCGCGCGGCACGCAAGCGAGAACTGCAAGACCTCTTCCCCCTGCGCCGCATCTTGGAGGAAATGGCCGCGATTCCGCTCGCACAACGCCACGACCGCTACACGCCGCTGGATATCGCGTTTCATCTCGAAATTGCCAGTTTGTCGGGCAACGCGGTCATGACAACAATGCTTGGCGCGCTGCTGGAAGAACTGGAGCCGCATCTGCAAGAGCTTCGCTGGTCGGGCGAGCGTTATATTCGAACCGACCAGTCGCATGCCCGGCTCTATTCGGCGCTCGTTGCCGGTGACGTTGCCGTCGCCCAGACCGAAATACAGGCCCACCTGCAAGACGCCTACAATTCACTACTCGACCAGATCCGCCAGCCTCCGCCAGCGTGTTCGGCGTCGAACCAAGAACGCGTGGAACAATGAGTTCCTGAAATGGCGTTTGAAAAGCCCGGCTTCTGAATGAGAGGTGGCTTTTCCAGTAACTGTTCATCATATTTTCCGCATATCTCATTGTTGAAAAGTCGGCCATTTTTTGCAGATCCACTCGATCCGGCTGCCTTCCTTCAAATAAAATGGAGCAACGCCCCGACTGCGCGAGCGTGAAGTTGCCGGCTGTTGCCTTCGGCGTCAGGGAAGCGGGATCGGATCGATTAGCTGATGCTTTTTGTTTTTCTTCATGCCATCACGATAGCAACGCGATGACTGCGGCCAAACTGCCCCGGCTGTCGATATCGAAAGAGGAAAAACAACTTACGTCAATGGTGTTTTTCGCAAGTCGCGAAACGGCTGACCTAGCAAAAAAATATTGCCCAGTGGACACTGCCGATGCCTACATTCCTCATGCCATCGACAAGTCCTCGGATTGGAAGCCAAAAGAAACTCGAAGAAAATGAAACCCAGATGTGCGGAAAATAGGGTTCACTGTTACAAATAAAGGGAGTAAGGAATCATGACAAGCAAAAATACCAATCGCTACTCGCGCCGCAGCTTGCTACAAGGCGGGCTGGCTGCGGCGGCGGGATTGGGCGTCGGTTGCGGACGCGCGGGTATTGCATCTGCCGCCGAACCGGCCAAGCCGAAAATCAAAAAGGCCGTGAAGTACCACATGATTCAAGGCAACTTGTCGGTACTCGATAAGTTCAAACTCTTGAAAGATTTAGGGTTTGAAGGGACTGAAATCCATGTGACCAGCAAGGTCGACCGGAACCAAGCCCGCAAGGCCAGCGAAGCGACCGGAGTCGCGATTCACGGCTTTCTGAACAGCAGCAAGCCGGATCTTGTTTCGGCGATTGACAACGCAAAATTCTATGGCGCCACGAGCGTGTTGGTGGTCGCCGGCAAAGTCGACAAAACGCATTCCTATGACCAAGTCTACCGCGAACAGCAAGACCGCCTGAGGAAGGCGTTGCCGTACGCCGAAAAACAAGGCGTGAAGTTGCTGGTCGAAAATGTGTGGAACAATTTTTTGTTGAGTCCTCTGGAAATGGCCCGATTTCTAGATGAACTGGAAAGTCCGGCCATCGGTTCGTATTTCGATATCGGCAACGTGGTCCGATTCGGCTGGCCCGCACATTGGATTCGTATTCTCGGCAAACGCATCGTGAAGTTAGACGTCAAGGCGTACAGCCGCACCAAACAAAAAGAGGAGGGCGTTTGGAAGGGGTTCAATGTCGAAATTGGAGACGGCGATTGCGATTGGCCCGCCGTTCGCGCTGCCCTGGCCGATATCGGCTATACTACAGGCTGGGCAACAGCCGAAGTGCGCGGCGGCGGACGAGAACGCTTGGCCGACATCGCCCAACGCCTGGACCGCGTTCTGCAACTTTGAAACTCGTAACCAAATACTTATACCTTCTAACACAACTTGGTAGGTCAGCATCAAACTCCGTGTTTGAAACGCCAAACAGGGGTTATGTTAGGAGCTCTTAGAAAGTGTTCGAGAAATTACTGTCGTACGATGGCCTTCCAAGGCCGTCGATTTGCTGCTTTCGACGGCCTTGGAAGGCCATCGTACAAGTAAAATCGGACCGTTAAACCTCGAACGATCCTTAACGCATTCATCTTCTCACACGGAGCACAAACCCATGCATCAGCAACCTTCTCCAGAGGGCCGGTCGGACACAACTCGCCGTAATTTCCTGCAAAATTCGGCGGCTGCGGCTGGAGTTGGTTTGACGCTCCAAGCCGGCATTTCCCGCACCGCGCACGCCGCCGGTAGCGATATTCTGAGAGTCGGATTGATCGGTTGTGGCGGACGCGGACGCGGCTCCGCGGTGCAGGCCTTGAAGGCCGATCCTCAAACGAAATTGGTGGCGCTCGCCGATGTTTTCGAGAGCCAAGTGGCGAACAGTTTGCAGCTTTTCAAGCGTTCTCCGGTGGGTGACCGGGTCGATGTTTCGCCGGAACAGCAGTTCGTTGGGTTCGATGCCTACCAGAAACTGTTGGCGTCTGATGTGGATGTCGTCTTGCTGGCCACGCCGCCTCATTTTCGCCCCGTGCAGTTGAAAGCCTGCGTGGAGGCGAACAAACATGTGTTTGCTGAAAAGCCGGTGGCGGTCGACGCGCCCGGCGTGCGTTCGGTGTTGGCTTCGTGCCAAGAAGCGAAACGCCGCAATTTGGCGATGGTTTCCGGCTTGTGTTGGCGTTACCACAACGGCGCCGGCGCCACGATGCAGCGCGTCCATGATGGGCAAATCGGAGATATCGTCGCGATTCAAACCAACTACAACGCCAGCCGTCCTGGAAAACCATGGCCCATGCCGCGTGATACCGGTTGGACCGATCTCGAATGGCAACTCCACAACTGGTATTGGTTCACTTGGCTGTCGGGCGATCATATCGTGGAGCAAGCCATTCACAGTATCGACAAAGCCGCTTGGGCGATGCACGATGAGCCGCCGGTTTCGGCGGTCGGTTTGGGCGGGCTGCAAACGCGCATCAACACCAAGGCCGACCCCGGCCAAATTTTCGACCACCACGCCGTCGTGTACGAATACCCTGGCGGCGTGCGGCATTTCCATTACTGCCGCCAGCAGCCCGGCTGCGCGAACGAGGTTTCCACGTTGGTCATGGGCTCAAAGGGAACCAGCCACATCGAAAAACACACGGTGCAGGAGTCGTCGGGCAAACAGATTTGGAAGTTCGCCGAGAAACGCAACACGATGCATCAGGCCGAGCAAGACGAACTCTTCGCCAGTATTCGCCAGGGCCAACCGCTCAACAACGGCGAGTATATGTGTCGCAGCACCATGTTGGCCATTATGGGCCGTATGACAACCTACACCGGCCAGAAAATCAGTTGGGACCAGGCCCTGAACTCCCAGCAAGATTTCTCCCTCAAGCACTACGACATGAGCATCGCGCCGCCGCCGGCGACCATCGCCACGCCCGGCCAAACAAAGTTTGTCTGATTGCGAGTAGAGTTCGCCGAAAAGTAACCATTCACGGTGTCGCGGGAAATTGCGATAGCAATCTGTCCAAGAGTTCAAACCTGTGAACGGTTGCTTTAGTTCTTCCGTGGCGAGAGAAATGGGTTGGCGGCGGCTGGTTCGCCGGGGAGCACCGGTAACGCGGTCATGCGAGATGGGGTCATGCGTGATTGGGCGGTAGACGCCGGCGCTGCCATGGCGTTGTTGCCGGCCGATTCCAGCACGAACCAGCGTCGGTCCTTGGCCAGAATTTGATTGCGCAACATGGCGGCGAATTCGGGCGTGGCGCCGTCGGCTCTCGTGCCGACAATCAACTCGCCGATGCGTCTGACAACGGGGTCGGCCCGTTGCGCGGCCAAGGTCAGGGCGCGTTGAAAACGCTCGCCGCGCCAATGCTTTTGAAACACTTGCTTCAAGCGAGGGCTTTCCACGAACACCTCGCGCAAAATCTCTCCCATGAGTTTGCGTATCGCTGGGTCGTCGACGATGCGAATGGCGTTTTTCTGGAGCGATGCTCGAACCTGTTCGTTCTTGGCCACGTCGGCCAGAATGCGCTGCTGCATGGCGACGATCTGCGGCGTGTGTTTTTCCAACACGGGAAGCGCCTCTTCGTCGACAAACCGAGACCACTCCTGCTTTGTCAGACTTTCCCGGGAGAGCGGTGTCTTGTCGTACGCATAACGCCAAGCAAAACGCCAAAACGAAACCCGCTGCCAGATTTCCATGCCCACGTCTTCGGCCACCGGTTCGGCATGACGGCGAACAATCGGCCAAACTTGCTGCTCGAACAATTCGGTGAGTTCTTGGTCGACCAATTCCCGCTGGTAACGCTGGCCAATTTGGCGAATGTCGGCCCGGTGGCGCTGCACCGCCGCCGTAAATTCTTCCTGGGCAACGCCCACCGCTTCCTTGAGTCCCGCCTCCACCACGGGTTGCAACTCCGCCAATATTTCCGCCTGATGCGCCGCGAAGGCCTGCTTCAATTCGCCGGCAATCTGCGTTTTTTTTTCCGGCGGCAGTAACGTCGCCAAGATCCACTCCAGCGAATCGGGCGTGCGATGAACCTTCAGCACCATTTTCGCGTGCAGGGGCGGGGCGTCGGCGTAAAAGAGCGCTTCGGCTTCTTTGGTATAGGCGGGACGCTGGCGGTCGGCGACGCCGGCCAAGGAGATAATCTCGCCAACTTGCCGAAAGCGGCCTTCGTGCTCCACATAGATAGGATCACCCACCGCCGCCAGCATCGACGACTCACTGCGCAACATAACCTTGGTTTGCCGCCCCGACGCATATTGCCAAAGGTCTTTCGCCAATTGCGAAACCGCCGGTTCGCGGCGAATCCAACCGGCCAACGCCAGCAAGCAAACGCACCAAGCCGCCGCGCCCAATTTCCGCCGCAAGGATTGCTTCATATCCTTTTCCTCTTTCAGTCCGCGTAAAGGTTTACACAAAGGTTATTGTAGCGCAAAACCGATAATGACAAGGCTTACACGCCCCTCCATGGAGTTATTTGCCGCCAGAACGGCCGACGGTAAGTAGCGTAAAGGTTCCGTCGCGAAACCGCCGAAAGTTGACAGCAGAGAAAACGTTCGATTATACTCAGCCCTGCTCCGAGACTGCGTGCGGTTTGTGGTCGCAAGTCGTTGCAACTGAAAAACTTAACGGGCCGAGCGAGTGTGTTGGTCGTCTGCAGACGGCCCGCGCGCACCCCTTTCCCCCAGATTCGTTCCCCTCGTGTTGCGTTCCCCCATTCGCCTTTGTGGAGCTAATAGCATGTTTGTCATTCCTGGTCAGCGTGGTAAAGACGTCTGCGATTCTCATCTGGGACCCACCCGGCGCGACATTTTGCGTGTCGGCGGTTCGGCCATGCTGGGCGCCACACTCGGCCAGATGCTGCAAATGCAAGACGCCTCCGCCGCCGATTCCGCCAGTAATTCGGCCGGCGCCGCGGGATGGAACCGGGCCAAAAGCATCGTGCTGATTTATCTGCAAGGCGGACCCAGCCATTTAGATCTCTGGGACCCCAAGGATGATGTGCCCGATAATGTTCGTAGCGTGTTCAAACGCATTCCGACGAAAGTCGGCGGGCTTGACGTCACGGAGCTGATGCCGAAGTTCGCCGACGTGACCGACAAACTCACGCTCATCCGCTCGATGAGTTATACGCCCGTGGGGCTGTTCAACCACACGGCGGCCATCTACCAAATGCACACCGGCTATACGGCCGACAAGGTCAGCCCTTCGGGGCAGCTTGAGCCTCCCTCGCCGAAAGATTTTCCCAACTTCGGTTCGCAAATCATCCGGCTGAAACCGCCCGAACAACCGATGCTGCCGTTCGTGATGATGCCGCGTCCGCTGCAGGAAAGCAACGTGGTGAATAAATCGGGAACGGCGGGATTTTTGGGCCGGGCGTATGATCCTTATTACTTGTTCCCGCCCGGCGGCGACCTCGACATGAACAAGATGAACAAGATCAATGTCGATGATTTGAAGCTGCGCGATGAAGTCAGCGGGGCTCGGTTGCGGCGCCGGGCCGACTTAAGAGGTTTGCTCAGCAGCGGCATGCCGGATATCGAGAAAGCGGTCGCCAAGTATGGGCTCGACAAATATTATGCGTCGGCGATGAACTTGATATCTTCCGGCCGGGCGCGCAACGCCTTCGATTTGTCGCAGGAGTCAGACAAACTTCGTGACGCCTACGGCCGCAACACGTTTGGCCAGAGTTGCCTGTTGGCTCGGCGGTTGGTGGAAGCCGGCACGCGCGTGGTGGAGGTCATTTGGCCGAAGGTCGCGAATTCCGATAACCACTCCTGGGATGTCCACTCCGGACTGACCAAGCGGATGAAAACGCAATCGGCCCCGATGTTCGACGCCGGCCTCTCCGCCCTGATTGCCGACATGGACGACCGCGGCGTTCTCGATGAAACGCTGGTGGTCGCGGTGGGTGAATTCGGCCGCAGCCCGCAGCGCGGCGTGAGCACTTCCGGCAACGGCAACAGCGACGACGGCCGCGATCACTGGCCCTATTGTTACACGGCCTGTTTGGCCGGCGCTGGAATTCGCCGCGGCCATGTGCATGGCAAGTCGGACGCCACCGCTTCATCGCCGTTGGAGAAGCCGGTGCATCCCATGGAGCTACTGGCCACGATTTACCACGCCATCGGCATCGACCCGCAAACGATTGTCTACAATCATTTGAATCAGCCGAGAGAGTTGGTCAAGGCGGAAGCGGTAACGCAACTCTTTGGTTGAATGACTGGCACCGAACACGAAGTTCGCCGCGTTGCTCGAAAGTGGGCCCAGCTCACCGCGCGCGCCGCCCAAGAGGTGCGGGAGAATGTTCTTCGCGGGAGTTCCGCCGAAGCCGAACCCTGGGTGCAAGCGGCGCGGAAAATGTATGCGTCGCTGGGCCTCTCGCATGCCGGCGCTACGGCGGAGCAATTGGCTGGCCTCGTGGCGCAACAATGGGTGTTCGAGGCGGTGCATCGCTCGCCTTCCAGTGAGAACGATTTTGATCTCCAGGGAGTGCTTGCCGCGAGAGAAACTTCTGGCGTGTTTTCCTCGAACACCGCCTTGGCTTTTCGCCGCGCCGTGGAGGCAGCGCCACTCGATGCCTGGCAAGCGTACCACGAGCAATTTCTGGCGGAATATTCGCCCGCGTTGCGAAAACGATCGGGCTCTTATTTTACGCCCGCCGCTGCGATTGGCTACTTGGTGCGCAGCGTGGATGATCTGTTGCGTGAACAATTCTCGGCGCCCAATGGGCTGGGCGATCTTTTTGCGCCGGCCGATTCAACGCCATTGCGGGAGCGACGGCTCATGGCGGTCGACCCAGCTTGCGGCGTCGGCGGCTTCCTGCTGGGCGCGATGCAATGGGCTCGCGCCAACGGGCATCAAGTAGATACCTTTCCAGACGCTCTGCTGGGTTTTGAAATAGCGCCGCAAACGTGTCTCGCGGCGCGCTCGCTTTCGTCCTACGGCGGCGGGCGGCGCGTGTTGTGTCTTGATCCACTCGCTTGCCCGCCGGAGGAGTTGCCGCTTCTGGGCGATTGGATCCAAGCCGCGGGAACTCATGCTCATTCGCATGGTCAGCCGCCAATTTTAATTGTGTTCGCCAATCCTCCCTATTCCAACTTCGGTTCGCACGCCGGCGGACGCTGGATCAGCCAAGAACTCAACGAATACAAACGCGGCTTGGGCGAAAAAAAGACCAACCTCGACGACGACTACATTCGCTTCTTGCGTTGGGGGCAAATATGCCTAGACCGCGTGGGCGCCGGCATTTTGGCTTATGTGACCAGCAACACTTTTCTGAGCGGCATTACGCATCGCCGCATGCGGGAGTCGTTGCTGGAGTCGTTCGACGAACTGTACGTGTTGAACTTGCATGGCGGCGCGAAACACAAGCGGCAATCGGGCGGGGCGATTGACGAAAATATTTTCGCCATCCAACAGGGCGTGGCGCTGCATCTGTTCGTCAAGCGGCCCGCTGGCGGCCAGCCAAAAAAGACACGACGTCTGGGGCGTTTGCATCTGGCCGAAATTCGTGGCCAGCGCGCGGAGAAAATTCGCATACTATCTGAAGCAAGCTTGAAAACGACGGTTTGGCGAGAGGAGTCGCCGGCGCCCGACTATTTCTTTTTTCAAAGCCGCCCGCGAACGCCGCGGCCGGAATACCAACAGGGCGTCCCGCTGAACGAAGTGTTTGGCGAGTATGTGTCGGGCGTGCAGACCAAGAACGACCGCGTGTTTGTCGGGCGCACCCGCGCGGAAGTCCAAGAGAAAGTGATTGCGTTTTTGGCCATGCAAAAGGAGCCGCGTGAATTCTCGCCAAGCTGTTTACGGCGATACATTACGGCGCCGTTCGACCAACGCTGGGTCTATTATGAACCAACATTGTTGGGCCGCGCCCGCCTCAAGGTGATGCGACACATGTTGCCGAACAATTTGGGTTTGGTGTTTATGAGGCAGAGCGCGAACGATGGCGAGTACGATCATTTCCTGGCGGTCGACGCCCTGGTTTCAGATCGGGTTTTCTATAGCGCTCACGGCGCAGCCTTCCTGGCGCCGCTGTACCTCAAGGACGCAGAGCAAAATGCGAGGGAAGGCGAGCAAGGCCGCACAAACTTCAACCACGCCTGGCTACAAGAGTTCGCCAGCCGCATACAACGCACGCTGCTCTTGGTTGGTAGAGGCGACTTCACCGAGAACTTCGGACCTGAAGACGTCTTCGCTTTTTTATACGCTGCGTTCCACTCGAAAAGCTATCGGGCTAACAACGCCGACTTGCTGCGGCGAGAGTTCCCACGCGCGCCCTGGCCCAGTAGCGCGGCGCAATTCCAAACACTCAGTACGCTCGGCCAACGCTTGGTGGCGCTGCATTGTTTTCCAAGTCCCTTGCCTTCCACTTGCACGCTCCAGGGCGCGGGCGATGGTCGCATCGGGCGAGGGTTTCCGAAATTCGAGCCGGTGGGAGACAATCAGCCAGGAAAAATCGCCATCAACCCGACGCAGGCGTTCACCGACGTCGCGCCCGACGACTGGCAATGGCGCGTGGGAGGCTATTCCGTACTCAGGCATTGGTTGAAAGCCAGAAGAGGCTGCGGTTTACCGGCGGAGGAAATTGCGACTTTTCAGCAGTTGCTCGGCATCTGCCAACAATCGCGACGGTTGGCGCAACAAATCGAACAAGCCCTCTCAAAGGAGTGAGAGGGCTTGGTGAAGAGTTAGGGATCCGTAAATAAGTTACCTGTTGTCGATAAAAAAAGCCCGGCATTATTGAAATGCCGGGCTTTTATTCGAGAGAACTATTCGTGCGAAGCTTTCTAGTTCTCCGATTTGGGGTCGCCGCCTTCACTGCCAAACATGCTTTCCAAACCGGTGGGCGTTTTTTTCTCGGAGGCAGCCGACTCTTTGGGCTTGCCTTCTTCGTCGGCCGATTCCAGTAAGGGGAAACTCGTGACCAGCGAAGTATCTTGCCGGGCGGCAAGCGCTTCCAACGCTTCATGACGGTAGCGAACTTCCGCCTCTTGGAAGGTGCGGAAGCCGGTGCCGGCGGGAATCAGGTGTCCTAGGATGACGTTTTCCTTCAGCCCCACCAAGTTGTCGATCTTGCCGGCGAGCGCCGCCTCGGTGAGCACTTTGGTGGTTTCCTGGAAGCTGGCGGCGGAGATGAAACTTTCGCTCTGCACGGCCGCTTTGGTAATTCCCAGCAACTGCGTGCTCGCCGTGGCCAGTTTCGGACGAGAACCCTTGGCGGGCGTTCCTCCCAACGCTTCGATTTGAGCGTTGACCTGCTCCAGAACCTCGCGCGGAACGATGGTGTCTGGGGCAAAATCGGAGTCGCCCTGTTCGGTAACCTTGAGGCACTTGGAAACTTGCTTATTGATTCGCCGGAACTCGAACTTATCGTGAACCGAACCGGGCAGCAATGAAGTATCTCCAGGATTTTCGATCTGCACCTTGCGGAGCATGCGGGCAATGATGATCTCGCAATGTTTGTCGTTGATTTCAACGCGTTGGCTACGATACACCTGCTGGATTTCGTGCAACAAATATTGTTGCACGGCTTCTTCGCCCGAAACACGCAGGATATCGTGCGGCACCAACGGACCATCCACCAACGCCTGACCGGCTTTGACAAAATCGCCGGAGTGAACCAGGAATCGTTTTCCGTGAGGAACCAGATGTTCGCGTTCGATACCGCTTTCACTACGAACAATAATAGAGCGCTTGCCGCGTTTCTTTTGGCTCAACAGTTCGATCTCGCCATCGATTTCGGCAATCACGGCGGGATCTTTCGGCTTGCGAGCTTCAAAGATTTCCGTAACCCGGGGCAGACCGCCGGTAATATCGGAAACGCCGGCCGATTCACGCGGCAGCTTGGCCAACTCGGCGCCCGCCGAAATATCTTCACCTTCCTCGACTTCAATATGAGCCCGCTCCGGCAGATAGTAGACGTCGAGCGGTTTGCCTTCGGCGTCTTCCAGAACAATCTGCGGGTGGAGGTCGCCTTTGTGGTCCATGATGGTGCGGCGGGTGGTGCCGCCGGCGTCGCGTTCGACCAACATGGTTTCGCCGTCGACGACGTCTTCGAAGCGGACCTTGCCGCCGACCTCCGCCAAAATCGGAATGCTGTGAGGATCCCATTGGCAGAGCACTTTGCCCGTCTTGATCTTTTGATCTTCCTTGACCTTCACAATGGCGCCGGCGGGAACTTCATGTTTCTCAATTTCTCGATTCTTGGCGTCAACAATCGAGATTTCGCCGTTTCGCGCCAGCACGATTTGCTCGCCCTCGGCGTTGGTGACAATCTTCAAGCGGATAAACTTGACGATTCCGCCCTTGGTCGCCTTCGTTTCACTTTCCTCCAGCGTGGTGCTTACCGTTCCACCAATGTGGAAGGTTCGCATGGTGAGCTGGGTGCCCGGTTCGCCAATACTCTGTGCGGCAATGATGCCGACCGCCATGCCCTCTTCCACCAAACTACCGGTCGAGAGGTCGATCCCATAACACAGCCGACACACGCCCAACGAAGCTTCACAGGTGACAACGCTGCGAACCTGAATTTTTTCCAAACCGAGTTCTTCGATTTTACGGCCGATGGTCGGAGTGATCGGCTCGCTCTCGCCCACGATGACTTCATCGGTGATCGGATGCACGATACTCTGGCGGCTGACTCGGCCTTTTACGGCGTCGGCCAGACGAACTTCAACTTTTTCACCACGGTAAATAACGCCCTTCGTGATACCCTGGGTCGTTCCGCAGTCGTGCATCGTGATGACCACGTTTTGCGCCACGTCGGCCAGTTTACGCGTGAGGTAACCGGAGTCGGCCGTTTTCAGGGCGGTGTCGGCCAAGCCCTTGCGGGCGCCGTGCGTGGAACTGAAGTATTCCAACACGGTCAAACCTTCGCGGAAGTTGGCCTTGATCGGCGTTTCGATAATCTCGCCCGTCGGCTTGGCCATCAAACCCCGCATACCGGCAAGCTGCCGAATTTGCTCCACGCCGCCACGGGCGCCGGAATGCGCCATCAGGTACACCGGATTAACGTATCCGCCGCCCCGCTGGTCATTTTCCATTTCTGCCATCATCTCTTGCGTGATTTGCTCGCGAGCGTGGGTCCAGGCGTCGAGCACCTGGTTGTAACGCTCCGGCCCCGTGATCACACCGCGTTCATACAATTTGCGGTATTTCAGTACGGTTTTTTCGGCGTCGCCGATGATCTTGGTTTTTGTATCCGGCGTGATCAGGTCGTCGGTCGCGAACGACAAGCCGCTAAGCGTGCTTTGCCGATAGCCGAGTTGATTCATGTCGTCGAGCAGGTCGATCGTGGCGCGGCGGCCCAGTCGCTGGTAGCAATCGGAAATCACGGTTGCTAAATCGGCGCCCCGCAACGTGATGTTGTAATAGTCGAGGCCATCGGGAAGCATCATGTTGAACATCACCCGGCCGTACGTCGTTTCCACGATCGCACCCAAGGCGCCGGCGCTGTCTTCCGAATTCAAACGCTGCGTGGGCGGCAGTCTCACCTTGATCTTGGCGTGTAGGCTAACCACTCCCAGGGAATGCGCCAGACTCGCCTCCTCCGGCGAACTAAACACCATGTCCCGCCCCTTGTCGGCGGGCGTGTCCATCGTGATGTAATAGCAGCCCATCACGGTGTCTTGCGACGGGCTCATGATCGGATTGCCGTTGGAGGGCGCGAAAATGTTGTTCGTCGACATCATCAGCGTGTGCGCCTCGACTTGCGCTTCGATCGAGAGCGGCAAATGAACCGCCATTTGATCGCCATCGAAGTCGGCGTTGAAACCACGGCACACCAAAGGATGCAGGTTGATCGCGTTGCCTTCGACCAATATCGGCTCGAACGCCTGAATGCCCATGCGGTGCAAGGTCGGCGCCCGGTTCAGCAACACGGGATGATTCGTGATCACCGATTCGAGAATATCCCAGACTTCTTCGTCTTTGCGCTCCAGCATTTTCTTGGCGCTTTTGATCGTGTCGGCGTGGCCCATCTCCTTCAAGCGGCGAATAATGAAGGGCTGGTAAAGCTCCAACGCGATCTTCTTGGGAAGGCCGCATTGATGGAGCTTGAGCCGAGGACCGACCACAATCACGCTGCGGGCCGAATAGTCGACCCGTTTGCCGAGCAGGTTTTCCCGGAAGCGGCCCTGCTTGCCCTTGATCATGTCGGTCAGCGATTTCAGCGGCCGATTGCTGCTTCCCAGAACCGGGCGTTTGCAACGGTTGTTGTCGAACAGCGCGTCGACCGATTGTTGCAACATCCGCTTCTCATTGCGAATGATGACTTCGGGCGCGTTCAAATCGACCAACTTCCGCAGACGGTTGTTGCGGTTGATGATTCGCCGATAGAGGTCGTTCAAATCGCTGGTGGCGAAGTTTCCCGAATCGAGCAACACGAGCGGACGCAAATCGGGCGGGATCACGGGCACGACATCGAGCACCATCCACTCGGGTTTGTTGTCGCTATCGCGAATGGCTTCGACAATCTTCAAGCGGTTGGTGAGGTCTTTTCGCTTTTGCTTGGA
>QIKY01000437.1 GCA_003233175.1 Planctomycetaceae bacterium | reverse complement strand
TGAAGTCCATGCCGATCAGCTTCGATTTGACGCTCTGCTGCTCAGCTTTCTGCTTGGCCGTACCGCTGGGTTTGATCATCAAGGCCGACCAGACTTTCAAATTCCAAGCCAATGAGGCGATCACCATGTAGGCCCAATTGCTCATCAAATCATTCAGCGGCGCAACGAGCACACACTGCTTCAACTGCGCGATATTGTTCCCCTGATTGCAACGTGCGTTCTGGATGATGACCATGAGCGCGCCGGGCCGCAGTCGCGTACTGGCGACTGCCGCCAGCCCCATTGCTTCTGGCGTTGGGTGGCGTTGCAGGCTTGTCGGGGGGTCTGTAAAATCACATATTGCACAGTTGCGCTATCATCTACACTATTTACGTTAATACGAAACGCCGTGAGTCCATTGTTGCTCGGCTTAGCCATTCAATTCAAACCGTTACTGCTACTGCGTCACTTGCTAGAACCACGAACATGGCAAGGCCGTGCTCATTGTGTCGCCATGCGGAATGCCGTGCCCGGCGCCGCTTAGAGTTGGTCATTGCATTGATCTCGTAAAGGGGGAGTATTTCATGACGTTTAGTCCTCAAAGCCAAGCAGTTGTCGATCAATTGTTGGCGGGCAAGAAAGTCAGTTCCGCCAGGGCTGCGTTAGGCCCGCTCGACGAAGCTGGTAGAACCCTGTTGCGCGTTGTCAGTGAAAAACACGCAAAGCTTCAAGCACGCAACGGAACTGAGCAATTGGAATTTCTTTGCGAACGGTACAAGGAGGCAAAGAAAATCTCAGCGGAAGAGTCCGTCACGAAAGAAGAGCCTTGCCTGCCGCCGGAAGCTGTGGCGAACAATGAGACGTTGGCTGTCGCGAAATCGCAAAAGCCAACTTCCAAAAACGCGTATGTTTTGAAACGCTTGGAATCCACGTCATTCCGTGGCCTTGCTCCGGCTGGGCAGAGCGTAACCTTTGATTTTGACGGTAAATCGAATCTGATTTATGGCCCAAACGGGAGTGGAAAAACGAGCCTCCTCGGCGCGGTAATTTGGGTGATGACGGGTCAAGCCATCAGTGATGCACAGGACAAAAACGAAACAGCGCCGGTTCATACCGCTCCAAATTCCGATGGCAAAAGAAAAAAACTAGCCGATTGGGCGGTTGTTGCAACGCTTCCCGATGGAGGTATCACCAAAAACACGCGCCAAGAATGTTCGGCGCAGATCGAGTTGGCGTCTTCGGACGGAAAATCCACGCTCCACCTCAAGAGATGTCACAACAGTAGATGTCACAACAGTGAACTCACCGCACGCATCAACGACGACGCCTGGAAGCCGTGTGCTGATCTAACGCAATTTGGAATCGAGACACTTGATTTGCAATTGTCGTTGGTTGCGCCGGCAACATTTGCCCGCTTCACACTCGAAAACGCGCCAAATACTACGAGTCTGTTAAGTCTGATGCTCGGTTACGATGATCTTGAGAATATCGGGGCCATGGCGAGCACCATGTCCGGTAATCGGACGAGGCGGGCAAATACCGAACGGAAGACAATCGACGCTGACTGGCGGGGATTGAACCAACAGCTTAGCCAATTACCAGAGAGGTTACCCGAGAAACACGAGGCACGCGAAACGCTTCAAGACTTAGCCACATCGCAAAAGGCAAGTAACGACCTGATTAAAAAAACTGGTAAAAAAATCTCTGCCTTCATCGCTCAAGCGGAGAATGACTTGGCGAAGCTGATCGGACTCGATTCCGCAGATTCGAAAGCGCACAGTGGTTTGGCCGACAACCTGACCGGCGCCGTGCTCGCGTTGGAGAGGGGCGTCTGGGACAACTTTCCGCTGTTGGATCAACTCAGAATCACCACCGCCATACCGCCCTCGGAAGAGAACTCCAGCGATGACCTTCTCCAAGAGATGGCCCAGAAACTGAAAGAATTCATTCCCCGCGCCAAGGAGCGGATTAGTAACCGGCTGGAATGGTGGCGCAGTGAAAATTCGCCAGAAAGTAAAGATACGCTTTTGCTTCAAGCAGCGCAGTCGTACGAACCGGAGAAAGAAATTTGCCCCGTTTGTGAGCAAACGATCACTGATTCGACTTTGAAAGAAAAACTAAGCGAACTGAAACACTTTGATAAAGAATTGCAAGAAGAGTTGACGAACTTTTTTCGCAATCTCAGTAGCGAATTAGACAAGTTCATTCCTCGGGGAATTCGCGATTTAGCCAAGCAGACCCCGCAGGAACGAATGCTCACCGACTGGGGAAATTTGACCGGCCAGACGTTATTCGCCGACTTTTCGCCTCTCACCAGCAAGTACGAGAAGCAGGTCCAGGAAATCGCAAGCAAGCTCACCTTTAACGCCCCAGAGCAGCCTGCACTATTCCCCTCAAAAGTGGAAAATGATTTCGCTCAATCTGGGCTGGCGTTCGAATCGGCGGTTGAGCAGGCGGTAAAGGCTATCGCTATTCTCTGCTGGAGCCAAGTGTCGATGGAGAAAACGGGGCAAACAATCCAGGCTGTCGTCACCGCGCCCCGGCAAGGTGCAACTGCTTCACTCTACGGAGTGCTGGCCATCGGCAAAACGGCGGCTGCCGCCGTCAAGCCACTCAAGGCGTTGCGAGACGAATTACGTTCGGCCTATAAAGAACGTGAAACAATTGCGGTTAAAGAAGTCGAACTGGCTCTCCTGGAAGAACTTCAGTCCCCGCTCGATCAACTCAAGGAATTGAGGAAATACGCCGAAGGCGAGGTTCAGCTCATCTTTGCCGACATTGCAAAGAGCACCTTTTTGAATTGGGGAAAGATGTACCCCGAGTCGGCTAGCGGCCTCGAACCCGCTCGGCTGGTGGTTGGCAAAACGCGAGTTAAGAGCATTACCCCCTTTCTGTCGAAAGGTGCGTACGAAGTGCCTGGGCAATTTTTTAATAATGCTGGTCTTCAGCGCGCTATCGCATTGGCGTTTTTCTTTGCGCTGCTGGAGAAACACCCGCGCGGCCTTGGCTTTGCAATCATGGACGACCCAATCCATTCGCTCGATGACGGCCATTGGGAACGATGGTCGAGAGAAATTCTGAAGCCGTGCATGACAACATTCCAATTTATTGTTGCCATACATCAAGAGCATCACTTCTCGAATTCTAAAGAGCACTTCATTGATGGAAATGTAATCGAGCTAAATGATCGTCCAAAGTCGCGCCGAATCAGCAGACGACCAGGGAACCGTTTGGCGCAAGTAAAGGCGGATTTAGACAAGGCCCCGAAAACAGTACCAAACCAAATGCGAATGTATTGTGAGGAGCTGCTTGCGACGCTCGAAACCTACTCGCACCAACCGTTTGCTAATGAAAAACTCTCCAACTCAATTGCAGCATATAACGCATTACCAAGTACGGACCCCCTCGCAACCCCGAGGAGAAAGGAGATCGTAGACTTTCTCCGTGACGCGATGGTAGTGACAGTTGCAAACGCCGGTTCACATCACCCAACTCAGGCAAATGTGACGAAAGCAATGAGTCAAGATTGTCATGCAGTATTGATTAAGTGTGATCGCGTGTTCCAAAAAGAACTGGCCCGCCTTAACAAGAAATACAGGCACAGTCGTCGCCAAGCCTTGATTCCGACAACGGTTATAGCCTTCGCCGGCCTTCCGCCACTGGCAACGTGGGCTCAGCCAATTGAACTGGAGGAATTCGGACGAGCCGCAGCAAAGGGAGAGTCATGGGTCGTTGATTCCCTTGACGAGGCCAGTGCCACTTCAATTGCAACAGGCGCCGCTGTACTCGTGACCTCTGATGCTCTTGATCCCGTGGCCAGGAGGGGCCAGTGGGCCTTGTTGGCAGATGCTGACGTATCATGCAAGGACGGTGACTTGGTCGCAGTAACATGCGCAAGTGGGGATCACCTGCTAAGAAGAATCTGGTCGTCGGGAGATGATTGGGCGTTTCAGTCTATTAACTCGGTGCGGCCAATACCGATCCAGATTGCTCCGAAGATCGAATCCGCTCCGCGAAAGGTCGTCGGCATACTCTACACACCAGAGCAATCGGTTACTGCCGCTAGTCATGCCAACACAATCGAATGGAAACCTCATGGGGGATTTCAATCTAAGTGTTTAGCGAACCTAGCCACCGTTTACGTTGAAGGCGGCAGTTTAGATCCCATCGCGCGGGCCGGCCAGCGAGTTCTGATCAGTAAAGAGCCCGTCAACGATTACCGAGAGGTAAACAATGGCGACCTCGCCGTCGTTGATTCAAACGTGCCCAGCATTGGGTGTGTGATCAAGCGGGTTTACCTTCGTAAAGGTCATTGCATTTTAGTCAGTCCCAATCCGGTCGACCCTCACCCACCTGAGTTGCTCACCGAAACTCAGCTGCGCTCCTCCAAATTTTGGATTGTTCGTGGAGTGCTGTTCGAATCAACAGATTAGCTGTATCTGGAACACTCATCTCCGCTCGGCGCTGTGATGGAATTGAACCATCGCGGCCGGCTCACCAAATGTTGGACCACAAAGAAAGACACGCGGCGTGGCGACCGATTGTTCACCAAGAACCACCCTCAACGACGCTCGAATTTTGGACAAAGTGGTTAACAGCCAGCCGATTGCTTGGCGGTCGTCTTACCCGGAATGTAGCAAAGTGTAGTTAATCACCCTGAATCGCCCTTAATTTAAGTGATTCGCAGTGATCAGTTTGCAAGTTTATAAACTGACATTCCTGCTGTTTTATCGGCATTTATGGCATTTACCAGCCACTCAATTCTACTTGTCGTCGGCCATGATGAATATGATGTTCGGGCGTTCGCGGCGCGCCGGTTTGCCATCCGCCGCGTTTGCCGTGCGATCACCCGCCATGAATACGAGCGGAGTCGCGGCGAAGATGAGTAGTAAATGTTTCATCGTTCTGGTCGCTTTTATAAAAAGATGAAGACGGCTGGCCGTTCAGTAAGTCGTTCGCATCGGCGCGAAGTACAAGTAGTGGTTATTATGACCAGAACTGACTCGTCGGCGTACCCCCACCCCCTCTGAAAACGCGAGTGTGGTTGCAGCTCATCGCGGCGCTGTGAACTCCGCGCCCTCTGTGGTAGAAAATGCGTTGAAGAACCTTCAGAAAATCGGGAAGCCGCTCGAAGAACCTACGCAAGATCCCGCCAGTGTTCGAGCCAGCGGGATTGGGCAATTTACCGCGTCGCCTCTAGGACGCCCTTCGGAAAGACACGCAATGCGGGGAGAATATCAATGGCCGGAATGAAAGATCTGCTGGATCGGGTTGCCTCCCTGTTCGGCGGAAAGAACGCGGAGGCAAGTCTGAAAAAAGGGAAAGAGGCGTTCTCCAGCGGAGCGTTTGATCTCGCGATCAAGCACTTGTCGGAAACACTGGCCATCGACCCAACACAGCAAAGTGCGTATTGCATTCGGGGAATGGCGTATTTGGCCAAGGGCGACGATCGCAAAGCCCTGGGCGATTTCACCCAAACCCTTCGCATGGATCCTCAAAATACCAAAGCCCTCTGGAACCGAGCGGTCATTTACCGCAAGCAAGGCGAAGACCGCAAAGCCGACGCCGACTTCGCCGCAGCCAAAAAGCTTGATCCACGCCTAGTGCGCGAGACGCCCAGCGAATAAACGGCGTCGTTTTTTTCGGGAAATTTGCTGATCGCGTTTGACTCTTCCGGGGTCGGTAAACTACACTTTCATCTAAACAAGCAAAACAGGCGCCACTTAAGCTTCTTTGTAAATGAGCCTTTCGCTTCAAACTGACTACGCCCTCCGGACCTTGATCTATTTGGCGGGCCGTCCCGACCGAACGAACATCGCCCGCATCGCGGAGTTCTACGCCATCTCGAAGGATCACGTATCGAAGGTGGTGCAGCAACTTTCGCGTTTGGGGTATGTCCGCACGATTCGCGGCGTGGGCGGCGGCGTGGAATTGGCCCGCCAAGCGGAAGACATTTTCATCGGCGAAGTGGTGCTGGCGTTTGAAGGCAATATGCATTTGCTGGAGTGCGTCGCGACCGATGGCGTTTGCAGCATCCAGCCGGCTTGTGGATTGCGAGGCGTGTTGGCCGAAGCGGAGCGTCGGCAGGTGGCGTATTTGAATAGTGTTCGCCTGAGCGATGTCGTGGTTCCGGGCGGGCAGTTGGTGGAGTTGTCGGCCGCACCTGCAAAAGATTCAAAGCCCTCATAAAAAACGTTGCCTTCGTAAGAAGGCGTTTTAACGAACCGTGTTGTTGTTTCAGTAACCGTTACGAAAAGACAAAGGAAATACGAAAATCATGCGATTCTCTCGACCGATGTTATGCCTGCTCTTGCTTACCACGTTGGCGCTATCGCCGCTCACGGCGCTGGCCGACAAGCCGGCCGACCCGGCCCTGGCTCGCACGCGTAAACAGGTGAAAATGCTGGACGATCTTTACAAAACGGTCGTCGTCTTGGTCACGACGCACTACGTGACCGAAGAGTCGGATTTGCCGGCCGGCGCCGCCGCCAAGGCGTTGTTTTCGGCCATGAAGGCCAAGGGCTGGCATGAAGTTCGCTTGCTTGACGCCACCGGCCAACCGTACGACGACACCAACTCCCCGCGCGATGGGTTTGAGAAAACCGCCATTCGAAAACTGCTCGCCGGCGACGCCTATTACGACCAGGTCGTGGTGGAAGGCGACAAACGCTATTTATTGGCCGCCACGCCGATTCCCGTCGTATTGAAAAAGTGCGTGATGTGCCACGACAACTACGCCGATGTTCCCAAGGGCAAGCCCATTGGCGCCCTGGGCTACAAGATTCTCATCGAATAAGCCACCGGAAAAAAACCGGGCGGCATCACGTAAATTCCCAACAGGGCGCGTGGAAAAACCATATTTTCCACGCGCCCTGTTTTTTTTTGCGCCAAGGCAGCCAAAGCGTTCGCCAGAGAGGTAAATCGAGAGCGAATCCACTGAAGGGATGCTCGTGATTTTCCTGATTGACTCTCCCCCTGCTGGAGGCCGTATACTACTCCAAGCGACAAATTCGGTAGGCGATTTCCAGAAGGAAAACCATCTTGTTCAGCATCGGCGAGTTCTCGAAAGTTACCGGCCTGACGGTCAAAACGCTGCGTTTCTATCACGAGCAAGGCGTCTTGACGCCCTCTGTTGTGGACCAACAAACCGGCTACCGCTATTACGCCCAGAGTAATGTCGAAACGGCTTGCGTGATCAGGCAGCTTCGTTCGCTTGATTTCTCACTGGCCGACATCAGGCAAATTCTGAGCAGCTACGACGACGAGGCCGACATTCTGGAATACCTGGAGCGGCGGAAGGAGGCCGTCCAAGAGAAGCTGCGAGAATGCCGCGAGATCGGCAGTTCGCTCGACCAAATCATTGCCAAGGAAAAGGAGGCGCGAGCAGCCATGAAAAACGCAACCTTTGAAGTCGAAGAGAAGTCGGTTGGTGCGATGCTCATTGCCGGCGTACGCATGAAGGGCCGGTATGGCGATTGCGGCCAGGGCTTCGCTCAAATCGGCAAACAATTCGGTAGGAACATTTGCGGCAAGGCGTTTCTGCTCCACTACGACAACGAATACAAGGAGGATGACGCCGATTTTGAAGCCTGCATTCCGGTTCGCAGCAGCGTCGAAAAGGGCGGCATCGAAAAGAGCGGCGTTTCGGTGCGGGAATTGAGCGGCGGCCGCTGCGTGGCCCTGCTTCACAAGGGCCCCTACGATGAATTGGGGCGGTCGTACGCCAAGATCATGGCCTACGCCAAGGAACAGGGATTCAATATCGAAACCCCCACGCGTGAAGTTTACATCAAGGGGCCGGGCATGATCTTCAAGGGCAACCCCAAAAAGCACCTGACCGAAATCCAAATGCTCATCAAGGAATAGGAGACCATAGCGGCGCTTAATTTCCTCACCCTTTCAAATGGCGCGCAGGGTTCATTTCCTGGTCGTTTGAAACGGGCGCCAGGGCGGCATGGAGTCGTGAACGCGTTGGAGCATGCGGCGCGTTTTTTCCGCGTTGGCCGAGGCCTTGCCGAGAGGAAGGTCGTGCAGTTCGAGAACATCGGCCGATACATCATAAAAGCGGCCGTCGTCGTACAGTTTGAACCGCTGGTTGCGGGCGAAGCGTCCAAGCTGTTTGGCCGCGCGAGATTTTTCTTGTTTTCGTAGAACCTGCCGACGTTTGTTGGAGTTGGCCGGCGCTTTCGGCGCGCCGTTGCGGCGATAGTGGCAAAACACCCATTCCCTCGGGTTTCCCTTTTCGCCCCGCAATTGGGGCAGGAATGAGCGGCCATCGAGTTGCATATTTTGCGGAGTGGCGATTCCGGCGGCGTCGGCGAGCGTCGGCAACAGGTCGGTAAAGTCGACCAACGTTTCGAGCCGGCTCTTTTGGGGAATCACGCCGGGCCAATTCGCCACCAAGGCCACATGCGTTCCGGCGTCGGGCATGCTGCCCTTGCCGCCTTGAATGAAACCCTGGCCCATTTTGGAACGGATATTAGTCGCGCAGCCGTTGTCGCCGGTGAAGAGCACAAGCGTGTTTTCTCGCAGATGCAATTCCTCCAGCTTGGCGATGATGCGGCCGACGATTTTGTCCATGTAGGCCACCATGTCGGGGAAATATTCCGTGCCGCCTTTTTGGCCGTCGTACTTTCCCGAACGCTGGCGCGAGCCGCCGGGCGGGCTATCGGGCGTGGGCACGAAGGGCCAGTGTACGAGCATCATGGGGTAGTAGGCGAAGAACGGTTTGTTCTGGTTGCGTTCGAGAAAATCGAGCAGATATTGCGAGACGACGTCCGGTCCAAATTGGTCGTCGAGCCCGGCGAGCAGTTTGCCGTTTTGCATGATGCGAGGCTGCCAGAAGCGTGAATCGCGACCATCAAGGTGCCAGAGGCAATGTTCGTCGAAGCCGAATTTTCGCACCGTTTCCGCACCGCCGCCAAGCTGCCATTTGCCGACCACCAGCGTGGCGTAGCCCGCATCGCGGAGCAGATTGCCGAACGTGGTTTCGCTTTTCGCCAAGGCGCCGAACCGGGTGTAGTTGCGAAAATTGTATTTGCCGGTCATGATCTGCACGCGTGAAGGCGTGCAGATCGGTTGGGAATAACAATGGTCGAACAGCGCGCCTTCGGCGGCTAGGCGGTTCAAGTTGGGCGTGTGGTACGACTCCGAACCGTAGGCCGAAACACCCTCGTAGCCCATGTCGTCGCACATGATGAGAATAATGTTAGGCCGCTCTGCGGCGATTGCCGGGGAAGAAACGGCGAAGAATAAAAACGCTGCTTTCGTCAATGTTGCAAATAACAAGGTTTTGGTTTGCATTGCCATTTTGTAACGGTTCTCGAGTTCGGACCTGTCGGACAGATTGCTATACTTCACGCGGATCAATGGCTCGTTTAACGGCAAGCCGAAGGCGACTGCGTTTTCCTGTCTTACCCGAACGCGTTGGCGCCAAACGCAGTCGCCTTCGGCTTGCCGTTAAACGAAAAATGCGCCATTTTCGACCGAAAGCGGTATGTCGCAGCGCCACACGCCTCCGGCGGAAACCCGAACATTCCTGTGCGGTTTCCGTGTCAACATTTTAACACGGAGAACAGAGCGAGGCCGTTGGCCGCAACCAAAAAAAGTTTTTACCACAGAGCACCGAGACCACAGAGAGCACCGAGACCACACAGAGCACCGAGACCACACAGAGCACCGAGACCACAGAGAAAACAACGAACTTGCTTTGCAAAGGCGCGGAGGACAGGCGCCGATCATACCGGCCCAAGTTGGCGATGCAATTCAATCGCCCAGCCCGCTTCAAAGCTCTCCGGCGTAACGGGCTTCGAGCAAATCGGCCCAGCCGACGCGGCCCGTGGCGCGGAGGCGCTTCAAATATTTTCGCAACTCGCCGCGCGTGTGGTATGGGCCGCCTTCTTGCATGACGGTCCAGAAGGGGTCGGTGGGATGGGTGGCGGTTTCCATCATTTGGCCCCACCAATGGTCGAGCAAAGCCGATGCTTCGCGCACAATATCGCCGCGTTGGCCGGAAAGGTCGAATTGCTGGTGCGGGTCGGCGGCGAGATCGAACAGCATCCAATCGGGGAAGCAGTGGTGGCCGTCGTGGTAGGAGCGCATGGCGAGATAGTCGCCGTTGGCCGAACGAAATCGGACCGACCGCTGGCACGACCACGCGCCCTGCGAGACCACCAAATGATCGCGCCCCGCCGACTCATTGTTTCGCAGACTGTCGGCGAAGCTTTCGGCGTCCCAATTCTTGGGCACAAACTCTCCGAGCAATTCGAGCACCGTGGCGGCGAAGTCGAATTGGTAGTGCAGTGCGTCGTCGACGCGCCCGGCGCGCGCGCCCGTGATGCCCGGCCAACTCACGATCAAGGGCACGCGCGTGGTGCATTGATCGGCGGTTTGGTGATCGCCGTAAATGTTCAGTTCGCCCAGGTTCTCGCCGTGGTCGGCGGTGATGATAACCACGGTGTCGTCGAGCATGTTTTTCTCGGCAAGGGAGTCGAGAATGTAGCCGATGTGGGCGTCGGCGTAACGCACGCCGGTATCGTAACCGTCGAACATTTTTCGTACGGCTTCCGGTGAATCGATCAGGTAGGGCTGACGCGGGTAATGCTCGCCATAGACGTCTTCATCATGCGTGTAGCCGGTGGTCTCGCGGGCGGAATGAGGACCGCAGCCGTTCCAATGCGCCAAGCGAACTTCCTCGGTCAGCCATGTGGGGAGCGGTTGATCGGCGAACGGTTCGCCAAAAGATTCCGGCGTGCGGTACGGCGTGTGAGGATCCCATAAGTTGACATGCAGGAACCAGTTGTCTTGTTCGGCGTTGCGCTGGAGCCAATCGAGAGCGATGGCGCCAATTTCATCGGCCCGCTCCAGGCCAAATTTCCCGGTGTTGTAAATCTCTTGAAAACCGGCGTACCAGTGCCAGGCGGAATGGCGTTCGCCGAACGGACTAATCGTGGCGGTGCGCAGGCCGGCAAGTCGCAAACAACGCAGCCAGTTGTTTTTGCCCAGTATCGATTCAAAGCCACGCCGCGGCCCTTCGTTAAACGGCTCCGACGCCGCGCCGCCGTGGTTCACCACGCCATTATGGATGCCGAAACAGCCGCCGAACATCGCCGTGCGGCTGGGCAGGCAGGGGGCGTCGGAAGCGTACACGTTATCAAAACGAACGCCCTTGGCCGCGATTTCATCAATGCGAGGACTCGTATCGCGATGGTAGCCGTAACAACCCAGGTGATCGGCACGCAAGGAATCGATATCGAAATAAAGAATCTTCAAAGTGTTTTACTTTCTATAACATGTTCCGCCGCGCCCTCCCGCGCCGCCCCTTCGGGCAACAGCGAACCGCCGCAAGATATTAAAAGGTTGACGGCCAGTCCGTAAAGTCCGGGATGGATGCCGTAGAGTTTTCCTCGCTCGGTCAGAAAGGCAATCGGCAGCGCCACGATCAGCCCCGCCGCCATGCCGGCGAACACAGGTCCGGCCCGCATGCGCCGCCAATGGATGCCGATAATGAACGCCGGCGCGAGTTGCAGCAGTAAATCAAACTTGCGGTCGAGCAATTTGACGAGGCTGGTGTCTTCCCGGAGGCCGAAATAGATGGCCAACGGCGCCACGATTGAAATAATGACCCACGAACAGCGTTTGCCCAACTTCGTGATCTGCCGTTGGTCGGCATGCGGCGCCAGGAAGCGGCCGTAGATATCTTTCGAGAGCATCGAGGAAATAGAGAGCAGGACGGAATCGGCGGTCGACATAATAGCCGCCAAAATCCCCGAAAAGAGCACCACCACCAGCCAACGGCCGAGTGTCGTGGATTGAATTTGATGACAGATGACGGTCAGAATTTTGTCGGACTGCGCGCCTTCAAGTCCTGGAAAATTCGCCGCGCCCACAATGCCCACAATCAACGCCACGAGCGTGGTGGTCAGGGGCAGAAAGGCCATCACGGCCAAGCTTCGGCGGAGCGTTGTGGCGCTGCGGGCGGCGTAAATGCGTTGAATAGCCTGCGGGTAAAGCGCGCCGCCAATGCCGACCGCCAAAATATAACTGAACCATTCTCGCGAGCGTTCGGGAGAAGGCGGCCCCACGCGAGATTCCTTTATCTTGTACGCGGGCTTCGCGCCGGCGCTTTCAGCGGCAAGATGTTGTTGCGCCTCAGTGCCTTGGGCTTCGTGTTTGGCGGCCAGCTCCTCCGCCCAAAGTTTTTTTGTCGCCGATTCGAGGGAGCCGAATTGCAAAAACACCATGACCAGCAAAATCACGAAGCCGACCAACAGCACGGAGCCTTGCATGACGTCGGTCCAGACGACGGCGCGAAATCCGCCCAGCGTTTCGTAGATCACGATGATCAGCGCCAACGAGAGAACGCCCCAAATGTAGGCTTGGGCCGGGTCGACTTTGTCGGTCAGGCCTTCGAGCGCCCGCCCCATCGCCATGAGCTGCGCCAAGAGGTAGTTCGAGATCGCCACCACCATCAGCAAGGTGGCCAGCAGATTGATCGCCGGCGATTGAAAACGATAGTCTAGATAATCGGTCGGCGTAATAAATGAATGGCGGCGGGCGTGGGCATGTAGTTTCGGCGCGAACGCCAAGTAGAACACCACGATGGCCGTCATGAAATGAATGCTCATCGCCCAGGAGTAGCCAATGTGGTAGGCCCGGCCGGAGAATCCGAAGAGCGTGTTTCCGCTGTATTGAGTGGCGTAGAGCGTGAGCAGTAAGGCGATGAATCCGATGCCGTTTCCGGCTAAATAGAAATCCTTCAGCGTGCTGTCGCGGCGGGCGCGGTAGGCCCACCAGCCAACCGCCACCAAGGAAAGCATATAGACCGCGATGAACGCCAGTTCGATATAATTGAAGGGCAGTAGTTCGGGATTCATGGCTCGCCCTCGGAGGAGTCGCGTTCGGAATCCCAGGGGGTTCGCAAGAGCCACGCCGTGTAACAAGAGGTGGCGAACGACGCCAGAATAGCGGTTGCGGCCCAGGTCGGCATGCCGAACAGGAGCGAGCGGTCGTCAGGCCAGAGCAGCCCCCAATACCAAGGCGCGCCGATGAGCGTCAAGACGACAAACACCGCCCCATTTTTCCAACTCAGATGCATGCCGTGGAGTCTCTCATTTATCAATAGTTCATGGCGCCCGAGAAGCCCGGCTTTTTCAAAAAGCCGGGCTTCTGAACCGGGACGCAGGTTTTTCAGCGAACTTCCTCTGTGGCCTGTAACAATGCTGAGAGGTATAATATACAGCCCAGCGGCAGGGGAGCCAGCAGCCGTCGGGTGGCTCGATTCCGAGAAACGGAACCGACTTTTTCGCCGGCGGGGGAAGATTCTGCTATCATACGTGTTGCCGAATCGTGGCGATGTCTCTCCGATACTACGCTCACTTCACTCGGCTAGGAACGGCTCGTTTAACGGCAAGCCGAAGGCGACTGCGTTTTTCTGTCTTGCCTGAACGCATGGGCTCAAAACGCAGTCGCCTTCGGCTTGCCGTTAAACGAAAAAATCGACATTTTCAACCGTGAGTAACCTACATAACGCACCTCACAAGGAGCTTTCCGTGGCCAAAAGAACTCGTCGTCAATTCCTGGAAGATTCCATGTTCGCCGCCGCCGGCGCCGTGGCTGTTGGCTCCACCGGCGAATTGCTCGCAGCCGATTCGCAACCTCAAAGCAAGAGCCCCAACGAACGCTTGAGCGTGGCGGTGGTGGGCGTGAATGGACGGGGCGGGAGCCACTTGGCCGCTTTTGCCGGCCGCAAGGATACACAAGTCACGTATGTTTGTGATGTCGATTCCAAGGTTGGCAATCGTCGGGTGGAGGAAGTCGCCAAACGCCAGGGCGGCCAAGCGCCGAAGTGGGAAGCCGATATTCGTAAAGTGTTGGACGACCCTTCGGTCGATATCGTGACCGTCGCGACGCCCAACCATTGGCATTCCCTCGCCGCGATTTGGGCCATGCAAGCCGGCAAGGATGTCTACCTGGAAAAGCCGGTCAGCCATAATGTGAGCGAAGGCCGCCGCGTGGTGGAAGCCGCCCGCAAATACAATAAAATCTGCCAGACCGGCACCCAGAGCCGCTCGAACCAAGGCATGATCGACGCCATCACCTTCATTCGCGAAGAGCAGTTGGGCAAATGCCGCGTGGCCCGCGGCCTGTGTTACAAACCGCGTCGTTCGATCGGCGCTGCGGGAAATTTTCAGCCGCCCAAGGAAGTCGACTACAACCTCTGGACCGGCCCCGCGCCCATGTTGCCGATCACGCGGGAGCGTTTCCACTACGATTGGCACTGGCAGTGGGCTTACGGCAACGGCGATCTCGGCAACCAGGGCATTCACCAAATGGACCTGGGCCGTTGGGGGTTGGGTGTGAGCGAATTGAGTAACAACGTGATCAGCTATGGCGGGCGTCTTGGTTATGAAGACGCTGGCGAAACCGCCAACACGCAAGTCATTGCGCACGATTACGGCGACCGCTCGCTGGTGTTTGAAGTTCGCGGCCTCAAAACCAAAGACTACAAAGGCGCCAAAGTGGGCGTGATCTTCGAATGCGAAGACGGCTACATGGTGATCGCCAGTTACAGCGCCGGCGTGGTGTTCGACAAAGACGGCAAGAAGGTCAGGGAGTTCACCGGCGGCGGCGATCACTTCGGCAACTTCATCACGGCGGTTCGCAGCCGCAAGGTGAAAGATTTGAACGCCGATATCGAGGAAGGCCACCTTTCCAGCGCGCTGTGCCACACGGGCAATATTTCGTACCGGTTGGGGAAATCGGTTCCGCTGGCTACGGCTTTGGCCACGATGGAAGCCGTCAAAACAGCCGACAACGTGAAAGAAACCTTTGAACGCACGCTGGCGCATCTGCACGACAACCACATTAACGCTTCGAGTTTGCGGGTTGGCAACCTGCTGGCGTTCAATCCTAAATCGGAAACGTTTATCGATAACGATGCCGCCAACGCGATGCTCACCCGAGCCTACCGCAAACCGTTCGTGGTGCCGGCGGCGGGCGAAGTGTGATACTCGAAACGTATAACACTAGTAACCAGGAAGTCGATCGCAAGAGGGAGACGACAATGGTTTCAGAGCATACGCGTTCCGTGGCCGAAAGGGCGAAAGTCCTCTACGAAGATCGATTGCGATCGAGATTGGAACAAGAGCAGTACGGCAAATACGTGGCGATTGAACCAGAATCGGGAGATTTTTTTCTGGGTGAGACGTACGGCAAGGCGGTGATGAACGCCCGTGAAAGCCATCCTGATCGAATTTCATTCGTAATCCGAATTGGCCATGAAGCGGCTATTCACATTGGAGCGATGACATATTGAATGGCCGGGTTGACGACGAACTTCGGGCGCTGCTCGATGTCTGCGTAAGCAGTTCTCCGTCAGAAAATGTGGTATCCCTATCAATGTGGATCGATACGGCGTTTAACGGGCACTTTGTTTTCCCGCAGCAGTTAATCGAGCAACTCGGCCTGACACAGTTCGCGGCTACCGATGCGGTGTTGGCTGACGGCAGCTACGTAACTCTCGAATCATATGTGTGCTACATCGACTGGTTCGGCTCGATTGTTCCGGCGCAAGTCATTGCCAACGACGGAAAGCTTCCGTTGTTGGGAACGGAGTTGCTCTCAAATCGAAATTTGCACATCGACTACGCAAACCGCCGGTTAACACTCAACTGACTCGCCCAAGTCGCCGGGCGGGGCTCCATGATTGACAAAGGCCGCGCGGTGGCGTTACCGCGCGGCCTTTGTTTTGCGCGCGGCGGGTTTGTACCAAGCGGGCGTGCCGAACCAGTCGTGCATTTCTTTTTCAAACGGCGCTGCCACGTCCGGCGGTTCGAGCCATTGGCCACGATCGCCGGTTTCGCTGATCCACGTATCGAGCGCGGCTCGCATGCGCTGTAGCGCCAAGCGATGCCGCAGATCTTTCGAGCCAACCAGATTCTTGATTTCGTCAGGATCGGCCTTGGTATCGAAGAGCATTTCCCGGGGCAGCGGCTGCATGAGCGCCGCGGCGGGCGGCGTTAGTTTTCCGGCGGCGTGCAAGCGGCGCATCAGCGGCTTGATGAGAAAGCATTTTTCCTTGTAGCGGTTCAGCGTGGGGAAGCCGACGCCCGGAATGTAGTTCCGCACGTAATGATAACGCCGGTCATGCACCGAGCGAACCCGAGCCACGGTTTCGTCGATGCGGTCGCGGGCGGCGAAGGCGTACTTGCGTTGCACGTCAGCCCGCTTTCCCAAAAAACGGCGGCTCTGCATGAGAGCGGGTCGTTCGATTCCCGCGATTTCCAACGTCGTGGCGGTGATATCGAGCAGACTGATCACTTGCTCGTTCACCGCACCCGGTTTGTACCGTGGCGGCGGCGGAAAATTTTTGGGCCAATGCACGATCATCGGCACATGCAGACCGCTATCCCAGCACCAATGAATGCCTCGCGGCTCCATGCGGCCGTTGTCGGCGAAGAAAATGACCACGGTGTTTTCCGCCAAGCCGTCTTTTTTCAGTTGCTCAAGAACCCATCCCACGCGAACATCCATTCCCGAAACGGAATTCAGATACCTCGCCCATTCGGCGCGCGTGATTTCATGATCGGGGTAATACGGCGGCGGCGAAACGTTTTCCGGCGTGGCTACTTGAGGATGCCAATCCTCGCCGACCCATTTCACGCGAGGCTTCTCGGCCGACTTGCGATCGTAAATATCGTACTCCGCTTCGGGCGTGTTGATTTGGGCGAAGAACGGTTGATGGCTCTTGAGCTTCGACCAATCGTCCGACTGATAAATTGGCCCCTCGTTCACGAAGTTCAAATCGAGCTTGCCGGTGCCGACTTCCTGCTCCCCAATATGCGTGATGTTGGCCGTGAAATAACCGGCGTCTTGCAGCCAATGCGTGATCGGCCGCACGCCGGGCGGCAGGCGGAAGTCGTCGTTCCGGTGCGAACGCATGTTGTGCGTATCGGTTGTGGTTTGATACATGCCGACCATGAACGCCGAACGGCTGGGCGCACAAACCGGAGAGGTGGAATACACATGGGTGTAACGCACGCCGTCGGCCGCCAGGGCGTCAAGATGCGGCGTGCGCACCAACGGCTCGCCGTAGCAACCCAGATCGTTGGCGAAGTTTTCACCCACGATCCATAAAATATTCGGCCGCCGGGCGGCGCCGTTTTCCGCAGCGTCATTTTCTACGGCGTCGAGATTCAAACTCGTGCAGCAGAGCACCAGAAAAAACACAACGCAGCGGGCTAATGGCGTACTCTTTTCGAGGGGATTCACAGCGATCAACTCTCTTCTTTCATAACCGTTCATGATTTTCACCGGCCGTAAGAACGCAACTCTCCGTTCTCGCTCGCGTTCACTCCGCGTGACACGAATGGAACAGGAGAGAACGGAGGAAACAGAGAAAGTGCGGAATCATTTGGTGTTGGCGCCGGGCAGGATCAATCTGGAAACGCCGTCTTGGAAACGCCGTCTTGGAAACGCTGTCCTTATGAACTTCGATGGCGGAACCAATCACATCGTGCGTCATACTGTTTGCGGAGGAAAGCAAAGGGTGTATCGCAAGACCTTTCATGCGGAGGAAACGAGGAAACCAACAGGATTCTCCGTTCTCTCTGTTCCCTCCTGTGAAATCAAGCCAGCGTAACGATGAACGTTCCAATCAAACTCCGCGAACGGCCGCCTTATTTCTTGTTCGTCGGAAATCGGTTGCACCGGCCATGATAAACCGGCCGAGTCGCCAACGCCAGCAAGCCGCCGCCGCCCGGCGCGGTTGGAGCGTACGCTTTACACTTCACCCGGCCGCAAGAAATACCGTAGCGAGATTGCTTGCAACCGCGAGCCCGTTCGTTCATTCTGGTGGTTGCAAGCGTCCCACGGCTGATCCTACGGTTTATGTCCAACCACCGTACCAGCCTTTACCTTTCCGCCAACGATAAGAACATCCCTCGCCATGCCGAAACTGGCTCAAGCCCACGCTCACGAAATCGGCCTCGACGCCGAGCGTTTGAATATCGCCTACCGTTTGCTCGACGAGTGGACCACCGGCGCCGAGGCGCCCCTTCCCGGCGGCGCCATTTTGGTCGGACGGCGGGGAAGGATTGTCGAGCCGCGTTTTTTCGGCCGCCAAGGTCCCGAACCGAACGCGGAGCCGATCCGCCGCGATGGCATGTTTCTGATGGCCTCGATCACCAAGCCGGTCACGTACATGGCCGCGCTGATGTTGGTCGAACGAGGTTTGTTGAATTTGTCCGACCGCGTGATGCGTTACATTCCAGAGTTCGCCGCCCAGCACAAGGAAGACACGCTCGTCTTGCACCTGTTCACCCACACCTCCGGCATGCCCGATATGCTGGAAGACAACGCCCTGCTGCGGCGTAAGCATGCGCCGCTCGACCGCTTCATAAAAGGCGCCATTGCCGCCACGCCGCTCTTCCCGCCGGGAACCGATTTCAGCTACCAGAGCATGGGCGCGCTCGTCGTGGCGGAACTCGTACAGCGGCTTTCCGGGATGAGCATTCACAAGTTTATCCGAAAGGAAATTCTCGACCCGCTCGGCATGACCTCGACCAGCCTCGGCTCGCGCGGTTTCGACCGAGCGCGGTTAGTGCGAGTGGAAACACCCGCGTACCAGGCCAATTCCGATTTCGGTTGGAATAGCCGATATTGGCAAGAGTTCGGCGCGCCGTGGGGCGGTCTGTTCAGCACGCCGGAAGATTTCGCCGTCCTCTGCGAGATGTTGCTCAGCGGCGGTGAAATCGGCGGAGTTCGCTTGTTGTCGCCGGGCATGGTTCACATGATGACCACCAACCGCCTGCCCGATCAACCCGAACTGCCGGAGCCGCTGCGCCGCGCCCAACCGTGGGGGTTAGGCTGGAGCTTAAACCATCCCGGGACGGCCGGCAGTTGGGGCGACGCCTTGGGCCGGCATGTGTTTGGGCACACCGGCGCGACCGGAACCATGTGCTGGATAGACCGAGAGCGCGAAGGTTTCTGCCTCCTACTGACCACCGGCATTCGCTCCAAGGCGCCTTGGCGTTTGGTGCATCTTTCGAATATTATCGCCTCGGCGTTTGCGTAGAGCCGAGCAGTTGGAGTTCATGCGTTAGCGTGCTTTTTCCTACGCCAGTATCGCCTTCACGGGCGCCTGCTCCAACACCCCGGTGAGTGTGATGTCGAGCCCTTGCACGCGGTAGCTGAGCCGCTTGTGGTCGATGCCCAGGCACTGCAAGATCGTGGCGTTGAGATCGTTAATGTGAACTGGGTTTTCCGTGATGTTGTAGCTGAAGTCGTCGGTCTGGCCATGCACGACGCCGCCCTTGATCCCGCCGCCGGCCATCCACACCGAAAAACATCGCGGGTGATGATCCCGGCCGTAATTTTCGCGCGTCAATTTTCCTTGGCAGTAACAGGTGCGGCCAAATTCGCCGCCCCAAATAACGAGCGTGTCGTCGAGCAGGCCGCGTCGTTTGAGATCTTGAATGAGCGCGAAACACGGTTGGTCGATGTCGCGGGCTTGGTCGGGCAGGTCGCCGCCGATGTTTCCGTGTTGGTCCCAGCCGCGATGGAAAATTTGCACGAACCGCACATCGCGCTCCGCCATGCGGCGGGCCAACAAACAACTGGCGGCGAAGGTGCCCGGCTTGGTGGCGTCGGGGCCGTACATGTCGAGAATGTGTTGCGGTTCGTCCGAGATGTCGGTCAGATCGGGCACGGAGGTCTGCATACGAAAGGCCATTTCGTATTGATCGATACGGGCTTCGGTTTCCGGATCGCCGAGTGAAACGAACGTTCTTTCGTTGTATTTGGCCAGCCGATCCAACATGCGGCGCCGCAACTGCGAACTCACGCCGGGCGGATTCGAAAGATACAACACCGGATCGCCCTTCGAGCGGAGCGACACGCCCTGATATTTACTTTGCAGGAAGCCGGCGCCCCATAGTCGGTTGTACAAAGCTTGGGCGTCCTTGCGGCCGGTCCAGGAGGGTGTCATGACGACAAACGAGGGCAGGTCGTCGTTCATCGATCCCAGGCCGTAACTCAGCCAGGCGCCCAAACTCGCGCGCCCGGGGAGTTGATGGCCGGTGCAAATGTAGGTGATTGCCGGATCGTGATTGATGGCTTCAGTATTGACCGAGCGCACGATAGCTAGGTCGTCAACCATTTTGGCGGTGTGGGGAAGCAGTTCGCTGACCCAGGCGCCGCTATCGCCGTGTTGTTTGAATTTGAATTTGGAGGGCGCCAGCGGGAAGCGGGCCTGGCCCGATGTCATGGTGGTCAGCCGTTGGCCCTGCCGGATGGAGTCGGGCAGGTCTTTGTCGAACAGTTGGTTCAGCTTGGGCTTGTGATCGAGCAAGTCGATTTGGCTGGGCGCTCCGGCCATGAAGAGATAGATCGCGCGTTTGGCCTTGGGGGCGAAGTGCGGCAAACCGGGCAGGCCGCCGGAGGCTTGCGCCGTTTGGCCGGTCATCATCGACGACAACGCCGCCGCTCCAATACCCACGCCGGCTTGGCCGAAAAAATGGCGCCGCGTGATCGATCGTGCGTAGTCTTGTATAGGCTGCATCGTTTTATCTCCCGAAGGCGGTGTTTCACCGTTGGTAGTGAACGGCCTCAATTTTTGGTGATGACTTCATCCATGTTTAACATGACGCTCGCCGCAACAGTCCAGGCGGCAAGCTCCGGGGCGTTCTTTGCCGCGTCTTTACCGGCGGTGTCTTTTTCGGCGGTGTCTTTTTCGGCAGCCGTTTCTTTACCGGAAACGATCGCCACGGCGGTCGGTCTGTCTTTCTCGAAGGCGGCGCGGTCTTCGTGAACGGCTTGCACCATCTCGAGCACTTCCTGGTCGGTGGGATGCCGGCCCGTGCAAAGCCGAAACATCATGGCCGCCTTGGCGTTATCGGTTGGACCGCCTTCGTGGAGCGTGCGGGCGGCAAGCGCGCGGGCCGCTTCCACGAACTGCGGGTCGTTAAACAACAACAAGGCTTGCAGCGGCGTGTTGGTGCGTTCCCGGCGCACGGCGCAGGCTTCGCGCGAAGGCCCATCGAAGGTGCTCATTTGCGGCGGCGGCGAAGTGCGTTTGACAAACGTATATAACGTGCGGCGATGGACTTTATCGCCCTTGTCGGCCACGAAACGCACGGTGTTCGATCCGCTATAGCCGACTGAAAACCAGAGCCCGTCGGGCTGCGGCGGTTTGACGCTCGGTCCGCCCACTTTGTTGACCAACAAACCGCTGACCGCCAACGCCTGGTCGCGAATCATTTCCGCATCCAGCCGAAAACGAGGCCCGCGAGCGTACAACCGATTTTCAGGATCGCGCTCGAACATTTCAGGCGTGATCCGAGATGACTGGCGGTAGGTGGCCGAGAGCACGAGGCGTTTCATGGTTTCCTTGATATCCCAACCGTCTTCGATGAACTGCACGGCCAGCCAGTCGAGCAATTGAGGATGGCTGGGCGGCGAGCCTTGCGAGCCAAAATCTTCGGCGGTTTTCACAATGCCCGTGCCAAACATTTGCAGCCAAAAACGGTTCACCGCCACCCGCGCCGTGAGCGGATGTTTGCGATCAACCAGCCACTTGGCGAAGCCCAAGCGATTCACGGGCCATTCGGGATCCATCGGCGGCAGGGCGACCGGCGTTCCGCGAGCCACTTTATCGCCTTTCTGGTCGTATTCGCCTCGCCTGAGGAAAAAGGAGTCTTTGGGCTCCTTGGTTTCACGGAAGATGAGTGTCGTGGGAATTTGGCGATCAACAGCCGCCCGTCCTTCGCGGGCCTTGGCCAACGCCGCTTGCGCCGCTTTCAACAATTTTGAATCTGAAACCTTGTTGCGGAAATGATCACGCAATTGTTGCTGCTGTTCGGCGTTTCGCTCGGCGGCGGGAACACGAATCGCGGCGACCACTTCCTTCGGCAAGCTGGCTTCGGCCGACTTCAACGCGAAATAGAAGCCCGTGGCGCCGCCATGGTTAATGACCTTCAAAAGCAAGTGATTCTCCCCTTTTTGCAAGGCGAGTTCGATCACATCCTGATCCGCCGCGACGCCGCGAGAAACATTCTTCGCCAAAACCTGCTTGCCGTTCAGAAACACTTTCAGGGCGTCGTCGCTGCCAAACGAAACAGTAATCTTTTGCGCCGCTGGCGAGGTGATCGAGCGGTAGAGAAAATTGGCGGCCACTTCTCCGGGCAAACCCTGGTGTGGCTTGCCGTCGGCCCATTCAGCGTGGCGAACCCACTTTCCCTTGGCGCCGCCGCCGATTTTGAACTCTTGGTCGAGCTTGATCGGCTTCCCTTCCGGGCCATGTTTGCGAGAAAACAGATAATTTTTGGTGTCGGTAAACGGCCCCACGGCGTACCAGTCGCCCAACGTTAAGGCCGACGCTTTGACTTCAGCCGTTTCGGCTTCGGCCGTTTTGAGCGCAGCGAGTAATTCCGTTTCCCACGCCTGTTGCAACGGATCGACTTCCGGCCAGGGCTCGCGCAGTTGCTTCTCGATGCCGGCAATTTGCGCGTCGAAATCTGCGAGTTGCTTTTTCTGTGCGTCCGAGGGAACCTTCACCACCGGGGCGGGGTCTTTCTTATTTCCATCCAACGGGTTGCCATCGAGGCTGTTGAACATGGCGAACATGGCGTAGAAATCGTTCATCGTGATGGGATCGAATTTGTGGTCGTGGCAGCGCGTGCAATCGAGGGTGAGTCCCATGTAGACGGTGCCGGTCGTGACGACGCGGTCAACAACGTTTCGCGTATAAACTTCCTCGGCGATCGATCCGCCTTCGCTGGTCGTGACGTGCGCCCGATTGAAACCGGTGGCCACGATTTGCTCCAAGGTTGGATTCGGCAACAGGTCGCCGGCCAGTTGTTCAATGGTGAACTGGTCGTACGGCATGTTGGCGTTGAAGGCGTTGACCACCCAGTCGCGGTAAGGCCACATTTCCCGGTAGTTGTCGAGATGCAAGAACGGGCGGCGTCGAGCCAGAAGCGGGCCATGTGTTCGCCGTAACGTTCCGATTCCAGCAGGCGGCTGACCAATTTTTCGTACGCTTCGGGTGAATCGTCGGCCAGGAAGGCGTCGATTTCGGCCAACGTCGGCGGCAGGCCGGTGAGATCGAATGTCACGCGGCGAATCAATATTTCCTTGTCTGCGCGAGGGCTGGGATGCAAACCTGCTTTTTCCAATCGCGCGAGAACGAACTGATCGATCGGGTTTTCCACCCAGTCCGACTGCTTCACCTTCGGAAGTTTCGCACGCACCGGCACGACCAACGACC
>QIKY01000232.1 GCA_003233175.1 Planctomycetaceae bacterium | reverse complement strand
CGGCGCCGAGATCGATCCCTTGCAGTTTGTCTTCAAGCCGACGGAGTATGAAGACTACACGCCGCAATACTTGGCCAAGTTCGGCGTCGCCAACACCCCAAACACCCGCACCGCCAACACCGCCGCCCCCAGCCGCCAGTAACATTACAACCGTTGGAGTTCATGCTTTAGCATGTTTTTTGGTTGGATGAATTTGATGCTGGAAAACAAAACAGCCTGAAGGCTGAACTCCAACGGCTGTAACCCGCTGCGTTATTTTTCGCCGCGCAAGCGGTCGCGGGGCTCCGCCCAGTGGATTCCCGAATTTTGAACCTCAACCACGATAAAGGCGTCGTTGTCTATCACAATGCGATAAGCGCGAAGCCCTTTTTGCGGCATGGGCCAGGGGTCGCCTGGGACGACAGTCAGGACGGTCGTCTCGAAGCAAGTCTTATCCCCGCACGGAGAATAGTTGCTTGGCGCGTGTCCTAGAGATTCCAACAATGCCGCGTTGTCTTTCCCATTCCAAGGTTGCGAAAAATCGTATCGTTCGTAAAGAGCTTGCTCTTCCGAGCAGAAGTACGGGAGCAATAGCACGCGCCAACTGTGTCGCGTTCCATTGGCGCCTTGAAGCACATGAGGTGGAAAGGATCCATGTTCCGCATGGTAATTTGCCAACGCGACTCGCAGTTGGCTAAACTTCCCGTCTGACTGGAGTCTTTCGGCGTCGGTGATCTCCCGTTGCACTGCCATTCCAAGTGCAACGCAAGCAACGCCCAGAAGAAGGTGGGTGACAAGGTAACAGCCGATCTTTCCCGGCGTCAGGCAGGCAAGGCGTCTCATTTCGCCTTTCTTCTCGGCGATTTCAATTGACATTTCCACTCTCCGTTTGGAGGTTATCCGTCTTCGGCCACATACCAACCGCCGGTGGCAGTTACGCCACATCCACTGGCGCCTGAAACACCCACGACAGGAATACCTTCGTGCTTCAGCCCAGCGAGAGCGGCATCGGCCAAACAATTTGAGCCTTTTTCATCACTCCCACCACAGACGATTGCTTTGCAGCCAGCCGGCCACGTCTCCCGCCTCAACGTGCGACCAGGATTGTCTCCAGGAGTAAAGTGGTACACTGCAACGCCACCGGGACATTTTATGACTACCGCGATGCACGGTCCACACCCACCAGCGCCGATCAAAACCGGAGGTGCGGCTGGAAAAGGATAGTGCTTACTTTGTCCGCCATTCGGACCATTTGGATATTTACCAATTGGCAAGGTCGTTACAGGCGGCACGTCTGTGAGTCGATCTTTTTTGCTTCTAGCACATATGCAACCGGCCCCTGGAATACGATTTCGCTCGTTGTTCGGTTCCGTTCGGTTCCTTGTTGGCGGAGAGAAGTGATTCGTAAAAGGTCTTTTTCCGCTTCGCGGGCGAAACGTTCGTTCTTGGGGCGGCCGGCGCAGGCTTCGGCCAATTGCCAGAAATTTCGGTAGTGAGGATCGCGGGGCGCTAGCCCGTGCGCTGCGGAGTACGCCTGGGCCGCTTCGTCAAACCGCAGATTGTCGTGCAGGCAATGGCCTCGCATGGCCAGAAACACCGCCAACTCCTCGCGCGGAGATTTTGAATACAGGTAACCCGTGCGCTCCGAAGGAAAAATCTTCAGCGGCCACGTCAGGTAGTATTCATCGGAATGGATGGAAAAACCCCGGCTGGAGCCTTCAATATTGAAACACTCGTTGGGCGTCTGCCAACGGACGAACAGATGCGCCTTGGCGCTGACCAATTTCAGCGGAAACCCCAACTGCCGACCGATGGCGATGTACACAACCGGCATCGAAGCACACGTTCCGCCATCGCCGGACGTCACGCCGTGAATGAATTGGTCGCGTGCATCGGTGAAGTCGGGATCGTAGATGCGGTCGGGGTTGTATCGAACGCCGCAGTCTTGCTGCAACACGGTGATCATCATCCCGGCGGACCACCGTGCGTGAATCCGTCTCGCTTGCTATCCCGCTCGCGGCGATGGGCGTTTCGCCTGAGTTCGCGTTTGACGTGTTTCGCCCATTTGTCGAGCACGCCGAGATACTGCGATAGGGCGGGGAGTTCGAAACCGGGAAGTCCAGCGGCACACACCAAGTTCGTCAATGCGAGGTTCGTTCGCGCCAATTCGGCGTCTGAGAATCGGGTAAGATCTTGCCACGTTTGACGCACAACTCGTTTTCTTTGCCTGCGTTTCAACGGCCGCGCCCTCCGAAAAGATGATCTCCGTTTCTCCTGTTCTTTTCTATGCGCCGACTTGGCGGGAAGTCCCCGGAAAACTTCCACACGCCGTTGAACGCCGCCAAAAAACAGCCTGAAGGCTGAACTCCAACGATTCTCGCAAAAAATTGACATCTTCGGTTGTAATATGTTAGTATTCGCCTCATGGGAAGCCCGTGGCCGCCGCTAGGCTTCCGACAAAATGTCTCATTTCTTATATCAAATCTAAAATTGGCGGTCGAAGTGGAAATCATTCATAGGTGGATTGTATGAACACGAAAAGAGCATGTCGTCGCAACGCGTTCACACTTGTCGAGTTGCTGGTCGTGATCGCCATTATCGGCATCTTGGTGGCAATGCTTTTGCCCGCGGTGCAAGCCGCGCGAGAAGCGGCGCGCCGCATGCAGTGCGGCAACAATCTCAAACAGATGGGGCTGGCGATTCACAACTATGCAGATAGCTATCGTTCGTTTCCGTCTGGCTTCATTACCAACTTCCCGCAAGACGAAACGGTTCTCGAACGTTCGAATTGGGGTTGGGGCGCGTTGATTTTGCCCTACCTTGAACTGGGGACCGTGAAAGACCAGTTGAATGTCGGAACCGTCACTTTGCACGCCAATTTGGCGACTCCCGTCGGGTTGGCGGTCTTGCAGACTCCCCTCACGGCGTTCGTATGTCCTTCCGACACAGGCGCTCCACTGAACAATTTCGACGAAACCCAGGCCGACAGCCCCGGCGGCAGCGCCACAACGTACCGCAGGTACGTTACCAGCAACGGTTCGGACAAAATCTTCATCGCCAAGTCGAACTACGTCGGAGTCGCTTGCAGCAGCATCAGCACGACGCCGCCCGTAAATACGAATCGCTACGGACCGGCGACGGGCGTTCTGTATCAGAATTCCTCCGTTTCGTTTAGCGAAATCCTCGACGGAACCAGCAATACCCTGTTAGTGGGCGAGCGAAGTTATCGCAGCAAAAACTTGAACGTGGGCGCGGGAAACGCCCTTGGTTTCAGCGCCGAAGTTTCTGGCTACGGCAGCCGCAACCGCTCGATTCTTGGCGTTCTGGGAATTCCCTACGGGGGCATCAACTTCACCACGTCGGCGCGCGTTCACCAAACCCGGGGCTTTCACAGCCAGCACCCCGGCGGCGCCCAATTCGTACTGTGCGATGGCTCCGCCCGGTTCGTCAGCGACACCATCGACTACAACCGCCGCACCGTGCCTAGCGCCACCGTACGAAACGGCGCCTGGGTCGACAGCACCTTCGAACGCCTTTGCGCCCGAAACGACGGCCAACCCGTGGGCGATTATTAAGCGCCTTCGGCCACCGTTGGAGTTCATGCTTTAGCATGGTTTGAAGTGCGCGAAAGAAAAAACATGCTAAAGCATGAACTCCAACGGTTCGCATATCATTGGAAGAGATGAAAGGCCGCGTTCATGGTGAGCAATTTTGGTTCGCCGTCGCGCAGGCGAACAACATTCACGCAGCCGTTGTCTTGGCTCAAGGTGCGCGCCTGGGAGAGCGGCAAGCCCAGCAGGTGCGCGACGAACACGCGGTTCACCACGTTGTGCGCCGCGACGACAATTTCCTCGCCAAGATGCCGCTCCAGTAACGATTCCAACGCCGGCGCCACGCGCTGATGAAGCTGCCGCAGGCTTTCGCCGCCGCGATATCCGTTTTCCGCCGGGTCGGCCATGAAACGCTGGTAGGCTTCGGGCTCGGTTTGGGAAATTTCGCGCCAACTGCGGCCCTCCCACTGGCCGACGTCAATTTCCGTCAACGCGGCCACGGTTTCGAGGGTAATGGGCCGCTCGCCGATCACGATCTGCGCCGTCTCAACAGCGCGTTGCATCGGGCTGGCGTAAGCAGCGCTGATGGGGCGCGAGGCCAGCAGCGCCGCGGCGGCGGTCGATTGCCGACGGCCTTCGTCCGACAGGCTGGGGTTTTCACCGCCGCCTTGCAGTATGGGAGGATCGGCCAGGTTGTTGGCCGTCGCCCCATGCCGCAACAAATACATCACGCAACAATTATCTGCAACACGCCAAGGCATGAATGTTTTTCCTTATCCAGGTGGAGAGGCTCTGAGCGAGCGGTGAAAGCAACGGATGCCAAAAGCAGCCTAAAGGCTGAACTCCAACGGATGCCGCTCGTTTTAACAGCGTGAGACAATTTTTTGTGAACGGTTCTTAGCGAGCTGCGCGGCAACCCGCGCGGCGGCAAGCATGCCACCAATTTCAGCGCGGCCCGTGCCGACAAGATCGAACGCCGTACCATGCGCCACGCTGGTGCGTACAATCGGCAGCCCGAGAGTGACGTTCACCGCCGAATGCATTCCCAGCATTTTCAACGCGATGTGGCCTTGGTCGTGGTACATCGCCACGACGGCGTCGAATTCGCCCTGCCGCGCACGCGAAAGAAGCGTGTCGGCTGGGAAAGGACCGCTGGCCAAAATACCGGCCGCCTGGGCTTGCGCCACTGCGGGAGCGATTAGGCGAATCTCTTCATCGCCGAAGAGTCCGCCTTCGCCGGCATGAGGATTGAGCGCACAGACGCCAATGCGGGGCAGGGTGGGGCAGGGCGGTTGGCTCGAAAGTAAGCCGACAAAGGCTTCATGGGCGCGGTGAATCGTGGCAAGGATGCGTTGCTCCGTTAATTGGGTGAAGACCTCGCGCAGAGGCGTGTGCAACGTGGCATGCACGACACCCATGCCGGCCGGTCCTGGCAGTTGCGCGCTGGGCGGCAGGTAGAGCATCATGGCCACGTCGTCGACGCTGCATAAGTCAGCCAAGAGTTCCGTATGGCCGGGGTAGTCGTGACCAGCCGCCGCCAGCGAGGCTTTATTCAAGGGCGCCGTGATCAGGCCGTCCACTTCATCGGCCAGCGCCAAACGGGCGGCCGCAACGAGCGCGTCATAGGCGGCTTGCCCTCCGCGACGATCGACCTTTCCGGGCGCCGCCTCTTCGGCCGCCGCCGTTCCAACGGCAAGGCAATTCATTTGCGTGGGCGAAGACCCGGCCAGAGCTGATAGCCCGTCTGCCTGCGGCGTTTCGGCCACTTGCAGCGCGAGGCCGCATTGCTCCGCGGCGCGGCGAAAAACGGCCGGCCGACCAATGGCCAGAGGGCGACAAACCGCATGCAGTTCCGGCCGCGCCCAAGCACGAACAATAATTTCAGGACCGACGCCGCAGGGGTCGCCCATCGTGATAGCCAAGCGTGGTAGAGTCATGCTTGAATTGTAGGCGCCGACGCGGTCGGCATGTAGGGGTGCATCGCCCAGCACTAGCCGCTTTCGCATCAGGCGGCTAAAATCGTGTTTCGGTCGGCTTGGCGCTTGCGGTGTTTCCGTACGCATCATTTCCTAAGGCATCGTCCGCTCTCTCACCAACGCCTTCCCCAGAGGCCGTGCTCCCAAGGCTTATCGTGACCAGGATCTTCACCTCGCTGGCCGTTGTCACTCTGGTATTGCTCGGCGTGAACCTGCTCGTTGGCCTGAGCATCGACCAATACAACGTGGAAGCGCAACGGTTGGTGGCTATCCAGCGGCAGGATAAAGTCTCGGCGCAGCGGGCGTTATTCACATCGCCGGCGGAGGCCCCGCAAACGAGCCCTGAGTATCGAGCACAGATGGAAGTATTTTTGCCGTTGAAGCGGCGAGCCACCGTTCACCTTTGGCTGGGTATTAGCGCCGCCTTGTTCGCACTGTTGGTGAACAGCATTACGATCACGTATTTCGTGGGAACATCGCGGTGGTGCCGGGAAGTGGCCGACACGTTTCATCTCGACCCCAAAACCGCCCACCGCAGCACGCTGCTCAAACGCAAGGCGTTTCCCTGGTCGCTTTCCGCCAGTACGGCCGTCATTCTTATCGCGGCGTTCGGCGCGCTTTCCGACCCCGCCACCGATGTGGCGAAATCGGCCGCCTGGACGACCTGGCATTTAACCGCGGCTTTCGTCGGCAGCGGCTTCATTGCCTGGTCGTTGTACCAACAGATTCAGTTAATGAGCGCCAACTATCGCGTCATTCAGCAAGTATTGCGGGAAGTTGACGAGGTTCGCAAGCAGCACGCCGACGCCGCAACGGCCGATGTTTCCTGCGATGTTTCCTGATCCCGAAAGCACGATCCATGCGAGCCTGTGTGCAAAGAGTTCGCCAAGCGCGGGTTACCGTTGGCGATGACATCGTGGGCCAGATCGGACATGGGTTATTGGTGTTGCTGGGCGTCGGCCGAAACGATCAATCGAACGACGCACAAAAAATGGCTGAAAAGATCATCGGCTTGCGAGTCTTCGACGACGCCCAAGGGCAAATGAATTTGGCGCTGGGCGAAGTCGGCGGCGCGCTGCTGGTGGTGAGTCAGTTCACGCTCTACGGCGATTGCCGCAAGGGCCGCCGGCCCAGTTATATCGAAGCGGCGCCGCCGGAACTGGCCGAACGCCTTTATAACGAATTCGCGGAACACGCCGCAGCGCTCGGCGCGGCGGTGGAAACCGGGCGTTTTCGCGCCCAGATGGACGTCTCGCTCATTAACGATGGCCCCGTCACGCTATTGCTCGACAGTACGCGGTTGTTCTAAAATCCAGTGAAATACGTCTATTTAATATCGCCGGCACACATCCTGGGAAGGGCAGGGCGGTAAAAAAATTTCGATTCACCGCCAGCGTTTGGATTGTTCGTTGTAGAAGTTTTCGAGCATTTGACGGGCAGTGCGAGGCGCCTCGCGGAGGTCTTCATTTTCAAGCAGCTGGTGCGCGACCGACGTCGGCTGCTGGTGCGTGTGCGGATCGACTTGCAGGTACTCCATGGCTGCGTCGTCTCCGGCAACCAACACCACCACGGCCGCCAGCTTGACGTACGTCGAGATATTTCCCCAAAGGCTTTTGCCCCAAAATTTCAGCGCGGTGCCAGAGGATTTCTTTAGACGAATCCTGCCGCCTTTCATTTCGATGCTCCAAATTTCGTCCAACACCAAATGCGACATGAACCCTAGGAAAACGGCGCCCGCATCGAACAACCGCAAGCGATAGTCGTCGCCGGTGCATAACAACAGCGCCAACCCACTGGCGATGATCGCCGCCGGAATGCTGTGCCACATCCCCCGATGAACCGTGTAGTTTTTGAATATCGCGGCCAGCCCGAACCGCACCGCGATATAGATCAACCCGCCGGCAAGCACGATGGCTTCCATCGGCAGCCCCATGCGTTGCAGACGCTCCACCATAAACATTGGCACCACCGCCGCCAAAAACGCCACCGACTCACGCACCGGTATGCCGGAGTCGCTGTCGAGATCGGGCAACATGCCCGAAACGCTGCAAAGTCCGCCGGCGAGCATACTGGTCGCCAGAGGCGCGCCTAGGGAGTATCCCGCGGTGGCGTATCCAACGCCCAAAACGGTGCTCGTCGTGATATGCGTTTTGAAACCGGCCATGTTGTGTCGCTCCTAATCGGGACGCTAGCACTGCGAAGAGCGCTCGAAATTATCGAACGGAGGCCAACTGTAGCCGAATCCCGCCCATCGAGCCAAGACCAGAAATAGTCTAGGTGAAAATGGAACGCACCTCGCGGTCCGCAATTGGTATGGCGTTTGAAGGGGGAATGGGGAGAATTTGGTCGTGCGGGAATGAATCCGGGCCGGATAGAGGATTGGCTTGCTCATCAACTTCAACAACGCCAAATTGAAGGACAGCGTCAAACGTTTTGTTCTCCGACTCTAGCCTCGCCCCCTTCGTGCTCTTCGTGTCCTTCGTGGTGAACTTGATCGTTCGGCGCACGGAGATTCGTTCGGCCAGATACGTTCACCACGAAGGACGCGAAGAGCACGAAGCATGAAATTCGACGATCTCTCCCATCGTGTGATCCTCGAGATGAAGGGCGTCGGGATAGAAGACTGCGCGTCATCATCAAGACCGTCTCGCAACAAAGCCCGCCGCCAGACGTTTTTACCAGACCAAGTCCAGTCAATCTCGCCACGCCCTCGGCGTCGTGTGCGACTGAACACACAAACCACGAGGTGCGCTCTGAATATGAAAAAAACGAAGGCTTTCCATTTTTTCCTGATTGGGGTTCGAGGTTTTTCGGCGGGCGGTTATACTTTCGCCCCACGGCAATCCAACGCATTTACGAGAACCCCGGCGGGCTGGGAATTGCCGCGCCGTGTCTAGAAACGCCCCACAAGGAAGTGACATGCAAGTCTACGACATCATCATGATTATCATATTGGTCGCGGCAATGTTGTTCGGCGCTTGGAAAGGCCTAGCGTGGCAGGTCGCCTCGATGGCGGCCATTTTTCTGAGCTATTTCGTCGCGGTTCGATTTCGCGGCGAACTGGCCGCTAAAATCGACGCCGCCCCGCCGTGGAACACATTCCTGGCCATGCTGATTCTCTACATGGGAACATCATTGGCCGTTTGGTTGGTTTTCCGGCTGGTGGCCGGCTTCATTGACCGCTTGAAGCTGAAGGAATTCGATCGGCAGTTTGGAGCGCTTCTGGGAATCGTGAAAGGCGTCGTGTTGTGTGTCGTGGTGACCCTGTTCGCAGTCACGCTGCTGGGCGAAAAAAACCGCGAGGCGATTATGAAGTCGAGATCGGGTTATTATATCGCTCTGCTACTCGACCGCTCCCACGCCATCATGCCCGAGGAAATGCATACCGTGCTCGAACCCTACATCCACAATCTCGACGAGCAACTTCCCCCAGGCGAACGGCAGTTCGACCGTGCTCAAAACGAGCCGAAATCGAACGGGAATCCGCTTTTTGACGCCGCCCGCGACGCCGCCTTCGAAGCCACGCGGCGTGAATTCGGCAGCCCGCCGCCGTACTGATTTGAGTCGGCGATTTTCGGCAGCCGGAACTTCGTGGAAGCACGCTGAAACGCACACTCCAACGGCGCGGAAAACATGCTAAAGCATGAACTCCAACGGCGCGGACCGCTGAAGTTCAGCTTGCCACTTGTTGCGGAAGGCCAACGGCCGCCGGCGACGCCGACTGAAACCTTGAACCCAGCGTTTCCCGGGGAAAACCGCCACTTTAACCGAACATAAGAAACATTATCGGACGTTGGAGATTCGCTGGAACGGGGCTGGATTTAGGCTGAAATACGCGCGATGAGGCGCACCCGACACAATTCCGGCCAAAATTTTCGGCCGCCCATGTTCCCGCGTCGATGCTCCAAATTCGCGCGTTTGCGGCAAAAAAAAGCTGGCGTTCCGATACGCCTGACGATCACTCCAGCGTGTCTCTCTGCGCTCGCCAAGAACGTTCGCCGCGAAGATCTTCGCTGATTGATCACTGCGTGCGCAACAACCATTTGCGAGGAAAATTTCGGCGTTGATTTCGCCCCTCGATTTCACCAAGCATGTCGGCGGGCGCGTGGCAAGTAGACGCCCCCTGATCGCGCCCAAGGTTATAATCGAACCTCCGAATGCGTCACCCAGAAAACATCTCTTATAAAGGCCGTCACGATGCGTTCTTGCAATCCTGCCACGCCGCCGAACTACGATGCATGGCTTGCCCTGGATGAAGGTGAGCGGATACAACTCGCCAAAGCGTTCCATGAGTCGCATGGCGAATTCGGTGAATCCTTGAATTTGCACGCCGGGATGCACGGCATTATTGAAACACAACTAGCCATGGACGCGCCCAACGCCAGAGAGGCGTTGGTTCGGCTTCAAGAGCAGGGGTTGACTCGACACGACGCCATTCATGCAATCGGCTCCGTCTTGATGGAACACATCTATGACATACAGACGTCTGTTTTTTCCACCGCCGAAGAGGCGAACAATCATTACGCAGAGAGCCTGAAAAACTTCAACGTCGAAGATTGGTAAGCCGACGAGTAGAAGTCGGCTTAATCTTTTCGTTTGTCTGATCGCTTGTTGGCGAGCACGACCACCATGACAAGGGCCGCCACCGGCAGGACGATAAAGAAAAGAGCCATGACACAGATGATGATCAATTCGATCGGTCCGGGCATAGGGAATCCGACGAGGGTCGAGGCAAAAGGCTGGAGCATGGCGGTCTGGAATATGGTCATCTTTGTTTTTCCCGCGGCTCAATGGGACAAATGTAACAGGTGAAAATTCCGCGCACTCCCCTGCCCTCTCGTTCGTTGCCGGGCCCCTTTTATTGAGCGGCAATTTTCGACAAACGTATTCAAGCCTTGCCGTTATCCAGAAACACGCCCATTCGGCGGAATTTTTGGTAGCGTGCTTCGAGCAGCTCGTCGAGCGGTTTCTCACGCAGTTGCCGCAGCGATTTTGAAAGATAAGCCTTGAGCCGGGTGGCCATTTGGTGTTGGTCGCGGTGGGCGCCGCCCAGCGGCTCCTCGATCACATCGTCGACGACGCCCAAGCCGGGCAGATCCTTGGAGGTGAAACGCAGCGCTGTCGCGGCTTGCTCGGCGAATTCGTGGCTCTTCCAAAGAATGCCCGCGCAACCTTCGGGGCTGATCACGGAGTAATACGCATGCTGGAGCATCGCGATATTATCACCCACGCCAATGCCCAACGCGCCGCCACTGCCGCCTTCACCGATCACAACGCAGATAATCGGCGTGCGCAAGCGCGACATCTCGTACATGTTTTCAGCAATCGCCTGCGACTGCCCGCGCTCCTCCGCGCCAACGCCCGGGTAGGCGCCCGGCGTATCGATCAAACAGACCACCGGCATGCCAAACTTCGCCGCGAATTTCATTTTCGCCAGTGCTTTACGATAACCCTCAGGATGTGCGCAGCCAAAGAAGCAGGCGCTGCGTTCTTTATAGGTTTTCCCTTTTTGGTGGCCCACGATGAGGATTTTGGCGTTGTCGATCTTGGCGAACCCCGTGATCAAGGCGCGGTCGTCGCCGAAGCGGCGGTCGCCGTGCAACTCGACAAACTCCTCGCAAACCAGCGAGAGGTAGTCCGACGTGTGTGGGCGGTTTTTATGACGCGCCACCTGCACGGTTTGCCAGGGCGTGAGGTTGCCATAGATTCGTTTGGTAATCTCGGCTTCCTCGCGGCGCAGGCGGCGAATTTCGTCTTCCACGGTGGCCGGTATTTCAGGTAGTTTTTCCAGTTCTTGGCGAGCGACGATCAAGTCGTAGATCGGCTGCTCGAAAGCCAAGCCAGGATGCATGGTGTCCATGAAGAAAGATCTTTCTGGGCCGAAAATAAATCGGCGTTGGCGGCGCCTCAAGCGGTGGAAAATCTGACGCTCGCATCCCTAATATGCGTTTATGTCAAACCCTACCGAGCGAAGTATTGGTAAGTATAGGATTGGTGGGCTGTTTGGAAGTGGCTGGTCGATGCGGAAATATTTACATCAAGAATCTTCTTCGAGCTTGGGGGCTTTCCCCGTTTGGTACATACGCGTTTTACGAAACTCTCTGAGCCAAAGCGTGAGGTTGTCGTGCCGTTTTGCTTTATCCTTGGCCATCATGCGGCCGATCAGCGCTGAAAAGTCAGGATGAAGATTTGGGTTGGCCGCTTGAATGGAAGGAACGGGCGCCTTCAAGTGCTTGGTGAGTAGGTCGTCGGAGTTCACGCCCGTGTAGGGCATGCGGCCGCCCACCATCTGAAAGATCATGCACCCCAGGCTGTAAATATCGGCGCGGGCGTCAAGGTTCTCGCCGCGAATATGTTCCGGCGACATATAACTCCGCGTTCCTTGAATGGCGCTCTTGCCGCCGAACAGCGCGCCGAACCCTTTTTTGGGACGCTGCGCGATGGAGAAGTCGATCAGCTTGACTTCGCATTCCCGGTTGCAAAGGAAGTTGTCGGGTTTGACATCCCGATGCACCCAACCCTTGCGGTGGAAATACGCCAAGCCCTCAGCGCACCCCTCGACAATTTGATACATCGAGGGAATCACCCATTTTTCACCCTCCCACAAAAGCTGCTTGAGGTTGAGGGCGTCGAAATACTCCATGATGATCGAAGGCGGGTTGCCCGTCATATTGCCTTCGAGCAATTTGATCACGCGAGGATGATCCATTTCCTTGCCGGCTTCATATTCCGTATGCAAAAACGCCACGCATTGTTTGTCGGCCTTCATGTCTTCGTTGAGAAACTTGACACAATAGTGCGTGCCGTCCTTGACGCCTTCCCAAACCTGGGCGGAGCGGCCCGTGTTGAGCTGCCGCAGAAGGCGATAAGAGCCGATATATTCAAACGATTTAGACACCGATTTTCTTCCGTTCAGAACATTGAGAACCGCTTTGCCTCTAGCGGCCACAAGCCGAGGCGTTGCATTTGGTCGCTGCAAAATCGCGAGCCGCTCGAAACACCGTTAATTTTATCTTAGCGACCTGACGAAAGAAAGGTCAGGGAAAATTGTCTCAACCGCCCTGCCCTGCCCCGAAGCGTCTCGCGATAGATTTCCCGGCGGCTGGTCCATGGTTTCATATCCTGGAAGGATAAAAGCTATTAGCCGGTGGTCGCGCAGCGATACCACCGGCTAATGGCTGCCAAGCCTCCGGCTTGCTGAGAATTCCCCAACGCCATCGCACGATATAGATCTTGGACAGATGCTGAAGCACGAACTCCAACCCTCTCCCGCAAACGCCAATATTTCAACCGCCCTGCCCTACTCTTTACCGCCCTGCCCCGCCCTGCCCCGCAAAGTTTCTTGATAAATTTCTCGGAGGCGGCGGGTCATGGTTTCATGACGAAATTGGTCGGTGAATCGTTGTCGCCCTTCGGCGCCGAGGCGCTGGCGCAAAGCTTTGTCCTGGGCCAGTTCGACGATTGCCGATGCGAGTTCGTCGACCGCTTCCGGCCGCAGCAAATAGCCGGTTTCGCCGGGAATGATCACTTCCCGAGCGCCGTCAATATCGTAACTCACCACCGGCTTGCCCGCGATCAAGGCTTGCGGCAGCGTGCGCGCCAGCCCTTCCCGCAGGCTGGTGTGGGCGAGAAGGTCCATCGCGGAGAGGCAATACGGAATCCGTGATGGCGCGACTAGGCCCGTAAAGTGAAAATGGTCCGCCAGCCCGGCTTGGCGAATCTGGCTTTCAAATTGACCACGAAGAACGCCATCGCCCACCAATAGAAAACGCACGTTCGGCTGCAAGGCGACCACTTGCTTGGCCGCTTGAATCAAATACACATGTCCTTTGAGATTGAACAGCCGGGCGATCTTGCCGACCACCACATGCTCTTCGCCAAAACCGAATTCAGCCCGCGCCGCTTCACGGTGTTGGTGCGCATCGAGAAACGGCTCGACTTCCATCCCGCTGTACACCGTGGTGAATTTGCTCCGCGGCGCCACGCCCGAGGCAACCAGCATGTCGGTCATGGCGTCGGCCACGCTTACCAGATGATGGCAACGCCGCGCCGCGAACGTCTCACACCAGCGAAACAACGTTCGCGCCCCCCTGCCCTGGTAAGGATGGAACGGCGCGCCGTGTACGGTGTGAATGACAGCCGGAACGCCCAAATTCCAAGCAGCCAGCCGGCCGAGAAAACCGGCCTTCGCGCTGTGCGTGTGGACCACATCGGGCCGGAACGCGGCCAACGCTTGGCGAATTTTCGCCAGCGCCCGCCAATCGCGCAGCGGCTGGATTTCTCGCCGCAATTCGGGCAGCAGCTTGACCGGCACTCCCGCCGCTCGAATGCGGTCGTGCAAATCGCCTTCGGGGCCGACAGCCGGACCGGTGAGCAGCAACACTTCGTCGTTGTAATGTTGGATCAGATCGGCGCAATTGTAGAGCGTGTTTTCCTGGGCGCCCCCAATAATCATGCGCGTAATGACATGAGCGATGCGCATGGCGATATCACAATCCATCTGCTACGTAAACACTGTTTGTTTGATTTCACGGTCACCCCCCCTGCCCTGCTCACAACCGCCCTGCCCTACTCTTGCGGACGCTCGAACAATGAGTGTCGCCTTTCTCGGCGTCCTCCGTGGACTCTGTGGCAAATTGTTTTTGCCGCCGGGGGTCGCGTTATAAACTCCGTGGCTTCACTGCTGGGTTACAATTTGCGTTTCGTCGCGCGCTTTTATTGATCGTAATCGACGTGCGCCAAAAATAAACCTTGCGGCGGCGCAGTTACTCCCGCGCTGCGACGGCTACGCGCCGCCAAGACGTCGTCCAGCCAAGCGGCCGCCTGCGCGCCGCGCCCCACTTCATACAACGCGCCAACAATGTTTCTGACCATATTATACAAGAATCCGTTGGCGGCAACTTCGATCACGATGCGTTCACCTTCTCGTTCGACTTGTAGATCGGTAATCGTGCGCACGGTGGTGGCGCGCTGGGAGCCGGCGGTTTCGAAGCTGGCGAAATCGTGTTCGCCGAGCAAGCGGGCGGCGGCCTGGCGCATGGCGTTTTCATCCAGCCGATGGCGGGTCTGCCAGGCGTATAGTCGGGAAAAGATGTCTGGCTGGGCGCTATCACGAATGACGTAACGATACCGCTTGCTCCGCGCGTCTCGAATGGCGTGAAAACCGAGCGGCGCTTCCTCGACGCCCCATACATGCATGTCGGCGGGCAAGCTGGCGTTGAGGGCGGCGGCCATGACTGAAGCTTCGGGGCGCCACTTCGCCTGAAATCCCACGACTTGCCCCAACGCATGGACTCCGGCATCGGTGCGACCGCTCGCGGTGGCGCGAACTTCTTCCTTCGTGATCTTATGCAAGGCCTGTTCAAACACGCCTTGCAGTGTGCGGGCGCGAAGCTGCACCTGCCAACCGGCGTAGTTGGATCCGTCGTAGGCCAGCGTGGCTCGCAAACTTCGCCGCTTTGTGGCTACAGGCGGCTTCGGAGGGTCGGACATCTTTGTGAATATTCCGCGCACGGTTGAAAATGTCGCATTTTTCGTTTAACGGCAAGCCGAAGGCGGCTGCGTTTTTTCCTTGGCTGTACGTGTGGGCTCAAAACGCAGCCGCCTTCGGCTTGCCGTTAAACGAGCCATTGCCAGCCGTGTGAAGTATAACGCAACGACACGGTGAATTCCGTTGGCAAACATTAAAAGCCCGGCATTTTGGAAATGCCGGGCTTTTTCGCTGACCAACTGGCGCCTTTTTTCGCGGCTCCTAACCGAAGAGGTCGAACAAGGGCAAGCCGCCGGAGACGATTTCATGAGGCCGTTGTTGGGCGTCGTAGATACGATAGGCCGGGTCGATTCCCAAGGCGTGAAAAATGGTGGCGGCCAAGTCTTCAGGGCTGACAGGATTCTCCAATGCGTAGGCGGCGTCTTTATCGGTTTCGCCGTAAACAACGCCCCCGCGAATGCCGGCGCCGGCAATCACGGCGGGAAAGAGCGTGCTCCAATGGCCGCGTCCCCATTTGTCGTTGGCTTTGGGAGTGCGGCCCATTTCACCCATCGCGACGACCAGCGTTTCGTCGAGCAAGCCGCGCTGGTCGAGATCGGTCAAGAGCGCCGACAACGCCATGTCGAGCCCGGGAATAAGATGTTTTTCCAGGTATTGGCTGCTGCGATGCGAATCCCAACTGTAGCCGTCAACACAATCGTAATGCACGGTGACGAACCGCACGCCGGCTTCGACCAAACGTCGCGCCACGAGCGTCGATTGCCCAAACAGATTACGGCCGTATTGGTCGCGGAGTTTGTCGGGTTCGCTCTGTATGTTGAACGCCTGACGTGTTTTCGGCGAAGACACGAGCGCCATGGCCTGCTGACGAAATTGATCGAAGGCGCTGATGTCACGGCTCCGATCCGCCAAACGCCGCTGCTGGTCGAACTGTTGGAGCAACGACCGCCGCTGGCCCAAACGTTCGAGCGTAATGCCTTCGCGCGTTTGCAGCCCTTCGATTTCGAAGCGGAGTTCGGCGTCGGTGCAGTCGCGAAAATAGGGATTGTCCTGGGCTTCGCGTTTGTCGATGCGCGTCACCAGCGGATCGAACGCCCGGCCCAGCCAACCGGCCGTTTCACCGGGCCGCCGCAATTGCACTTTGTATTCTTGCAAGCGGCCGAGAAAGTTCGGCGCCACCACATAGGGCGGCAATTCCGACGACCGACCGCCGGCCGTTTTCTCCGAAAGCATTTTCACCACGGCGCCCATGGCCGGCCAATCCTTGGGCGTTACATTGAAACCGCCGCCGATCGGCAAGTGCCATTTTCGCCCCGTTTGGATGTAATGCCCGGCGCCGCTATGGTCGTTAAACGGATGCGACATCGTCTTCACGACGGCGAACTTATCCGAGATTGCCGCGCAACGCGAAAGATGCTCGCTGATCAGCAGCCCGCCGGTGCGCGAGGGCGTCGGCTTGAAAGGGCCGCGAATTTTACTGGGAGCGTCGGGCTTGAGGTCGAACGTTTCGAGTTGGCTGGGGCCGCCAAACAGATTCAAAAAGATGACCGATTTAGCGCGTGCGTTCTGGAACGGCAGCGTCGCTTCGGCGGCCAATACTTTCGCCAGCGAGACGCCCAACAAGCCGGCGCCGCCGGCTTCGAGTAATCGTCGGCGGGAAAACCGCCCTGCCCCGCCAGTATTCCCTCCCAGCACCTGAAGCATCGGTTCGGCCTCCGGTCAATAGATTGATACGGTCAAGCGGCAGCTTAACGAATCGAGGAGGCAAAAACAACGTCCGAACGTTTTCGCAAATTATGACTTGGCCAGATTCCGCAGCACGGTCTGAAGAATGCCGCCATTGCGGTAGTATTCCAGTTCGACCGGCGTATCGATGCGGACCACAGCCTGGAACTCCCGCGTTTCGCCGGCGGGCGTGGTGGCCTTCACGGTGAGCTGGCCGCGCGGGGTCATGGTTTCGACGCCCTCGATATCGAAGGTTTCCTCGCCGGTCAGTCCCAACGACTGCCAGGTTTGGCCGTCGGTCAATTCCAGCGGAAGCACGCCCATGCCGACCAAATTACTGCGATGGATGCGTTCAAAGCTGGCGGCAATCACGGCCTTCACGCCCAGCAGTAAGGTTCCCTTGGCCGCCCAATCGCGACTGCTGCCGGTGCCGTATTCCGCGCCGGCAAGCACCACCAACGGCGTTCCCTCTTGCTGGTATTTTTGAGCGGCGTCGTAAATCGACATAACTTCGCCGTCGGGAAGATGCCGCGTGACGCCGCCCTCCGTGCCGGGCGCCAGTTGATTGCGAATGCGAATATTGGCGAACGTGCCCCGGTGCATGACGCGGTCGTTGCCGCGGCGCGAACCAAAACTGTTGAAGTCTTCGCGAGCCACGCCGTGCTCCGCCAGATACTTTCCGGCCGGCCCATCAACCGCAATGGCGCCGGCGGGCGAGATGTGGTCGGTCGTGACGGAGTCGCCCAACAAGGCCAACACGCGAGCAGCGTGAATGGATGAAACCGGCGGCGGGTCGATCGTGAGGCCGAGTAAAAAGGGCGGCTCTTGGATGTAGGTGCTGGCTTCGTTCCAATCGTAAATATCGCCGCCGGAAATCGCGATGTTGTTCCAGGTTTCGTTCGAGGCGAAAACATTGCCGTAACGATTCTGAAACATTTCCGGCGTGATCGCCGCCTTTTCGGCCGCTTCAATTTCCTCCGCCGTGGGCCAAATATCGTGCAGGAACACATCGTTGCCGGCGGCGTCTTGCCCCAGCGGATCTTGCGTGAGGTCGATATCGGTCGTGCCGGCCAACGCGTAGGCCACCACCAACGGAGGGCTGGCCAGATAATTCGCCTTCACCAACGGATTGACCCGCCCTTCAAAGTTGCGGTTGCCGCTCAACACGGCCGAAGCGACCAAGTCGCCTTCTTCAATCGCGGCGGCAACGGGCGGCGGCAGCGGGCCGCTATTGCCGATGCAAGTAGTGCAGCCATAGCCCACGGTATGGAAGCCCAACTGCTTCAGCGGTTCGGTCAGACCGGCGCGGTCGAGGTAATCGCTGACCACGCGCGAGCCCGGCGCCAAACTAGTTTTGACATGCGGTTTGGAGTGTAAACCTTTCGCCACCGCTTTTTGCGCCAACAAACCGGCCGCCAACATCACCGAAGGATTGCTCGTGTTGGTGCAACTGGTAATCGCGGCGATGACCACCGCCCCGTGGCCGATCTTTTCCGAAGCGCCGTTGTTTTTCACCGTGCCGCTGCTCGCAAGCGCGTCGCCTTCGAGGGCGAAACCACGCTGGCTCACCGGCGCCCGCAACGTGCTCGCAAACGCCTCCTTCATCTCGGACAACGCGATGCGATCTTGAGGACGCTTCGGACCGGCCAGCGAGGGCGTTACGCTTTCCAGATTGAGTTGCAGAACCTTGGTGTATTTCGGCGCCGGATCGGCCGGCGAGTAAAACAGGCCCTGCTCCTTGGCGTAGCGTTCGACAAGTTGCACGTCTTTTTCAGCGCGGCCGGTGCGTCGCAGATAGCCGAGCGTTTCTTCGTCGATCGGGAAGAAACCCATCGTGGCGCCGTATTCGGGCGCCATGTTCGCAATGGTGGCCCGGTCGGCCAGTTTCATTGACGCCGCGCCGGCGCCGAAAAACTCCACGAATTTCCCCACCACGCCTTCGGCTCGCAAAAGTTCGACCACCGTCAGCACGAGGTCGGTCGCGGTGGCGCCGGCGGGCAGGCGTCCGATGAGCTCCATGCCGATCACTTCCGGCATCAGCATGTAAAGCGGTTGCCCCAGCATGACCGCTTCGGCTTCAATGCCGCCCACGCCCCAGCCGAGCACGCCCAGACCGTTAATCATGGTGGTGTGGCTATCGGTGCCGACCAGCGTATCGGGCGCCGCCACGGGGCCTTTTTTATCTTCTCGCAACAAAACGCAACTGGCCAGAAATTCCAAGTTGACCTGATGCACAATGCCCACGTTCGGCGGCACGACGCGAAAATTATCGAACGCCTGTTGCCCCCAACGCAGAAATTCATAACGTTCGCCGTTGCGTTGGAATTCTCGCTCGATATTGAACTGCAAGGCGCCTTCGCTGCCGAATCGGTCGACTTGCACTGAGTGGTCGATCACGAGGTCGACGTTGATCAGGGGATTGATTTTTTTAGGGTCTCCGCCGAGGCGGGCAATCGCGCTGCGCATGGCCGCCAAATCAACCACCGCCGGCACGCCGGTAAAATCTTGCAAGACCACGCGGGCCGGCTTGAACGGAATTTCAAGTTTCGCCGGCGCCGCCGCGTTCCATCCGGCGAGGTTTTTGACATCCTCTTCGGTAACGGAAAAACCATCGCAGCCGCGCAACACCGCCTCCAGCAGCACGCGTATCGAGAACGGCAGTTCGGCGATATTGCCGAAGCCGAGTTCGCCGAGTTTGGAAATTCGGTAAATGCCCACCGGGCCAGCGCCGGAATCGAAAGTGTCGCGGGCTTGGAACGGATCAAAAACGGTCTTATTACTCATGGCGATTCGTCGGTTCGGTGTACGTGTGTTGGTGAGAAAGACGCTCGCCGACATTTTAGCGAACCGGCGGCGTTCTGTCTGCCGGACCTATCAGCAGGCTGTCCGATAACCTATTCCATGCTTCGTGCTCTTCGCGTCCTTTGTGGTGAACCGATCTGGCCAACGATTTTCAATGCCGAACGACTAATTTCACCACGAAGGACACGAAGGAAAGCGTCGGGAGTCGAAGGACGTGTATAAACAACAGGGCCATTCGCCGAACCTACGCCGACACCGCCACTTTCGTCCGGCTGACGACCGACTCTGTCTGTTTTTCACAGAGCACAATGGCGTCGCGCGCTAGGCCGCCATCGAGAAGTTCCGAGGTTTTTCCCGCCGCCACGCACTGCGCCACTTCTTGAATCTCGCCGACAAAAGGACTGATTTCGTCGCCCCCGCCCAAGTCGGGCTGGATGACATTGTCGGTTTCCGCGTTGGTCAGAACGGTGAGCGGCATGAGCATTTCGGCTTGACCGCCGATGACGGCGAAATCGAACAGCAGCGTGGCCCGTTCGAGGTGGATTTCAAAGCCGTGCGTGAACGGACGCCCCTGTTGGTTGATCACGCCGCTGGTCGCGCTAACAACCAAATTCGCATCGTCAAAGGTGAACAGCGTGTTGCAGTATTCAACGACTTCGCCCCGCATGCGTCCTTGGCTTTCGACGTAGGTCGGCATGCCGCAGAGCAAGCGAATGAAGTGGGCGTCGTGTACGTGAAGATCAATCAAAGGACCGCCCACGGCGCGAGGGTCATAAAAATCCTGAATCCAGAGCGGATCGGAAATGACGCGTTTGAAATGCCCGCCCAGCAGTTTTCCGAATTCGCCGCTGCGCACCACCCGGCACGCGTAGGCGAATTCCGCGTGGTACGGCAACACATGGGCGATGAACAGCAGCTTGTTGGCGTCTGCGGCGGCGGCCACCATTTGATCGCATTCGGCGGGCGTGAGCGACATCGGTTTTTCGCAGAACACGTGCTTGCCGGCGGCAAACGATTTCAATGCCGCCTCAACATGCAGGTGCGGCGGCAGACACAGATCAACCACGTCGATGCTGTCGTCGGCCAAGAGTTCCTCCAACTCGGCGTAGGCGCTGATTCCTTTTAGATCCATCTGCTCGCCGGGCGGGCCGAAATTACCTTGAATGCCGCGCCAATCGCCGGCGCGTTTTTTCTCGCTCCGCGTGCAAATGGCGCCCGCGCCAATGCCCTCCGCCCGCTGGTAGGCCAAGTAATGGATCAGGCCCATGAAACCGACGCCGACAATACCCACGTTCACCATAATGTTTTCTCTCCACTACGACCATCCAAAAGAAAGCTCGTGATAAAATTGATTTTGCTTTCGCCGGCTTCGTTACTCCCGATCCAAAAGTGATAAAAAACGCGGGTAGGCGTCTTCCCAGAGTTGGGGATCTTGCGGCGTGTATTCCTCGACGTCAAAACTCTTGCGAATAATCTGCCGCGCTTCCGCAATCGAGCCGACTTCACCTGCCGCCACGGCTTGCATCATCACGTTGCCAATGGCGGTGGCTTCAATCGGACCGGCAACCACGCGCCGATTGCAGGCGTCGGCGGCCATCTGGCACAACAGTCGGTTTTGCACGCCGCCGCCCAGAATGTGAATCGTTTCAATACGCTGGCCGGTAAGCTCCTCCAAACAGCCCAGCACAAAGCGATAACGCATCGCGAGGCTTTCCAGAACGCAGCGAATGATGGCGCCTTCGTCGTCGGGAAGCGTTTGCCCCGTTTCACGGCAATAAGCCACAATGGTTTGCGGCATATCGGCGGGGGCGACAAAACGTGGATCGTCAGGATTGACAAAGTGCCGCAGCGGCGCCTTGGCGTTGGCCCGCCGCACCAGTTCATCGAAACCGAATTCGTGGCCGGCTTGGGTCCAAATTCTGCGACACTCCTGCACCAGCCAGAGTCCTGCAATGTTCTTCAGCAGACGCGTCGACCCGGCCACGCCGCCCTCATTGGTGAAGTTCAGTTCACGGCATTTTGGCGTCACGACCGGGCTGGGGGCCTCGACTCCCATCAACGACCACGTACCGCTGCTGATATAACACCAATCGGGCGCATCGCCGGGTTGGCTGGCCGCAGGGGCCGCCATCACGGCGCTGGCGGTGTCGTGTGTGGCGGGAATCACGACTTCCACTCCCGCCAGCCCGACGCTCTGGGCAACCGACGCCTGTAACGGCCCCAGACTCGAACCGGGCGAAGTGATGGGGCCGAAAAGATGCGTCGGCAGATCCAGTTTTTTTAGAAGGGAAATCGCCCAATCGCGCGAGGCGGGGTCTAGAAACTGCGTGGTGCTGGCGTTGGTGAATTCGTTCGACACCCGGCCGGTCAGCAGCCAATGGAAGAGGTCGGGCATCATGAGAAAATGCTGGGCGGCGTCGAGCGCGGGCGAACCGGCTTGCTGCATGGCCAGCAATTGATACAGCGTGTTCAGCTCCATGAATTGCAGGCCGGTGGCGGCGAATATCTCTTCACGATCGACCGTGGCAAAGGCCTTTTCCATCATGCCGCGGGTTTGGTGGTCGCGGTAATGATAGGGGTTGCCCAGGAGTTCGCCGTTTTTCGAGAGCAAACCAAAATCGACGCCCCAGGTGTCGACCCCCACGCTGACAACATCCTGCATTTTTGCCGCCGCGGCGCGCAAGCCGTCTTTGACGTTGGTCCATTGCCGCAAGACATCCCAATACAGGCGGCCATTGGCGGCCACGCCGCCGTTGGGAAAGCGGTGAATCTCCTCCAAACGAAGGCCGTCGTCGTTCAACACGCCGGCCAACACCCGGCCGCTCGAAGCGCCCATGTCAACCGCCAGAAAAACCTTGCCGCTCCGAGACATTTCAAAATACTCTCTTGAGGAAGCCCGCGCACGTTCATTTCAAAACGGGCTTTCCGGGAAAACAGAAGACCCGCCGCGCAGGGCAATCGTGACGCGCGCCCGAGGGGCCGTCAAGTAGGTGCTAAACGCATTGCCTGGTGCGGCGTCCGCCGTGCTGGAATCTTGCCGCTCCGCGCCGCTCCTGGTACATTCAAACCCTCCGCGACGCCCCACCCAATATGGAGAGTCTTTCGATGGCCGCCCGCCCGATTCGCGCTTTGGTTTGGAATGAGTTCGTGCATGAAAAATCGAACGCCTTGGTGGGGGAGCTATATCCTGACGGCATTCACGCGGCCATTGCCGCCGGTTTGCAAGCACAATTGGGCGAGCAGGTTTCGGTGCGAACGGCAACGCTCGACCAACCGGAGCATGGGCTGACCGAAGACGTGTTGGCTGGAACCGATGTGCTGCTCTGGTGGGGCCATGCGGCGCATGATCAGGTGGCCGATGAAATCGTCGAGCGCGTGCAGCAACGCGTGCTGGAGGGAATGGGGCTGCTGGTGCTGCATTCGGCCCATGGCTCAAAAATCTTCCGTAAACTGATGGGCACCAGCTGCATGCTGCGTTGGCGGGAAGCCGGCGAGCGCGAGCGGTTGTGGGTGGTGGCGCCGGGGCATCCGATTGCAGCCGGGCTGGAAGAGGAATATCTCGAATTGCCGGCCGCCGAAATGTATGGCGAGTTTTTTGACATTCCCGCGCCCGACGAACTGGTGTTTATCAGTTGGTTCGAGGGCGGTGAAGTGATGCGCAGCGGCTGCACGTTCCGCCGCGGCAAGGGGAAAATCTTCTACTTCCGACCAGGACACGAAACCTACCCGATCTACAAAAACCCAGGCGTAACGCGCATTTTGGCCAACGCCGTTCAATGGGCCGTTCCCGGCGATTCACCCTACTTTGGCCAAGGACGCAACATCCCCCAACCGTTGAGTCCGATTGCCAATCCCCAGCAAGCCAACGACGACCTCCATAAGCACTAAGGAGCGTTCGGGAAATAACAGTCTTCTAGTCGCCTTTCGCAAGGCGACGCTTATTCCTCGCACGATGCTACATCGCCAATTTAGCGTTATGACGAAAATCTTATTAGACATCTCAGACGTCAGGCGGTTGCCTCTCACTCACGCCACAACCATTCCCGAAGAGTACCTCGACGCCATGGGCCACATGAACGTCATGTGGTACACGCATCTGTTCAGTTTGGGAATGGGCGGACTGTTCGACCGCCTTGGCATCACTTGGGAGCAGTTGGAAAAAGATCAGGCTGGAACCTTTGCCTTGGAGTCGCACATTCGCTACTTGTCGGAAGTTCGCGTGGGCCAGAACGTCGAGATCCATTCCCGCGTGCTTGGCAGGACGGAGAAACGGTTCCATGCGATCCATTTCATGACCAACCAAGACAAGCACGATGTGTCGGCCACGTTTGAAGTCGTGGGCGCGTATATCGACATGCGTTCTCGCCGCATGGCCGCCCTGCCCGATGAGGCTGTTCGCCGCCTTGACGCACTCCTATCAGACCACCACCAGCTTGGCTGGGAAGCGCCGGCGTGCGGCGTCATGCGGCCCTGAGGAAACGTGAAACAACGGTTTCCCTGTTTTATTAATGGTGCTTGTACCAGCCGGCGCCCCGAATGTCGGGCCAAGACGTTGTTTGGTGGCATTGAAAACATTGGTCGACGCGTGCGTGCGGCTTCCCGGCAACGCGGGCGGAGATCATTTTGAAGTGCCCCATGTAATGGCTGGGCGGCGCCTGATGGCATTGGGCGCAGTCCATTGAGGTGGCGGAGGGATGGCGAAATTCCGGGATCGTCCAGCGGTCGGCGGCGTGGCACTGCGCGCAATCTTGGCCGAACAGTTTGAAATGGCGGTCGTCGTTGGAATGGCACGTGGCGCAGTTGAGAACCGATTCCGCTGGCGTGATGTGCGCATGCGGCGGCGAACCGTCGGATTTCGCTCGGCTCGTTTCAATCCAGCTCGCCAACTGCTCGGCCAGCAGGCGGTCTTCGCTGTCTGGGGAGTCGTCGCTTTGCAACTGTCGAAGCCCGATCTTGGCCAGCGCCGAGTGATCCATATTGGTGGGCCGCTTTCCGCGCCCCCGATGTTCAAGATGACATTCCTGGCAACTGCTGATGCTGGAGTGGAACGACGTGGGCTG